>NZ_JANINM010000112.1 GCF_024509055.1 Mesorhizobium sp. | reverse complement strand
AACCCTTGTAGGCCGGATCGCTGAAAAGCTTTTCCATGGCAGGCTAGATAGCAATCTTTGCCGATTTCGGCAATCGCGGCGTGGTCGCGCCGGCGCCTTCGTTGACACGGGCGACGAACTGGATGACAGGGCAGCCCTACAGGTCTGTAACGAGGACGTTGAAATGAGCACCCCTTGCGACATGCATGGCCATCGCGTCCTCCAATGGCAGGGCGACGGGATCATCCCGAGGGTGCTCGACCTGATTGGCGAGGTGTCCGCGCTCGAGCCGGACTGGGTCGCGATTTCCACTTCGGCGCTGCCGCTAGATTTCTTCGAGCTCAGGACCGGTGTCGCCGGGGAATGGACGCAGAAATGCGTGAACTACGGCGTCCGCCTGGCGATCCTCGGCGACATCGCACCCTATGCCACGAGAAGCAAAGCATTTGCGGACTTCGCGCGTGAGGCCAATCGCGGCGAGCAGCTTTGGTTTCTCGACGATCTTGAGGCGCTGGGCGAGCGCCTGGCCAGGCGCTTGCCGGCAAGCAAACGGTAAGCGCTACAGCACCTCGAACACAAACGTCTTCACCAGCGCTTCCGGATCGCCGATCGCATAGCAGCGGAACCAGGAGCTTTCCTCGACGGCGCGCCATCTCTGTGCTTGTGTAAGCTCGTCGAACACGGCCTGGAAGCCGCCGCTTTCGAATACCTGGTCGCGCACGGTGAAGATGGCGTGGCCGCCGCTCCTGGTGATGCGCACCAGTTCGTGCAGGCCGGTAGCTGGCGCATGGCCGATGGTGAAGACACCGGTCGAGAAGAAGGCGCGGAAACACCCGTCAGTCCACGGCAGCGGGCCGCCAAGCATCGCCTTCTGCAGCTCGCTGTAGGCCTGCCGGCTGCCGGCGATCTTCAGCATGTCGTCCGAGAGGTCGAGGCCGACGATGTCGCCATAGCCGAGCGCCTTCAGCGACGGCCCCGACAAGCCGGTCCCGCAACCGGCGTCGAGAAGCGGGCCTTCGCCCGCCGGCACATGGCGCGCCAGCCATGCGGTGATGAGGAAAGGCAGCAGATAGCCGAGCGAGGCGGTCTCGCTGTCATAGGTCGCCGCCCAATCGGCATAGGCTTTGGCCAGGCCTTCCGGCGTACCGGCTGTGTAGACGGAATCCAGCGCCGCGTTCGCCTTGTCGAAATTCACGAGATGCTCCTCCATGCTCCCACCGGAGGATCGTAGCGTGGTCTTTGCCGCCCGGCTATTCCTCGTGCTGACGGCGCAGCTTCTGTTCCAGCGCGCGCAGCGCCAGCGACAGGCCGACGGTCAGGATCAGATAGATATAGGCGACGATCGAATAGGTCTCGAAGAAGCGGAAGGAGCCTGCGGCATAGACCTTGCCGATCTGCGTGATGTCGGCGACGCCCAGCACCGAGACCAGCGAGGAATCCTTGACCATGGCGACGAAATCGTTGCCGAGCGGCGGCAGGATGGTGCGGATCGCCTGCGGGAACACGATCAGGCGGAAACGTTGTCCGCGCGTGAGACCGAGCGCCTTGGCGGCTTCGATCTGGCCCTTTTCCACCGACTGGATGCCGGCCCGGAACACCTCGGAGATGAACGCTGAATAGCCGATGGTCAGCGCCATGATGGCGCGCCACAGGAGCGAGACGTCGCGCACCAGCAATTCATTGAGAAGGCCGGCGCTCTGCAATGGCGCCGTCAGCACATTCCAGGCCGCGACGAAGGCCGGCGCACCGGCAAAGGCGATCCAGAACAACAGCACCAGGATCGGCACGCCACGGATGATCTCGACATAGAAGCGGGCGACCTGGCGCAGCCATTGCGAGCCCGACAGCGCCATCAGCGCGACGCCGAGCCCGATCGCCGAGGCCAGCGCGAAGGCGACCACGGTGACGAAGACGGTGATGCCTATGCCCTTGGCGACGGTGGCGAAGACCTGCGCGTAGATATCGCTCACCGCAATGGCGAGCGCCGCGACCAGCGCAAGCAATGCCGCCGCGGCCAGCCACCAGGGGAATTCGGGTTTCGTGGAGGACGGCGCGGCCATCAGGCGACGCCCGCGTAGATGCCGCGAAAGGGCAGCGCCAAGGCACCCCCGTGCGGCTGCCAATCTCCCCCCTTGAGGGGGAGATGTCTGGCAGGACAGAGGGGGGTGCTCGGGCGCAATCTCAGCGTGACTCTTTGCACACGCACTGATCTCAACAACAGGAAGCCTACTCACCCATCTTGTAGTCGAGGAACCACTTCTTGTTGAGCGCATCCAGCGTGCCGTCGGCCTTGAGCGCGGCAATCGCGGCGTTGACCGGCTTCACCAGCTCGGAGCCCTTCGGGAAGATGAAACCGAAATCCTCGCTGCCGAGCGGCCCGCCGATCAGCTTAAGCTTGCCCTCGGAGGCGTCGACATAGCCCTTGCCGGCGGTGCCGTCGGTCAGCACCACGTCAACGTCGCCCGTCTTCAGCGCCTGCACCGTGGCGCCGAACGTCTCGAACAGCTTGATGCGCGGGTTCTGCTCATTGCCGTCGAGCACGCTGTAGACGGCGGTGTAGAAAGGCGTGGTGCCGGGCTGCGCGCCGATCAACCCGTCCTTGAAGGCGCCGAAGCTCTTGGCGTCGGTGAAGCGCTTTTCGTCGCCGCGCACCAGCATGAACTGCTCGGAGCGCATATAGGGGTCGGAGAAGTCGACCTTTGCCTTGCGCTCGTCCTTGATGGTGATGCCGGTCATGCCGATGTTGTATTGGTTGTCGGAAACCGCCTGGATCATCGCGTCCCATGAGGTGTTCTGGTATTCGACCTTGAAGTTCAGCCGCTTGGCGATCTCGTCCATCGCGTCATATTCCCAGCCGATCTGCTTGCCGCTCTTCTTGTCGATGAACTGCAGCGGCGGATAGGCGTTCTCGGTCACCACCACCACCTTGCGGCCGCCGAGATCGGGCAGCGAATCGGCCCAGGCGGCGACGGGCGCGAGAAGGCAGGCCAGCAGGCCGGCCAGCAGCAGTTTCGACTTGGTCATGATGCACTCCCCCGGAGGTGATTGGACGCGATGCGTGCGGCCACAGAAAATCCGGCGCCGACTTTAGCTTCCCGCAAGCGCCTTGCAAGCCGGTCCGCTACGCGGTTTCCCGTCGATGCGCAATGCGGTGCTCTTCAGGGATAATTTCGAGAAAGTCCTTGCTCGCGCAGGTCAGCCCGGCCCGGCCGTGACTTCGCGCAATCCCGCGACCAGTCGGGTCAGCGTGCCATGCAGGGCCTTGAGCTCGGCGCGCTCCAGCGGCATGTCGCAGTTGAGCCCTTCCTGCACGTCCTTCATGCGCGCCCGCAGCGCCTCACCCTTCGCTGTCGGCTCGACCAGCACCCGGCGCTCGTCGGCGCTGTCGCGGCGCCGCGTGACGAGGCCGCCGGCCTCCATGCGCTTGATCAAAGGTGTCAGCGTGGCCGAATCCAGCCCCAGCGCCTCGCCGAGCTCGCCGACGGTGCTCGGCGAGTGCTGCCACAGCGCCAGCATCGCCAGATATTGCGGATAGGTAAGGCCCAGCGGCTCCAGCAACGGTCGGTACAGTTTCGTCATCAGCCCGCTCGCCGAATAGAGCGCGAAGCAGAGCTGCTGGTCGAGGCGGGGTACTGGAACCGCCCCGGCGGCATCCGCCGCCAGGGTATGGCTGACATTCGTGTCGATCGTCGTGGTCATGCTGCCTTTGCCGGAAGCGCCGTCGTGGAAAGCGCAACGTCGATATTGCCCCGGATTGCATTCGAATAGGGGCACACCTTGTGCGCCTCCGATACAAGCGCTTCCGCGGCCGCCTGATCAAGGCCCGTGGTTTCGGCGGCAAGCGCGACGCCGAGCCGGAAGCCGCCCTGGCCGTTCGGGTGGAGGCTGACGGTGGCCGTCACGGCAGCATCCTGGAGCGGCAGCTTCTGCTGGCGCGCGACGAAACGCACCGCGCTTTCGAAGCAGGCCGCGTAGCCGACGGCGAAAAGCTGTTCTGGGTTGGTGGCGCCACCCTTGCCGCCGAGTTCCTTCGGCATCGCCAGGTCGACCTTGAGCAGACCGTCGCTGGTCTCGCCATGACCGTTGCGGCCGCCGGTGACATGGGCTTGAGCTGTGTAAAGTGCCGACATTCTTCGTCTCCATCTGATTTGTACACGATTATTTAGTGTACAAGATAATTCGTTGTCAACGATGCCGAAGCGATTTCTTGCTGCAGGCGATCACGGCTGGGTGAGGCGAAGGCGACGGCGAAAATGAAAAAGGCGGCCGAGGCCGCCTTTCCAAACCAGCTATGCGAGGAGCCTTATTCGGCGGAAGCGGCCTCGGCGGCCTTCTTCTCGGCGGCTTCCTGCGCGGCCTTCTCGGCGGCCAGCGCCTCGGCAGCGGCGACCTTCTCGGCCTCGATGCGGGCGCGCTCGGCGTTCAGCGCATCACGCTCTTCGTCGTTCAGCTTGCGGGCGCGCACGCCGGTGTTTTCCGAAATGCGGGCCGACTTGCCGCGACGGTCGCGCAGGTAATAGAGCTTGGCGCGACGCACCTTGCCGCGGCGCACGATCTCGACGCCCTCGACCATCGGCGAGTAGACCGGGAAAACGCGCTCGA
>NZ_JANINM010000111.1 GCF_024509055.1 Mesorhizobium sp. | reverse complement strand
TGTCTTTTCGCTCGTAAAACGAACCCTGTTTGAGGCAAACTCCAAAGCGCGTCGCTTCGGAAAGGCAAGCCTCACATCGGTTCTGACGGTGCGGCTTCTACCCGCAACCCCTTTGTCCGTCAACCCCGGAGCGGCAAATATTGCGCCCAATTCGGGGCTGAGCAGCCATGCGAAAAACGCATGTAATTTTCTTGCGTCGTTTTTCAAGGTGGAGGAAGAAAGTGACCGGCTTTCGGCTGTCACGCACGTCAGCTTCATGGCAAAAGGCCCGCATGAGCAGCGGAAATCCCCTCGCTCGAACGAATCTGACCAAGAAAGAGGGAATCAACCCGTGAACGACAACGAAGAGCGCCCGGTCACCATCATCACCGGCCGGGTGTGGAAGAAGAAGGGCGGCAAGCCGGAGGGCGTGCATGTGATGCTGGTGGCGCCGGACGATGATTCTGCCGTGCGTCGCGCGCTCGAATCGCTCGCCGCCGAAGGATATGCTGAAGCAGAGCTCGACCAGATCGGCGACATGGATGGCGAGCCCGACGATGAGCCGCATCTGTCGGCCTACCAGGGCGCGCTGGAAGGCGAAGTGTCGATCGTCACCTTCGACGAGCCGATCTGAACCCGTTTAGAGGTATCTCGCATGGCCAAGGCAAAGGGGACCGGACCTGCATCCCGCGCCTGGGCCGACCGGGCAGTTGCCGCGATCGAGGCCGACCAGCGCCGCTCGGCCGACACGCATCTGTGGAAGCTCGACCTGCCGGCGCTCAACGGGATCGACTTCTATCTCAAGGATGAATCGACCCACCCGACCGGCAGCCTGAAGCACCGGCTGGCGCGCTCGCTCTTTCTCTATGCCCTGTGCAACGGCCATATCCGTGAAGGGAGCGCCGTGGTTGAAGCCTCGTCCGGCTCGACCGCCGTGTCGGAGGCCTATTTCGCCCGTATGATCGGCGTGCCGTTCTATGCCGTGATGCCGCGCTCGACCTCGCGCGAAAAAATCGCCGCGATCGAGCACTATGGCGGCAATTGCCATTTCATCGACGATGGCAGGCGCATCTATGCCGAGTCGGCCGCATTGACCGAGCGGCTGGGCGGCCACTTCATGGACCAGTTCACTTACGCCGAGCGCGCCACCGACTGGCGTGGCAACAACAACATCGCCGAGTCGATCTTCGGGCAGATGCGCGACGAGCGGCATCCTGTCCCGGCCTGGATCGTGATGAGCGCAGGCACCGGCGGCACCTCGGCCACGATCGGCCGCTATCTGCGCTACCGGCAGCACGCGACGCGGCTCTCCGTGGCCGACGTCGAGCGCTCCGCCTTCTTCGAAGGCTTTGCCACCCATGACCGCGACTGCCGCTGCGAGCAGCCGACTCGGATCGAAGGCATCGGCCGGCCGCGCGTCGAGCCGTCCTTCGTGCCCGGCGTCATCGATCACATGCTGCGGGTGCCGGACGCGGTGTCGCTCGCGGCGATGCGGGTTCTGTCGCGCCACCTCGGTCGCCGTGTCGGCGGCTCGACCGGAACCAACTTCATCGCCATGTGCTTCCAGGCTGCGCGCATGATCGAGGCAGGCGAAACCGGCTCGCTGGTGACGTTGATCTGCGATTCCGGGGAGCGCTATGCCAACACGTATTATTCAGACGACTGGCTGCTGGCCAACGGCGTTGACCCCTCGCCCTTCGAACCGGTGATCGAAGCGTTCCTGGCCGGCGAGAGGCTGGCGCTGAAATTCGAGGAGAGCTGGGGCTGAGAGGCCGGCTGCCGCCCGCTTGCCGGTGGCGGTCGTTCTGCTAAGACAAGCGCGCTGTCAAACAGATGGAGCGAACGTGTCCCAGCCTATCAGAATTGGCATTGTCGGCGTCGGCAAGATCGTGCGCGACCAGCATCTGCCAGCCCTGGCGAAAGACCAGGATTTCCGCCTTGTCGCCGCCGCCAGTCGTCACGGCAAGGTCGACGGCATCCCGAACCACCGCACTATCGAGGCCATGCTCGCTGCCGAGCCCAGCCTGGAGGCGGTTTCGCTCTGCATGCCGCCGCAGTTCCGTTACGACGCCGCGCGTACCGCGCTGGAAGCGAAAAAGCACGTCTTCCTCGAGAAGCCTCCGGGCGCCACGGTCAGCGAGGTCGAGGACCTGAAGACGCTGGCGACGCGGAACGGTGTGTCGCTCTTCGCCAGTTGGCATTCGCGCTATGCGCCGGCGGTCGAGGCCGCGCGCGCCTTCCTCACGTCCGCAAAGATCAACTCGGCCGCCATCATCTGGAAGGAAGATGTGCGGCGCTGGCACCCGAACCAGGAGTGGATCTGGGAACCGGGCGGTTTCGGCGTGTTCGATCCGGGCATCAACGCCCTGTCGATCGCGACCTATATCCTGCCGCCGATGTTCATCACCTCGGCCGTGCTCGACTTTCCCGAAAACCGCGCTGCCCCTGTCGCGGCGCAAGTCAGCTTTCGCACGTCGAACGGGATACCGGTGGCGATGGACCTCGACTGGCTGCAGACCGGGCCGCAAAGCTGGGACATCCTGGCCGAGACCGGCAAGGGCAGGATGGTGCTTTCGGGCGGCGGTGCAAAACTCGCCATTGACGGCACGGTCGTCCATGACGAACCCGAGGCCGAATATCCGATGCTTTACAAGCGTTTCGCCGAGATCGTCCGCGCCGGAGCTTCCGATGTCGATCTGGCGCCGCTCCAGCATGTCGCCGACGCCTTCATGCTCGGCAAGCGCAACGTCGTCGAGGCATTCTTCGACTGAGGCAGCCAGCGACAAACTCAAACTATCTCGCGAGCCCGAGACAAAGGTCCTGCTCAGGCAGCCGATAACCGCCGTTTGAACCGACCGCCTTCGATGCTAGCTTGCGGACAGACGGGAGGAGAAAATGGAACCGAATGACATTGCGAAGCGCTCCGCGGGAAACTTTGCAATTTTTGCGGCTTGCGCCTTCGTCCTTTGGTTTTGGGCCGCACTGATCAATTGGCTCGCGCAATTGTTGCGCCTGTCGACGCCGGAGCATCTGACCAATGTGGCGACGGCCATCGCCCAATCCTCCACGCTTGAGGCAATCATCAGCATCTGGCTGCTGACTGCCGCGATCGCGATTGCGTTTCCGGCGATCTGGCGACCGCTTTCCACGACGACCATGCTCATGTTCGATGTCGGCTACGGCGTGCTCGGCGCCCTGACCGGATTCGGGCTTGCGATTGGATTGTTCGGTGGCGGCTGGCGCATCTTCCTTTGGGCAATCTTCTACAGTGCCGTCATTGCGGGCGGCTATGTGCTCGTCCGCAAATTCCTGCCCCTGTCCGAGATGCGCAGCTACGGCAGAGGCCGGTGGATCCTGGCCGCCGCCTTGTTCGTGGCATCGCCGCTGATATTGTTGTGGGGGTAGAGGCTTACACCAAGCCTCCCACCGCCGGGCGGCTGATCTTCACTCGACGATCGCGATGGCGAAGCCGTCATAGCCCTTCGCACCGACAGTCTGGATCGCCGTGCCATCCAGCCGGTTGTCGCCGCCGATGAAGGAGAACGCCGCGCGTGCGCCTTCGACATTGGCGTCGCGGCCATCCTCGTCGAGCACGGCACCGTCGCGGATGACATTGTCGCAGACGATGACTGTCCCGGCGCGAGCCAACCGCATGGCCCAGGACAAATAGTTCGGGTTGTTGGGCTTGTCGGCATCGATGAAGATCAGGTCGAACGGGCCGACATTCTCGTCGGCAAGCGCCGCCAGCGACTGAAGCGCGGGACCGACCCGCACATCGATCTTGTCCGAAACCCCTGCCCGCTCGAAGTTCGAACGCGCGACCTTGGCATGATGGGGTTCGAGCTCGAGCGTGACGATCCTGCCATCGGCCGGCAATCCGCGCGCCATCCAGATCGTCGAATAGCCGCCAAGCGTGCCAATCTCGAGCACCCTCCTTGCGCCACGAATGCGCGCCAGCAGCGACAAGAATTTTCCCTGCGCGGCGGAGACGTCGATCGCCGGCAGGCCCTGGTCACGGTTGGCCGCCAGCACCGCGTCCAGCGTGGGGTCGTCCGAAAAGAGAGAGGAAACGATGTAGTCGTCGACGGCGATCCAGGTCTTCTTGCTCATGTCAGTTCCTCGATTGTGAAACCAGAAATGCAAAAAGGGGCCGCGTGGGCCCCTTTTCTTCTTCTCATCCCGTCCGCGCTTACTGCGCGGCGTTGACCATGTCGGTCAGCATCGGCTCGGCGACCTCGACACCGGAGGCCTTGCGGCGCTCGTCGATGATGAGCTCGTCGCGCGAGGTGGCGATGCGCCGGATCTGGCTCATCGTGCCGCCGGTGCCGGCTGGGATCAGGCGGCCGACGATGACGTTTTCCTTCAGGCCCTGCAGCATGTCGGTCTTGCCGGCAACCGCGGCTTCCGTCAGCACCCTGGTCGTCTCCTGGAAGGAGGCGGCAGAGATGAAGGACGGCGTCTGCAGCGAGGCCTTGGTGATGCCGAGCAGCACCGGCTGGCCTTCGGCCGGCTTCTTGCCGTCCTCGATCAGCCGCTCGTTGACCTCTTCCAGTTCGATCACGTCGACATGATCGCCCGGGATGTAGGTCGAGTCGCCCTGGACGGTGATCTCGACCTTCTGCAGCATCTGGCGAACGATCACCTCGATGTGCTTGTC
>NZ_JANINM010000110.1 GCF_024509055.1 Mesorhizobium sp. | reverse complement strand
ATGGCAGCCCGGAATGGTTCTCGATCGGCAAGGCGATGTCGTCGGGCTGCATCCGGCTGATGAACCAGGACATCATCGATCTCTACGACCGCACGTCGGTCGGCGCCAAGGTCATCGTGATGTGATCACGATGTCCGAGGGCGAAAGCTCTTGCAAGCGGACCGTCTAGGCAACAACAAGACGTCCAAAAACAGAAAACCGGGCTGTTGGGGCCCGGTTTTTTGTTTTTGGCGATATCAAATCGTAGCGGCAGCGGTGCGCGGGATCAGGCGACCTGCTCGACCTGCTGCACCTCGGGGACGAAATGCCTCAGCAGATTCTGGATACCGTGCTTCAGCGTCGCCGTCGACGACGGACAGCCGGCGCAGGCGCCCTTCATGTGCAGGAACACAGTGCCGTTCTCGAAGCCGCGGAAGGTGATGTCGCCGCCGTCCTGGGCGACGGCCGGCCGCACGCGCGTATCCAGCAGTTCCTTGATGGTCAGCACCAATTCCTCATCGGCCTTGTCGTAGAACTCGCCGGCGTGGTCGGCGTCGGCCACGGGGCCGGTCGAAGCCATGACGGGTGCGCCGGACATGAAGTGCTCCATGATGGCGCCGAGTATCGCCGGCTTCAGATGCTGCCAGTCCGGACCATCCTTGGTCACGGTGATGAAGTCATAGCCGAAGAACACGCCGGTGACGCCCGGGATATCGAACAGCCGGCCGGCCAGCGGCGAGGCTTCAGCGGCGGTGCTGGCATCGCGGAAGTCGGCGGTGCCTTCGCGAAGCACTTCCTTGCCGGGAAGGAACTTCAGCGTCGCCGGGTTCGGCGTCGATTCGGTCTGGATGAACATGGGATATCTCCAAAGCCCTTCTCGGGCCGATAGTTTGGAATAATTCTAAATAGGCTCTATCGGCTGGACATTCAAGCGAAACGCGTCGCCCAAATGGCTGGCTGGCGGAATGTTTTGCCAAGGCGAAGCCTTCCGCGGGTGGCTGCCCTATTTTCCGATTTCCACGGCGAGTTGTCCACTGGTCCGCAGGATATCGACCTCGGCTCCCCCGGACGTCCGCCTGAATTGAAGGTCGGCGCTTCCGGTTCCGACGCGCAGTCCGCGAAGCGTGATGCGGTTCACGAAATCGGGCAGGCCGGGTCGCACGATCCGGAGCTTGTCGGCAAAGCCGTCCGGTTCCAGTCCAAGGCAGGTCGTCAACAGGAAGGGCACCGCTCCGGCCGCCCAGGCTTGCGGATGGCAGGCCACGGGATAATGCACCGGCGCCTGGAAATCCTGGCGCGGAAAACCCGCCATTGCCTCGGGCAGCCTGAGATGGCGAAAATGCATCGCCGCTTCGGCCATCGCAGTGAATATCCGCAACGCGGCGCCGTCCTCGCCATACCGCCGGCAGCCGGCCGCCATCAGCGCGTTGTCGTGCGGCCAGACGGTTCCGAGATGGTATCCGACAGGATTGTAGCGCCGTTCCTTGCTGGAGAGCGTTCGCACGCCCCAGCCGTTGAACATGTCGTCCTGCATCAGCCGCGCCGCTGAACGGCGGCCCTTGTCCAGGTCCGCGATCCCGGTCCACAACGCCTGTCCCGGATTGGAGGAAACAACGGCCGCCTGGCGCCCCCTCGCTTCCAGCGCGAGCGCGAAGATGCCTCGATCCTTACACCAGAAGTCGCGGTTGAACCGGATCCTCAGCCTTTCGGCCTCTTCGCGCAGTTCCTTGGCGCGGGATGCGTCTCCGGTGCGCTCGTAGAGCTCGGCAATCGCTTGCTTGGCGGCAAAGACATAGCCTTGCACCTCCACCAGCGCGATGGGCGGCTTGGCGATGCCGCCGTCCGCCGTCACGATCGCATCGCCCGAATCCTTCCATCCCTGGTTGACCAGGCCTTTGTCCGACAGGGTCCGGTATTTGAGATAGCCTTCGCCGTGCTGGTCACCGGCCCTGGCGATCCAGGCCAAGGCCTTTTCCACCGGCTCCTGCAATTCCTGGAACAGGCCGAGGTCGCCGGTCCATGTCGCATGGCGACCGAGAAGCAGCAGGAAGAGCGGCGTCGCGTCCACCGTGCCATAGAACCTTGCATGCGGCACATCGCCCGCACGGGCCAATTCGCCGACGCGCAGCTCATGCAGGATCTTGCCGGGCTGCTCCTCACGCCAACGATCGACCCGGCGCCCCTGGTAGCTGGCGAGCAGCCGCAGCGTCTGGGCGGCGATCTCCGGCTGGAAGGCCAGCATTTCCAGCGCGACGATCAGGCTGTCGCGGCCGAACAGGGCGACGAACCACGGCACGCCGGCGGCGAAATATTCTCGATTGCCCAGTTCCGAGCGCAACGTCGCGATATCGCGCAGCGAACGGTCCATGATGTTGTTGAGCAGGAGGCTGTCGCTGTCGACCTTGGTGTGCCGCTCCAGCCATTCTTCCGAATTCGCCCGAAGGTCTCCGGCCGGGCCATCTGGCGCGATCTCCGGTTGCTCGTTCGAATGCCCGGCCTCGGCGTCTTCGGAATGCTCATTCAGTTCTATCGTGACCGCGATGGTCCGCGTTTCTCCCGCAGGCACATCGATCCGAAACTCGGCGCTTGTACCGTTCGTGGCGTCGGCCTGTGGCGAGAACGCGATCGTCGTCGTTCTGCGGAGCTGGTCGGCGCCGTGATGGACGAAATGCAGCCTTCCGTCCCGCCAGGCGGGCCGCTCTGATTTGCCCAGATTCTGCTGCACCAGCCCGCGCACGTTGAAGATGTCCTCGAATGCCGAGCCGAACTTCAACGTCAGGGGGAAACCATGCGCCTGGTGTCCGAAGTTCTGGATGGTGATGAGCTCCCGCACGCAGCTTTGCCCGGCATCGAGTATGCGTTCCCAGCGGATGCCGAGCTCATCCTTGGAGATCAATTGACCCCGCTCGAAATGCAGGTCGGGATTGGTCAGCTCGAAAAGCGCCGCGTAGCCTTTTTGACTGGTCGAGGCGAGCACGACCGGCGCCAGGCCGGCGAGCGACATCTGATAGCCACCAAGGAAGCGGCAATCGTGGAAATAGAGCCCGAAGCCATGTCCGCCCTTCAGGGGGATCTGCCCGTCGGAAGCGACGACATAATAGAGATCGAGGTTCTTGACGGTGATCGCGCCGGCGATGCTGTCGACCATAGCCGGGTGGCCCTTGGCGAGCACGCGGTGCCTGCGCTCCTGCTGCGCATGCGGTGTCTGCCTGGCTTTCTCCTGCGCGCGTGCCGATCGAGCCTCGGACCGGTTTGCCGGCTTGCCTTGCGGTTTCTGTTGTCGGCCCGCCTCCGGCTGCGATTTGGCCATCGGCCCTCCATTTTGGAATGGTCGTCTCATGACCAAAATGGCGCATCGCCGGCGCAGGCCAAGGGCTGTGCAGGCGGCTAGGGTTCAGCAACGTCGCCTGGACGCGCCGGGGAGGCCGCCGGAAACACCTGTTTGCAAGGCGCGTGGGCTGAGTATCAGGCCAGGCTGTCGATTTCTTCGTCGGAGAGATTCTGCGGCACCACCGTGACCGGAATGGGAAAGGCAGCACCTTTCCCGGCCACCGCTGCGACCAGCGGCCCGGGGCCTTCCTTGCCGGCGCCGGCTGCCAGCACCAGGATGGCGATGTCCTGGTCTTCCTCGATCAGCTTGTGGATCTCTTCGGTCGGCTTGCCTTCGCGCACCACCAGTTCCGGTTCGATGCCGAGCTTCTGGCGCACCTTGTGGGCGTGGGTGTCGAGCGCGGCGCGCGCGTTCGCCGTTGCCTCCTCGCGCATGATCTTCTCGACCCCCAGCCAGTGCTGGAAGTCGTCCGGCTCGATGACATAGAGCAGCACCAGCACGCCGCTGGTACTCTGCGCCCGCTTCGAGGCGTAGGCGACGGCGCGTTCGCATTCCGGCGTGTCGTCGATGATCGCCAGGAACTTGCGGCGATGCCCGGCTTCGCGGCTGAGGCGTTTGGAGACCATGTCTATCTGCTCGATATGGTTTAGGCCGCAATCTGCCACCGCCAGGGACCGGCGGCAAGCCGCCGGCTCCGGCATGTCGGTGGAAGTCGGTTGACCGGGCCGATCAGTCCTGCAGCAGGCCGATGATGTTGCGCACAGTCTTCATCGTGCCTTCGGCGATCGCCCGGGCGCGGTCGCCGCCATCCTTGAGCACGGCGTCGACATAGGCGCGGTCGCCCTCGATGCGGCGCATTTCGGAGGCGATCGGCGCGAGCTTCTCGACCGCGAGGTCGGCAAGCGCGGGCTTGAACACGGAAAACTGCTGTCCGCCATATTGCTTCAGCACGTCTTCCTTCGAGATTTCGGCGAGGCCGGCATAGATGCCGACAAGGTTTTCGGCTTCCGGCCGGGTTTCCAGTCCATCGAGTTCGCTCGGCAACGGCTCCGGATCGGTCTTGGCCTTGCGGATCTTCTTCGAGATGGTGTCGGCATCGTCGGTCAGGTTGATCCGCGACAGGTCCGACGGGTCCGACTTCGACATCTTCTTCGAGCCGTCGCGCAGGCTCATGATGCGGGCGGCCGGACCGCCGATCACCGGTTCGGTGATCGGGAAGTAGCCATTCACGGTTTCCTCGCCGACCTGCATCTCGACGCCGACGCCGAGCGCGGCGATCTTGTCGGAGAAGTCGTTGTTGAACTTCTGCGCGATGTCGCGGGTGAGCTCCAGATGCTGCTTCTGGTCCTCGCCCACCGGCACGT
>NZ_JANINM010000109.1 GCF_024509055.1 Mesorhizobium sp. | reverse complement strand
AGGTTAAAAGCCGTTTAACCGTACCGATTAACCACGAATCTATACAATTTTAGATAGATACGGCGATGTGGCCTGAGGGAATGGTCGCGCGCTGGCAGACAAGAAAAAGCCCGCCTGACGACGGGCTTTCGCAATCCGAGGGATCGTATCGCCTGGCTTCAGGCGGCGCTGCGCGTTTCCGAGATGATGCCGACGATGTCATTAACGACGGCCTCGACCAGTTGCGGGTCGTCGCCTTCCGCCATGACCCGGATCAGCGGCTCTGTCCCCGAGGGCCGGATGACGAGCCGCCCGGCCTTGCCAAGGCGGTTGCGCGCCTCTTCGATCGCGGCTTTGACCGGAGCCTCCTCCAGCGGCTTGCCGCCCGATATGCGGACATTCTTCAGGAGCTGCGGCACCGGCTCGAATTTCTTCGAAAGCTCGCTGACCGGGCGGTTCTGCCTTTTGATGCAGGCCAGCACCTGCAGCGCGGAAACCAGGCCGTCGCCCGTCGTCGAGAAATCGGAGAGCACGATGTGGCCGGACTGCTCGCCGCCGACATTGAGGCCGTGCGCGCGCATATGCTCGACGACATAACGGTCGCCGACCTTGGTACGGTGCAGTTGCAGCTTCATGTCGCCGAGGAAGCGTTCGAGCCCGAGGTTGGACATCACGGTGGAGACGACGCCGCCGCCGGCGAGCCGGCCGCTCTGATGCCAGGACTCCGCGATCAGCGCCATGATCTGGTCGCCGTCGACGATTGTGCCGTTCTCGTCGACGATGACGACGCGATCTGCATCGCCGTCGAGCGCGATGCCGATGTCGGCGCGCACCTCATGCACCTTCTTCTGCAGGCCGGCCGGATGGGTCGAGCCGCATTCCTTGTTGATGTTGAAGCCGTTCGGCTCGACATTGATGGCGACCACCTCGGCGCCGAGCTCCCACAGCGCCTCCGGAGCCACCTTGTAGGCGGCGCCGTTCGCGCAGTCGACGACGATCCGCAGGCCCGAAAGCGACATCGATCGCGGCAGCGTGCGCTTGGCGAATTCGATGTAACGGTCATGCACGCCGTCGACGCGCTTGGCCCGGCCGAGCCCGTCGGAATCGGCGAGCGCCAGCTCGATGTCCTTGTCGAGCATCCCTTCGATGC
Organism: Mesorhizobium sp.; assembly: GCF_024509055.1. Lineage (GTDB taxonomy): Bacteria > Pseudomonadota > Alphaproteobacteria > Rhizobiales > Rhizobiaceae > Mesorhizobium. The sequence continues at coordinate 3,557 of NZ_JANINM010000109.1, read as the reverse complement.
GCTCCTCGATGTCATCGGAGAGCTTGTAGCCGTCGGGGCCGAAGAGCTTGATGCCGTTGTCGTAGTAAGGATTGTGCGAGGCGGAGATCATCACGCCGATGTCGGCTCGCAGCGAGCGCACCAGCATGGCAACCGCCGGCGTGGGAATGGGACCGAGCAGGAACACATCCATGCCGGCGGCGCACAGGCCCGACACCATCGCGTTCTCGATCATGTAGCCGGAAAGCCGCGTATCCTTGCCGAGCACGACACGGTGGCGGTGGCTGCCGCGCTGGAAGGAGAGACCGGCGGCCATGCCGACCCGCATGGCGATCTCGGCCGTCATCGGAAACTTGTTGGCGCGTCCGCGGATACCGTCCGTGCCAAAATATTGTCCTGCCATGCCTTCCAAGTCCCCGTCGGTTTTCAACCGCCCGTATTGCCATAATTGGGCGGTATCCGATCATCACATTTCGTGATTATATATTACGATTCCTTAGAAAATCATTGTCACATGCGGTTCATGTGGTTCGACAGCCTGGCACGACCTCTAGCTGCAGCGGCGATATACCGGACTAGGCGAGCTTTCCCGCCTAGACCGTATAGCCAAACCTTGTTTGCGCGGCGAAGCGCAAGAAATTCGTCATCTTATCGGGAGGGACACACTTTGTGACAGTAACCGCCTCGGAAGCATCTGGCGCAACCGAGCATTGAGAGATAATGATTTGGTATAGGGACACCATCTGGCGGCATCAAGGGAGAAAACGCCATGCTTATTCATAGACTTGCAGCCTTGACGGGCATCGCCGTCGCAACGTTGTTCCTGGCGGCGCCGGCCAACGCGCTGACCATGGCCGAGTGCAGCACCAAATATAACGCGGCCAAGGACGCGGGAACGCTCGCCGGCCAGACCTGGAACCAGTTCCGCAAGGCCCAGTGCGGCGCCGACGCAGCCGCGACGACGACCACCACCAAGGCGGCCGAGACCAAGCCTGCCAAGACCACTACAGCGACAACTGCCGCCGCCCCGGCTGCCGCCGACAGCTCGGCCAAGGGCCTATCCGCGAAGGAATGCAGCACCAAGTACCAGGCAGCCAAGGCCGCCGGCACTCTGAACGGCATGAAGTGGAACGACTTCCGCAAGACCGAATGCGGCGCCGGCGCCACTGCGGCAGCGGCCACCACCGCCGCCCCCGCCGCCACGACTGCTGCCAAGACGGCGACCACCACCACCGCGCCTGCCGCGGGCGCAAAGGGCCTGAGCATGGCTGAGTGCAGCGCCAAGTACAAAGCTGCCAAGACCGCCGGTACGCTCAACGGCATGAAGTGGAACGACTTCCGCAAGGCCCAGTGCGCCGCCAGCGCTTCCGACGACGAGACGGCGCCTGCTCCGACCGAGGCGACCTACACCAGCGAGCCGGAAAAGCCGACGACTGCCGCGCCCAAGGGCGTGACCTTCCCGACGGCGATCTCGTCGAAGTACACCGCCGAGACGCCCGCCAAGGGCCGGATGCACACCTGCCTCGACCAGTACTATGCCAACAAGCAGGCCAACACCCTTGGCGGCCTGAAGTGGATCCAGAAGGGCGGCGGCTTCTACAGCCTCTGCAATGCCAAGCTGAAGAGCTGATCGGTTAGTTCACGCTTGCAAACAAAGGCCCGCGCAGCACAAGCTGCGCGGGCCTTTTGTTTGGGCGAGATCAGGTCAGTTCATGCCCCCCCGCAAGCCGCCTCCGGCGGCCCTGCCAATCTCCCCGCTTGTGGGGGAGATGTACGGCAGGACAGAAGGGGGCGTGAAGGATCGCAGCGTTGCAGGATGAAGGTTCTTCGCCCCACGAGATGAGGGAGAGGCTGCTCGGCGAAGCCGAACCAGAAAAGGGAAGCGCCTACGAAGACCCTCCGTCGGCTCCTCAGCCACCTCTCCCGCACCTCTGGCGAGGGCGAGGAATCCTAACGCGGAGACGCCGGCGGGACAGCGCCCCCCTCTGCCCTGCCGGGCATCTCCCCCACTTGGGGGGAGATTGGCTGTCGCTCCGGCTTTCGCCAATCATCAGGCTACAGGCCTGCCCACTCGAACGCAAAAACGCCGCGGTTTGATCCGCGGCGTTTGACGTAGGTGTTCGCTCGTCGTCAGCCCTGCGGCTGGGGTTCCATGCCACCTTCGGGCTCGGGGCCCTTCTTGCGGCGGCCGCCGGTGCCCGCCTTCGGCACCGCGGAGCCGCGGCTGGGCGGGGTATCGTCGCCGAGGTCGCGAGCGGGTTTGTTGCCGGCGATCAGCTGCTTGATCTCGTCGCCGGACAGCGTCTCGTACTCGAGCAGGCCCTCGGCCAGCGCGATCCAGTCCTTCTTCTTCTTGGTCAGCACGGCCTTGGCGGTCGAATAGGCATCGTCGATCAGCCGGCGCACTTCGGCGTCGATGATCTGCGCGGTCTCTTCCGATATGTTCTGCGTGCGCGCCACCGAATGGCCGAGGAAGACCTCTTCCTGATTGTCGCCATAAGCGACATGGCCGAGCTTGTCGGAGAAGCCCCAGCGCGTGACCATGGCGCGCGCCAGCTTGGTCGCCTGCTCGATATCGGAGGAGGCGCCCGATGTGATGTTCTCCTTGCCGAACTTGAACTCTTCGGCCACACGGCCGCCCATCATGATGGCAAGCCGCGAGATCATGTATTTGTAGCTCATCGAGTAGCGGTCGCCCTCTGGCAACTGCATGACCATGCCGAGCGCGCGGCCGCGCGGGATGATGGTCGCCTTGTGCAGCGGATCCGCCGTCGGCACGTTGAGCGCCAGGATGGCGTGGCCGGACTCGTGATAGGCAGTCAGCTCCTTCTCGGCCTGCGTCATCGCCGACGAGCGGCGTTCCGCGCCCATCATGATCTTGTCCTTGGCGTCCTCGAACTCGGCCATGGTGACGAGCCGCTTGTTGCGGCGTGCCGCCATCAGCGCGGATTCGTTGACGAGGTTCATCAGATCGGCGCCGGAGAAGCCCGGCGTGCCACGCGCGATGACCTTGAGGTCGACATTCGGCGCCAGCGGCACGTTGCGCACATGCACCTTGAGGATCTTCTCGCGTCCGACGATGTCAGGGTTCGGCACCACGACCTGGCGGTCGAAACGGCCGGGCCTGAGCAGCGCCGGGTCGAGCACGTCGGGCCGGTTGGTGGCGGCGATCAGGATGATGCTCTCATTGGACTCGAAACCGTCCATCTCGACCAGCAACTGGTTCAGCGTCTGCTCGCGCTCGTCATTACCGCCGCCGAGGCCGGCGCCGCGATGACGGCCGACAGCATCGATCTCATCGATGAAGATGATGCAGGGCGCGTTCTTCTTGGCCTGGTCGAACATGTCACGCACACGCGACGCGCCGACACCGACGAACATCTCGACGAAATCCGAGCCGGAGATGGTGAAGAAGGGCACGTTCGCCTCGCCCGCCACCGAGCGCGCCAGAAGCGTCTTGCCGGTGCCGGGAGGGCCGACGAGCAGCACGCCGCGCGGGATCTTGCCGCCTAGCCGCTGGAATTTCTGCGGATCGCGCAGGAACTCGACGATCTCCTCCAGATCCTCCTTGGCCTCGT
>NZ_JANINM010000108.1 GCF_024509055.1 Mesorhizobium sp. | reverse complement strand
GGAACACGCGCGCCACCTTGTCGGATATGCCAAGCGCGCTCTGCACCGCCTCGCCACCGAGATAGGTCAGCGCCAGCACCAGGCCCGCGGCGACGATGCCGAGCGGATTGAGACGGCCGAGGAAGGCGACGATGATGGCGGTGAAACCGTAACCGGGCGAGATCACCGGTTGCAACTGGCCGATGGCGCCGGAGACTTCCGAGATGCCGGCAAGGCCGGCCAGGGCGCCCGACAGCAGGAAGGTGAAGAACACCATCTTGTTGAAGCCGAAGCCGGCGAAGCGCCCTGCCCTGGGGCTTGAGCCCAGCACCCGCACCTCGAAGCCCTTGAGCATGCGGCTCATCATCAGCCAGATCAGCACGGCGGCAAGCAGCGCGAAGACGAAGCCCCAATTGGCGCGGCCGGCATCCGGCATCAGCTGCGGCAAGGTGGCCGCGTCGCTGAACTGGATGGTCTGCGGGAAGCCGTGGCCCTGGGGGTCGCGCCATGGGCCGCGCACCAGCCAGTCGAGGAAGAGCTGGGCGACATAGACCAACATCAGGCTGGTCAGGATCTCGTTGGTGCTGAAGCGGGTCTTGAGCAGCGCCGGAATGGACGCGTAGAGGGCGCCGCCAAGCATGCCGAGCAGCAGCATCAGCGGCAGCACGTACGGGCCATCGAGCTGCGGGAACAGCACCGGCACGATCGAGCCGAAGATGGCACCGAAGGTGAACTGGCCCTCGGCGCCGATGTTCCAGATGTTGGCCTTGTAGCAAACCGACAGGCCGACCGCGATCAGGATGAGCGGCGCCGCCTTGATGGCGAGCTCATGCAACTGCCAGACCTGGCTGATCGGTTCGACGAAATAGATATGGAACGCATTGAACGGATTGACGCCGAGCAAGGCGAACATGATGGCGCCGGCGATCATCGTCAGCGCGAAGGCGATAAAGGGCGAGAGCACTGAAAACAGCGCCGAGCGCTGCGGGCGTTTGACCAGTTCGAGGCGCATCATGCCATCTCCAGGCTGTGTTCGGCGTGGCCGGGCTCGGCGCCACCCATCAGGAGGCCGATCTTCTCGAAGGTGGCTTCGGCGATCGGCAGCGGCTTGGACAGTTCGCCGTTGTGCATGACGGCGATCGCGTCCGAGAGTTCGAATAGTTCATCGAGGTCCTGGCTGATGACGAGGACAGCCGAGCCACTGCGGGCAAGCTCGATCAGCGCCTGACGGATGTGGGCGGCGGCGCCGGCGTCGACGCCCCAGGTCGGCTGGTTGACAACCATGACGCTCGGCTTGCGGTCGAGCTCACGGCCAACGATGAATTTCTGCAGATTGCCGCCGGAAAGCGCTGCCGCTTCCGGATCTGGGGCGCTCTTGCGCACATCCATGACGCTGATGATGCGCTGGGCGGCGGCGTAGACGGCGCCGTTCTTGACCATGCCGCCCGAGCCGACGAAGGATTTGCCGTCGGTTGCATGGCGAGACAGGAGCAGGTTCTCCGAGAGCTTCATGCGCGGCGCGGCGCCATGACCGAGACGTTCTTCAGGTACGAAAGCCGCGCCCATCAGGCGACGGCCGGTGATCGACAGGCCTCCGGCATCCTTGCCGCGAATGCGCACCGAGCCTTGATCCTGCTGGAGAACCTCTCCCGAGACGGATTCGAAGAATTCGCCCTGACCGTTGCCGGCGACGCCGGCGATGCCGATCACCTCGCCGGCGCGAACCGAGAGATTGATGTTCTTGAGCGGGATGGCGAAAGGCGTCGCCGGCTTACGGCTCAGCCCGCGTATCTCTAGCAGTGCCGGCGCGGTCTCGATGCCTTCGGCCGGCGCGCGCACCACCGTCTTGATCTCGTTGCCCACCATCATGCGGGCAAGTGAGGCGGCCGTCTCCTCGCGCGGGCTGCAGTGGCCGACGACCTTGCCGTGGCGTAGCACCGTGGCACGGTCGCAGATGCGTTTGACCTCTTCCAGCCGATGCGAGATGTACAGGATCGACTTGCCCTCCGAGCGCAGCCGCTCGAGCGTCTCGAACAGCTTGTCGGCTTCCTGCGGCGTCAGCACCGATGTCGGCTCGTCGAGGATGATGAGCTGCGGCGTCTGCAGCAGGCAGCGGATGATCTCGATGCGCTGGCGTTCGCCGACGGAGAGGTCGCCGACGAGAGAGTCCGGATCGAGCGGCAGGCCGTAGCTATAGGAGAGCGCCCTCGCCTTAGCCGCGATGGTGGTTATCGGCGAGCCGTCATTGAGCGAAAGCGCGATGTTCTCGGCCGCCGTCAGCGCCTCGAACAGCGAAAAATGCTGGAACACCATGCCGATGCCGAGCTTCTTCGCCACGCCCGGGCTGGTGATCCTGACGGCCTTGCCGTCCCAGAAGATTTCGCCCGAGTTCGGCTCGAGCGAGCCGAACAGCATCTTGACCAGCGTCGACTTCCCGGCGCCGTTCTCGCCAAGCAGGGCGTGGATCTCGCCCTTCGCTATATTGAGATCGATGTGATCGCACGCGGTCAGCGTGCCAAAAATCTTGGTTAGGCCGCGAACCTCGAGCAGGTTCGCCCCATCATGATTTGCACTCACAGTGCCTCCCATCCAGTTTCCCGGACATGTTCTGTGTTCCCGAAAGCATGGTATGCGCGCCCGGCTCCCATCGGAAAGCAGCACCCAACTTGAAAGAGCTTCAAGAATTTCAGCGGAAACTCAAGGGGTAAGATAGGCCTCTTGCCGCCACAAGAAAACTGGCGAAACTTTCAGGCAAACCATGCCTTCAGGCATGGCAAGTCGCTGAAAAACAAGGCAGCCGGCTCAAGGAACGAGGATGGTCGTGCCCGTCGTCTTGCGACCCTCGAGATCCGATTGCGCTTTCGCCGCGTCCTTGAGCGCGTAACGCTGGTTGATCTTGATCTCGACCGCGCCGCTCAGCACCACGTCGAACAGAGCCTGAGCCGACGCCACCAGATCCTCGCGCCTCGCATTATAGACGAAGAGCGTCGGGCGGGTGGCGAAGAGTGACCCTTTCTGCGCCAGGAGCGACATCGAGAAGGGCGGGACAGGTCCGGAAGAAGAGCCGAAGCTGACGAACATACCAAGCGGGCGCAGGCAGTCGAGCGAAGCCGGAAAAGTATCGTTGCCAACCGAGTCATAGACGACGTCGCATTTGCGGCCGCCGGTGATGGCCGCGACGCCCGCGACGAAATCCTGCTCCTTGTAGTTGATGACATGGTCGAAGCCATGCGCTTTGGCGAGCTCGATCTTGTCGGCCGAACTCGCGGTGCCGATCACAGTTGCGCCGAGATGCTTCGCCCATTGGCCGAGGATCAGCCCGACGCCGCCGGCGGCGGCATGGTAGAGGATCGTGTCGCCCGCTTTCACCTTGTAGGTGCGGCGCAGGAGATATTCGGCCGTCATGCCCTTCAGCATCATGGCGGCGGCCTGCTCGTCGCTGATGCCCTCCGGAATCTTGACCACGCGATCCGCGCCGATGACACGCTCATCCGCGTAGGCGCCGACATTGACTGCGTAGGCAATTCGATCGCCGGGCTTCAGCCAGTCGACGCCATCGCCCACCTCGAGCACCTCCCCGGCGGCCTCGCCGCCTGGAATCAAAGGCAAACCGCCAGGCGCCGGATAAAGGCCGGTCCGGAAGTAGACGTCGATGAAATTGAGGCCAATGGCTGTGTGCCTGACCAGGATCTGCCCCGCGCCCGGCCGGCCGGGATCGGCATCCTCATAGATCAGGGCTTCCGGGCCCCCATGGGCGTGAATGCGGATTGCCTTGGACATAGCTCAACTCTCTCGAGACAAAAGACAGGTTCAGGGTCTGGATTTCTTGGCGCCAAGATTGGGGAAAAACTGCATGATCCCCCCGATGCTGGCCAGATAGAGGCCAGTCACCGTGATGCCGATCTTGGTGAAATCGCTGACCTGTTCACCCATCACGCCGATCTGGTTGTAGAAGCTTGCAAGCGCCGCCTGAGCCAACGCCAGCGCGCCGAAGGCGCACCATAAGAGCGTCATGCCGAGGTTGAGCGGCCTGAGCCTGACCACCCGCACCGGATGAATGAAGTTGATGGGCACGAAGGTCAGGATGCCGGCGACGACCACCACGGCAAAGGAAACCCACTGCCCCGGCTCAATGACGAAGAGCGTGAACACCACCATGTTCCAGACGACCGGAAACCCCTTGAAGAAGTTCTCCTTCGTCTTCATGCCAGTGTCGGCATAATAGATCGCGCTCGAAACGACGATGATTGCCGCAGAGAGGAACGACAGGTTCTCTCCCATGAAGCCGCGCTGGTAGAGCGCGAATGCCGGGATGAGCACATAGGTGACGTAGTCGATGATGTTGTCGAGGAGCTCGCCCGACCATGTAGGCAGGATTTCCTTGACCTCGAGCTTGCGCGCGATCGGCCCGTCGATGCCGTCGACGAAGAGCGCGAGGCCGAGCCACCAGAACATCGCCGTCCAGCGTTGCTCGCTGGCCGCGACCAGCGACAGAAAGGCCAGGAACGACCCCGACGCGGTGAGCAGGTGCACGGAAAAGGCGCGCGCCTGCGGCCACGTCACCTTCTTTTTCGGCCGCGGAATCCGCTCGACGATCTTCTTGGCCGCTTTCCTAGCCGCTGTGTTCTTGCTCACGGTCCTCGCCAGTCCAGCTTGCAGATTTCGGCCGAGCGCCCGGCGAAATTCCAGTTGCGGCCGAAGGCGCGCATCTTGCTCTTGTCGGACTTCGCCACGATGATTTCCGGCGCGATCCAGTATTCGGAATTGGTGATCACCGTATCCTTCTC
>NZ_JANINM010000107.1 GCF_024509055.1 Mesorhizobium sp. | reverse complement strand
TCGTCCCAGATGATGTTGAAATAGCCGATGATCTTCTGGATCAGCGTCCAGGTCGGCGCGCCGCGGCGGCCGTGCTCGAGCGCGGAAAGATAGGCGGCGCTGACGCCGATGGCCGCGGCCATCGACTTCTGGCTGACGCCGCGTTCGGCACGCAAGGCGCGCAGCTTCTCGCCGAAGGGCGTCATGATGCCGTCCTCATGACCGTGTCCGCCTCAGCCGGACATAGAGCGCCCCGGAGCCGCCATGGTTCCGGGCGGCGTGATCGTGGCTGGAAACGAGCGGCCGGAACGCTGGCGTCGAAAGCCAGGCCGGCACGGCGCGGCGCAGGATCCCGTCGCCGCCCGAGGACGAACCCTTGCCGGTGATGATGAGGACATAGCGGACACCGCCGGCATGCGCCCGATGCAGAAATCCGAGCAGCAGCGAATAGGCCTCGTCCTGCGTCATGCCGTGCAGGTCGACGCGGCCCTCGATCGGCAGCCGACCTTTTTTCAGCTTGTGCAGCGTCTGGTCGTCCAACGCATGCGAGACATGCTGCGCCTTGGCCTTGGCGGCAACCGCGGGAACGCCGTTGGCAAGAGCGGGGGCGGGATCCGGCTTCGGCTCGACGATGTCAGGTATCTCGACAGCGGCCTTGCCCTTCAGCGGCCGCGCCGTCCGCGCCACGAGATTCCAGAGAATGCGGTCATCCTCGCTGAGCTTGTCGTCGCGGCGTGTCATCAACGCCCTCTCCCGATGAGCGCGCGCGGGATCAGGGCGTAGAAGTCGGCGGCGTTGCGGACGACGCCGGCGACCTCGCCCGCGGCGTCGCCGGAACCGGCGAAAAGGTCGCCGCGCGCCGGGCCGGTGATGGCCGAGCCGGTGTCCTGCGCGATCATCAGCCGACGGAACGGTTTTTCGTCGAAGGCAGTGAGCGTCGGCGCATCGATATAGAAAGGCGTGCCGAAGGTGTGCAGCAGCCGGTCGACGGCGACCGAGCGGCCGGGCGTCAGCGGCACCTTGGCGGCAGCGATGGGCCCAAGCCCGGTGTCTTCGACCGGCGCTTCGCGAAAGAAGATGTAGGAGCGGTTCTGCCAGAGGATCTCGTCGACACGATCAGGATGCGCCTTGAACCAGGCGCGGACCGACTGCATCGTCACCCTTGCGAGCGGAATTTCGCCGAGCTCGCTCAAGATCCTGCCCGGACCGGTGAAGCGCTGACCGGACTTGGCCGCATAGGTGACGCGGCGGAGCGTGCCATCCGTCATCTTCAGCCTGGCGGCGCCTTGCACATGCACGAAGAACGAATCGACCTTGTCGGCCAGCCAGGCGATCCCGAGGTCTTGGCTGGAAAGCGCGCCACGCTCGATTTGGCCTCGGTCGAAATATTCGACCGGACCCACCGGCGTCTCGCGGGCGAATGCCAGATAAGGGTCCATACCGGCCGGGCGATTGTTGTCGTCGATATCGACCAGATCGGCCGGGCGGGAGAGCAGCGGAACCGCGAAGCGCTCCGTCCTGACGGGCGAAGCTTCGACCTCGGGCTCGTAGAAACCGGTGACGAGGCCGGCGCTTCCAGTTTCAGGCGTCACCAACGCCGGGACGAAGTGGCGCTCGAAGAAGGACCGCGCCTGCGACCGATTCGCGGGCGAAACGGAACGCGCTTCGGCATAGGCATCCGCGAATGCGTTGAAATCGACGCCGAGCGAACCGGTCCGATAGGGTTTTACGGGCGCATGGTGTGCGGAACGGCGAAACGCGGCGAAGGCGGCAAGATGATCGTCAGTACCCCAGCCGGGCAGGGCTTCGAAGGATTTTTCGTTGAAAACCGGGGACAGCGACACGGCAGGCTCCGCCACCGCTCGCGATCAATCTTCTTCTTCCGTGGCGACGAGCTTCCAGTTTGGATCGCGCGAGCGAGTGTCGCGGGCAAAGGTCCAGACGTCCTTGACCTCCGCGACCGTCTCCGGATCGCCATCGATGACGGCGCCGGCCTTGTCGCGGGTCGCCGAAATCAGCTCGGAGACGATGCGCAGCGTGATATGCGCCTCGGAGCCCTTCATCTCGGCCGCCACGATGTCGGCCTTGTCGATGCCGACGAAGGAGGACTGGATCTTTTCCGACTTCGCCTCGCGGTCGCCGATAGCCGAGACGAAGCCGTCATAGACTTCGCGCGACAGCAGGTTCTTCAGCGTCTTGCGGTCGCCGTCGGCATAGGCCATGACGATCATCTCATAGGCCATCTTGGCGCCGTCGACGAAGGTCTTAGGTTCGAAGGACGGATCGTTGTCCTTGATTGTGCGCAGGCCCTTGTTGAGATCGCTGTCCGGCTTGGCGAAAGCATCGATGTCGGCATAAGCCTCCGGGGCTGCCTCGCCGGGCGGGCGCTTGCGCGGCAGCGACACCACGTTCTCGGGCTTCTGGGCGGCGGCATCCTGCGTGCGGCTCGCCGAATAGGGATCGAAGGGCGGGCGCTCGTTGCCTGTGCGGCGGCCCAGCACGTTGCGCAGCTGGAAAAAGATCACAACCGCCGCAATCAAGAAGAAAATCGTGCCGAAGTCGAAGAAACCCATATCTTCCGCCAATTCGAGCCCTGTCCGCGCCGGACCGGCGACCAGAAGGGGGCCGCGGGTCGCATAGCGTTCAACATTCAAAGCATATAGAACGCTAGGCGCAATCATTCAAATCAAAGGCAGCCATACCTATGTAAGGGCGCCGGTGCCAGCGGCGATTGCCCGCAGGCCCGTAAAACAAGAAAGCGATCGGTCAAGACTTGCGCATTTCGCTCTTTCCGCTGTTCCTGCTCCTGTTGCCCTTGCTGGAGATCGCTGGTTTCGTCATCGTCGGCCGGGAAGTTGGCGCTTTGGCGACGGTCGGGCTGGTCATCCTTTCCAGCATCGCCGGTAGCCTGTTGCTCAGGCACCAGGGTTTTGGAGTGATGGCGCGGGTGCGGGCGGAGATGGATGCCGGACGCGATCCGAGCCGCCAGCTTGCGCATGGCGCGATGATCGTGCTGGCGTCGATCCTGCTCATCATTCCTGGCTTCATCACCGACATATTCGCCATCCTGCTGCTCCTGCCGCCGGTGCGCGATCTGGCCTGGCGGCTGCTCAAGAGCCGCATCGTCGTGGCCACCAGCTTCACCGGCGGCGGGTTTCGCGGCCGCGGCCGCGACAAGGTGATCGACCTCGACAACGCCGACTATTCGCGCGACGACTATCCGAACCGGCCGGACCACAATTCGCCGTGGCGGCGGCTGAAGAACGATTGAAGCGCGCCGAGTTTTTGACCAGGCCCGGACCCGACGCCGAATTGGGCCGGCAAAACTTGTCTTGTCCTGTCGGCCATGGTAGCGAACCCGCGATTTCAATCCGGTCAGCAATGCTGCCCAGGCAAAAGGACAAAGGCTCATGGCCAGCAACGATGACGCGCCGACGGGCGCCGCCAACGGCAACGGCAACCAGACCCAGCCCTCTCTCAGCGTGCTTGCCCAGTATGTGAAGGACCTGTCCTTCGAAAGCCCCGGCGCGCCGAACTCGCTGCGCGGCCGCGACAAGGCCCCGGGCATCGCCATCAATGTCAACGTCAATGCCAACCCGCTTTCGGACAAGCAGTTCGATGTCAACCTGACGTTGAACGCCAAGGCTTCCTTCGACCAGGAAGTGCTGTTCAACGTCGAGCTGGTCTATGGCGGCGTCTTCGCCATCAGCGGCTTCCCGCAGGAACACATGCTGCCGATCCTGTTCATCGAATGCCCGCGGCTCTTGTTCCCGTTCGCACGCCAGATCATCTCGGACGCCACCCGCAATGGCGGCTTCCCGCCGCTGATGCTCGACCCGATCGATTTCGCGCAGATGTTCCAGCAGCGTATCGCCGAGGACCAGGCCGCTTCGAGCAAGATCCAGGTGAGCTGAGTCGGGCTTACGTCGTATCGAGTAGAGAGCCCGGCTTCGCGCCGGGCTTTTTTGTTGGAGATGTCGACGGGACAGCGCCGACCTTCGTGATTGGCCGCTGCGACAGCGCCGTCGTCATTCCAGGGCGAAGCAAGGAGCGAAGCGACGCGGCGCAGACCCTGGAATCCATGCCTTCGCTAAGGCGTTGCAAAGATAACAGAATTCTGCACCGTTGCGTCCTACGACGGAGGTCACGGCATGGATACTCGGGTCAAGCCCGAGTATGACGAAGGGATCGGCGATACGGCCAACCGCGTAGGTTGGCGTTAAGGGCGTCGGTTCACCCCGCGGCCGCCACCTTGAGCCACAACGCCTTTTCGCCGAGCGTCGCAACCAGACCGGCATGCGCGGCTCGGTCGGCCTCGCTCAAGCGCGGCGGCAACTCGATGGGTCTTGCGCCGACGGAGATGTCGATGTCAGCCACTTCGCCGGCGCCGTTGCCCTGCGCCGCCACGCTTTCCAGCACAAGCGCCGCCTGCTTGCCACCGATGAGCTCGATATAGACCTCGGCCAGCAGCTCGGAGTCGAGCAGCGCGCCGTGCTTGGTGCGGCGGGTGTTGTCGATGCCATAGCGCCGGCAAAGCGCATCCAGCGAATTCGGCCCCATCGGATGCTTGCGGCGCGCCAGCGCCAGCGTATCGACGACGCGGCCGGGATCGATGGCCGGCTGGTCGAGCCGGCTGAATTCGAGGTTGAGGAAGCCGATATCGAATGTGGCGTTGTGGGCGATCAGCTTGGCGCCATCGGTGAAGGCAAGCCATTCATCGATGATCTCGGCGAAGGTCGGCTTGCCAGCAAGATCGGCGGCGCTGATGCCGTGCACGGCCTGCGCCTCGGCGTGGATCG
>NZ_JANINM010000106.1 GCF_024509055.1 Mesorhizobium sp. | reverse complement strand
GCCTGGCTCATCGCCTCGGCGCGGATCACCCGGCAGAAGCGCGTCCAGTCGATGACGGCGATCGCGATGATGACGGAGCTCAGGCCCGTGCCCAGAACCGCGACCAGAAGGATTGCGAACAGCACCGGCGGGAAGGCCATCCAGACATCGACCACGCGCGAGATGATGCGATCGGCCCAGCCGCCGAAATAGCCGGCTATCAGCCCCAGCGCCGAGCCGACGAGGCAAGCTGCCGATGCAGCGGCGAAGGCGACGATGAAGGCGATGCGGCCGCCGAAGATAACGCGCGACAGCAGGTCCCTGCCGAGGCTGTCGGTGCCAAGCCAGTAGCCGGGCTCGGCGCCGTCCAGCCAGAAGGGTGGCAGTCGCTCCAGCATCAGGTCCTGCGCCAGCGGATCCTGCGGCGCGATCAGTGGCGCGAAGATCGCCGCCAGCAGCGCGATCAGCAGCCAGCCGCCGGCGAGCCACAGCCGCGGGCTCAAGCCACGACGCGAGGTGCGGGCCTCATCCATGGCGCAGCCTCGGATTGAGCAGCGCATACATCATGTCGACGGCAAGGTTGATCAGCACGAAGAGCAGCGCGAAGACCAGCACGATCCCCTGGATCAGCGGCAGGTCTCGGTTGATGACCGCGTCGATCGCCATGTTGCCGAGACCTTCATAGGAGAACAGTCGCTCGACGATCACCGTGCCGCCGATGAGGAAAGTGAATTGCACGCCGACCAGCGTCAGCGTCGGCAGCGCCGCGTTCTTCAGCGCCTCGCGCAGGATGACCTGCGTTTCCGAAAAGCCCTTGACCCGCGCCAGCACGACATAGTCGAGGTCGAGCACTTCCTTCAGCGACTGTTTCAGCAGTTGTGCGATGATCGCGGCCAGTGGCAACGCCAGCGCAATAGCCGGCATAAGCATGTGCTTCAGCAGGTCCCAGGTCAGGTCGAAGCGCAGCCTGAGGATGCTCTCGACGAGGTAGAATTGCGTGACGAAGGGCAGGTCGAGTTCGGGCGATACCCGGCCCGAAATGTCGAATACCGGCAGCAGCACGCCGAAGAGCAGGATCAGCACCAGTCCCCACAGGAAGTCGGGAATGGAGAGCGTCGCGCCGCTTGCGACGTCGATTGCTGCTTCGATGGCTGTGCCCCGTTCACGCGCGCCGACGATCGCCGTCGGCACTCCGATCGCAATCGCCATCACCAGCGCTACGGTCGCCAGTTCCAGTGTCGCCGGCAGTCGGTTGAAGACCAGTCCCAGCACGTCCTGGCGCAGCGAGATCGACGTGCCGAAATCGCCATGCAGCACGCCGCCGAGCCAGATGAAGAATTGTTGCACGATGCTCTTGTCCAGCCCGTAGAGCGCGCGCAGCCGCGCGATGTCCGCGTCGCTGGCGCCCGGCGGCAGCATCATGGCGATCGGGTCGCCGGGCGCGACGCGGATGACGACGAAGACGACGATGGCCACGCCGAACAGCGTGACCAGCATCGTCAGGAGACGAATGAGGAATCGTTGCGGAAGCATGGTCGCCTGTAGGCCTGGCGGAAAGAGGCGCGCCACCGGACGGTGGCGCGCACGCAGTCTATGCCGCCATCAGGCCGGGGTCATCAGCGCCGGCAGCAGCGCGCCGGAAATGTGCTGCACGACATTCACCTTCTTCGAATGAACGATCGGCTGCGCATACTGGATAAGCGGCAGCACATAGGCCTGCTCGGCGATGTATTTGTCGACCGCCTTCCAGCCGGCGATGCGCTTGGCCTCGTCCTTCTCGCCCCAAAGCGGGCCGATCTTGGCGTCGAGGTCGTCGGTTTTCCACGACGAGTGCGGCGAGGGCCCGAACATGGCGAAGCCGGTCGAGGTCGTTGGATCGCCGATGGCGTTGCCCCAGTTGTAGAAGGCGGCCGGCGCCAGCTTGTGCGCGGCGCGCAACTCGTAATGCTTGGCGATCTCGTAGACCTCGATGTTGGCCTCGATGCCGACCTTGCGCCACATGCCCACGATCGCCTGCACCATCTCATAGTCCTTGGGCTTGAAGCCTTTGGTCGTCTGGATGGTGAATTTTGCCGGCTTCTTGGGCGAATAGCCGGAAGCGGCAAGCAGTTCCTTGGCCTTTTCCGGATCGTGCTCGACCTTGATCGACGGGTCGAAGGCCGCGTATTCCGGCGTCTCCAGTGTCGAAATCGGCTGGCCGTAGCCACGCAGCAGCCGCTTCACCAGAAGCTCCTTGTCCACCGCCATGACCGCCGCCTGGCGGACATTCTTGTCCAGCATCGCGTCCTTGTTGTTGAAGAAGATCATGCCGATGTCGGAGACGTTCTTGATCGAGCCGGTCAGCCCGCTCTTCTTGATGAGGCGGTCATATTCCTCGTACGGGATCTCGAGCGTCACCTGCGAGGAGCCGGATTCGATCTCGGCGACGCGGCTTGCCGCATCGGTGACGAACTTGATCGTCACATTCTCGAAGGCGGGCTTGGCGCCCCAGTAGTTCGGGTTGGCCTTGAGCCGCAGGAAGGCGTTGCGCTCGAACTTGTCGACCATGTAAGGGCCAGTGCCGATCGGCGCCTTCTCGAAACCTTCCGCGCCGACCTTCTGGTAGTAGGCCTTCGGCATGATGTAGCCGGTCAGGAACGACATCCATTTGAAATAGACCGGGTCGAACTGCACCACGTCGCCGGTGATCTTGTTGCCGTCGATCTTGAAGTTGTTGACGTTCTTCCAGACGAACTGGATCGGGTTGCCGGTCTTCTCGTCGCCCGCCCGGGTCAGCGACCACACGACGTCCTCCGGCGTGAAGGGAGAGCCGTCATGCCATTTCACGCCCTCGCGCACCGTCATCGTCACCTTGGTGCGGTCCTCGTTCCAGCCCCATTGGGTGAGCAGGCCTGGTGCGAACGACAGGTCCGGCTTCTGCGGGATGAACTGGTCGAACACCGACTGGTAGAGGCCCTGGATGGTCGGATTGACCGCCGAGGGACCGGTCGTCGGATCCCAGGACGGCAGGTTGACGTTATAGGCGATGGTGAGTTCGCCGGCTGCTTTTGCCGCGCTCGGCAGGCCGAGCGTGGCCGCGCCGAGCGCGGCGGCGCCATATCCGAGCAAATCGCGTCTGTTGATGGTCATGGTCGTTCCCCTTGTTGGTTTGTCTTGTTCGCGCGGCGTTCAATAGGCTCAAGCTGGTGGGCAACCGCGCCTTGTCCATCCTGGAGGTCCTTGGCTCACTGTCCTCCGAGTTGTTGAGCGAGCATGAAGCCGGATCCGGCACCGGTTCCGGCGCCGGGCCACGTCGCCGCGCCGGTGAGGTAGAGGTTGCCCACCGGCGTGTTCCAGCGGGCGAAGGAACGCGTGGGGCGGAACAGGAAATTCTGCGCCAAATGGTGGCTGCCGCAGATCTGGTCGCCGCCGACGAGGTTTGGATTCTCGCGCTCGAGGTCGAGTGGTGAGAACACCGCGCGGCCCAGTATCTTCTGGCGCAGGCCCGGTGCGTAGCTCTCGATGATGTCGAGCGCTCGCTCGGCATAGGCGTTTTTCACCGCGTCCCAATGGGCTGGCGCGATCTTGCCGGCCGCATCGCCCAGTATCTCGGCCGGCAGCATGCGCACCTGCACCCACAGCACATGCTTGCCGTCAGGCGCGCGTGACGGATCGACGGCCGTCGGCTGCCCGACAACCAGTACAGGCTGGTCGGGCAGCATACCGGCGATCGCCTGCTGGTAGGTGCGCGACATGGTGTCGAGCGAAGGCGCCAGATGCACATAGGCAAACCGGCGGAGCTCGGCGCCCGCGCTCCAGTCCGGCAGGTCGTTCAGCGCCAGATGGATCATCATCGTGCCTGGCGCGTGGCGGAATTTTTTCATCGCGGCATCGAAGCCGGCGTCGCCGGAACCGCCGGGCAGGAGCTTACCCGGCAATGCCCTGGGCGCGACACCGGCGATCACGGCCTTGCTGGCAACGTGGAAATCGCCGGATGCAAGCCGCACGCCGCTCGCGCGGCCGCCCGCAATCGTGATCTCGGCCACTTCCGCGCCAGTCAGGATCTTGCCGCCTGCCGAGGTGACCATTCCGGCAAGCGCCCGGATGATGGTGTCGGCGCCACCCTTGCCCAACACCATGCCAAAGCTCTGGTTGGCCATCGATTCCAGGTAGGGGAACACCGCGCCACCGGCGATGTCGGGGGCGAAGTCGAGATGCATGCCCCAGGCGGCGAGCGTCGTCCTGACATGCGGCGTCTCGAAATTCTCCTCCAGCCATGCGCGCGGCGATGAGAGCAGCAACCGGCCGGTGTCGAGCGCGCCGGCAAGACCTTTCTTGCGCCAGAGGTTCCAGGCCGTGCCTGCAAGCGCGCGCGCGCTCATCGGCGAGCCGAGCAGCCGGAAAAGGTGCTCTGCCTCGCCCGGGAAGGCATCGACCAGCCTCCGCCAGGTGGCGGCATCGGCGGCGGAGAAGGCGCCCAGTCGCGCGGCGGTTTTTTCGAGATCGTTGCTGACCCCGAACCATTTGCCGTCGGGGAATACGCTGGCGAAACAGTCGGCGACAGGCGCGAAGTCGAGACCGTGGGTTTTCAATTCATTTGCATATTTCCGGTGGAAGGCTGAGCCGGCGAACAGGCTCAGATTCATCGCGCCGAAATCGTGCCGGTAGCCCGGAAGCGTGTATTCGCCGGTTTGCACTGCGCCGCCGATCGTCTGGCCGCGCTCGAAAATCGCGGTTTTCCAGCCTTTGAGCGCCAGATGCGCGGCGCATGCCAGACTGTTGTGGCCCGCCCCGACAAAGATGGCGTCGAACTCGCTCACGCCCCGCCCCAAAATGCTTTATGCTTAAAGATAAT
>NZ_JANINM010000105.1 GCF_024509055.1 Mesorhizobium sp. | reverse complement strand
GCGCGCCGACGAAGCCCCACAGCCATGACCAGAAGGCGATGGCGATGAAGATCGCGACCGCGTTGATCTCTAGCCTCCGGCCAACCACCATCGGCGTCACGAACTGCCCCTCGACGATGTCGCACAGCAACACGAAGGCGGGCGCCAGGAGTGCATAGGAGATGCTGTCGAAGCTGATCAATGCGATGACCGCGACCAGCATTATGGTCATCAGCGCGCCGACATAGGGCAGGAAGTTGAGCAGCGCCGCCGCCGCGCCCCAGACCAGCGGATTGGGCATGCCGAGCCCCCAGAGCCCGAACCCGATCACCGTGCCGAGGCCCGCATTGATGAGCGCGACGGTAAGCAGGTAGTGCGAAATCTCGCGCTCGACGTCATAGACGACACGCAGCGCCCGCTTCTTCTGGCTCATGCTGGTGAAGGACTGGACGATCTTCTCGTAGAACAGCGTGCCGGAAGCGAGCAGGAATAGCGACAGCACGAAGACGATGGTGATGCTGGTTCCGGCCGAGAGCACGTTGGCGGCGGCCGCCGACAAATATCCGGACGGCGCGACCGCGACCTTCTGCACGCCCGGCTCCTGCGATGTCTCGGTCAGCGCTTCGAGCTGGTGCGAGATCTCCATGACCTTTTCGAGCGGCCGCCTGAACTGCGCCAGCCGTTCCGTGAGCTGCTGGCCGATCGACGAGGTGTTGTTGATGAGATCGATGACCGGTCCGCTGAGCAGGTAGACGGCGCTGGCGACGACGAACAGGGAGATCAGCACAAGCAGCGTCGCCGAGAGAACATCGGGGATGCCGTGCTTGCGCAGGAAACGCACGATCGGCGTCAGCGTCAGAGCCAGCAGGAAGGCCAGCATCACCGGCATGAAGAAGTCGCGGCCGAAGTAGAGCGCGTAGATGGCCATCAGGATGAAGATGCCTATGAGCAGCGACCGCATCAGCCGTATGTCCGCCCTTGCCCCGGCACGCGGATCGGGGCTTTCGGCGACACCCGAGCTGGAAGCGATCGGCTCGGCTTTCATGGACGTCGACCCCCCGCGGCCCGTCACGCCGCAACTGGCGCGCGTTGACCGCTGCCTCGAAACGCCGGGTTCCGGGCAAGGTTCCATGAGCCGGCTTGGGAGCGTGGGCGGTCGCGGTCACGGATAATCGCGCGAATCACCGTGATCGGCCCGAAATATTACATGGCGTGTAATTGAGACGGCGTCGGCGGCGCGAATAATACGAGCAGACTTTTCGCGACGTCTTGCGGAGTATCGGGTCAAGAGGCCTGAGGATTCGCGAAGACAGTAGATTGGGCGGAACGGCGATCGAACTTGATCGCAGCTGCCGGGCGCGGCGCGAAAGGTGCTGATGCAACCACAACTGATCTTGGAACAGAGGACGTTTACAATGCAGAGATTCAACCTTCAGACCATCGAGTCGGCGCCGGAAAAATCCAAGCCCACGCTGGCGGCGCTGAAAGAGAGATTTGGCTTCCTGCCGAATGTCATGGCTACGATGGCCAACAATCCGGTGCTTCTGAACGGCTTCGCCAATGCCTTCGGTAGCTTTCACGGCGGAAGCTTCGACGAGATCGAAAAGCAGGTCCTGCTGCTTACGAATGCGGTCACGATCAAGTGTCCATGGACCGTTGCCGCGCACTCGACATTCGCCATCGAGGACGGGATCGCCGAAAGTGAGGTCGAGGCCATCCGTCAAGGTAAGTTGCCGAAGAACCCGAAATATGCGGCTCTCTCGGCGCTGACGAAGGCGTTAATCGAGAAGAAGGGAAACGTTTCCGATGCTGACATCGATGCGTTCACCGCGCCGGGCTATTCCAAGGCCCAGATTCTGGAAGTGGTGACGGGGATCGGTGTCTCCACGATGGCGGCAACCACCACCAACATGGCCGGTACGCCTATCGAGGAGCGCTTCCAGGCGCAGCTCTGGTCGCCCGCCATGTCCGCGGCTGCCTGAGCCGATCGTCATCGCATGGATCGGTCAGCGCGCCATCCATGCGATGACGGGTTCCGTGCGCGCCGCATATGGTTCGGGGGAGATTGCGAGGATATGGTCCAATGACATCGTCGAATCTCAATCCGAAGATGACGCCAGGCCTGGGCGCGCTCCTGCGCCACTGGCGCGATCTGCGCGGCAGCAGCCAGCTCGATCTGTCGCTGGATACCGGCATTTCGCAGAGGCAGATCAGCTTCATCGAAAGCGGCCGCAGTGTTCCCGGCCGCCAGACCTTGATGGCCATCGCCCAGGCGCTCGATGTCCCCTTGCGCGACCGCAATGTCCTGCTGCTTGCGGCGGGCTACGCGCCGATGTTTTCCGAAAACACCTGGGATTCGCAGGAGATGAAGAGCGTAACCGGTGCCCTGACACGCATGCTGCGGCAGCATGAGCCCTTTCCGGCGCTGGTGATGGATCGCTACTGGAACGTGCTGATTACCAACGAGGCCGCGCCGCGCTTCTTTGGCTGCTTCATCGACATGGCTGCCCGCAAGGGGCCGCGCAACATGCTGCATCTCATGTTCGACCCTCAGGGCATGCGCCCGTTCATCGCCAATTGGGACGATGTGGCAAGGAGCCTGTTCGAGCGTGTCTATCGCGAGTCCATTGGTCGCGTCGTCGATGAGACGACGAAGGACCTGCTGGCGGAACTGCTCGCTTATCCGGATGTGAAAAGCGAATGGAGGAACCCGGTGGCGATCGGCTTCATGCCGATGGTTCCACTTGGGTTCATCAGGGGTGACCGGGTCCTCAACTACTTTTCGATGGTCACCACGGTGGGCACGCCTCAAACAATTGCCGCTCAGGAGCTGCGCGTCGAATGTCTGTTTCCGGCGGACGAGGCGACCGAGGCCCACCATGCCGAGATGATGAGCACTGCCGGTTTCCCTTAGCCTCTCACGGCCAGACCTTGCCGACGAGCCCTTCCTATCAGGCGGCCGGCTCCGGCACGGCAGGCGTGGCCTTTGTCGTCTCCTTGCGCACGATCGGCGCCACCTCGGTGCCGTAGAGCTCAATCGCCTTCATGATCTTGGCATGCGGCATGGTGCCGATCGCCATCTGCAGCAGGAAGCGGTCGTTGTTGAAGATCCTGTGCTGGGCGACGATCTTTTCAGCCACCTGCTCGGGATTGCCGACGAACAGCGCGCCGTTCGGCGCGCGTGCCTGGTCGAAATGCGCCCGCGAGGTCGGCCCCCAGCCGCGCTCTCGGCCGATCCGGTTCATCACCTCGGCCTGCGGTCCGTAGAAATCGTCCGCGGCCTTGTCGGTCGTCTCGGCGATGAAGCCGTGCACGTTGAGGCTGGTGGCGAGCGAAGCGGGATCGGTGCCGGCGCGTTTGGCCGCCTCGCGATAGATATCGAACAGCGGCGCAAAGCGCGCCGGCTCGCCGCCGATGATGGCCAAGGCCAGCGGCAGGCCGAGCACACCGGCGCGGGCGGCCGACTGCGGCGTGCCGCCGATGGCGATCCAGATAGGCAGCTTCTCCTGGAATGGCCGCGGGTAGACGCCGCGGCCATTGATCGGCGCGCGCAGGCGGCCCTTCCATGTCACGTTGACCTGGTCGCGGATGGCAAGCAAAAGGTCGAGCTTCTCGGCGAAGAGCTCGTCATAATCTTCGAGATTGTAGCCGAACAGCGGGAAGGACTCGATGAACGAGCCGCGCCCGGCCATGATCTCTGCGCGCCCGCCGGAGAGCAGGTCGAGCGTCGCGAATTGCTGGAACACGCGCACCGGATCGTCGGAGGAAAGCACCGTCACCGCGCTGGTCAGCTTGATGCGCTTGGTGCGCTCAGCTGCGGCGGCCAGTGCCACGACCGGCGCCGAGGCGGCATAGTCCGGGCGATGGTGCTCGCCGAGGCCGAACACGTCGAGGCCGACCTGGTCGGCCAGTTCGATCTCCTCGATCAGGTTACGCAGCCGCTGATGCGGGCCGATGGCACCTGGCCCGGGCTCCGGGCTGACATCCGCGAAAGTGTAGAGGCCGAGTTCCATCCTGATGGTTCCTGGGGCGTTGCCTTGGCGTTGAGTATTGGCGCTACAGGTAACGATGCCTCCGGCGTGCCGCCAGAGGTGCGATTGTGAACAGTGCATCGCGCTGGCGGGGCGTATCCCGGTGGCAACAGCCCATATTTTCATGGCTGGCATACCGTTTTGGCGCTTGAACTCGCCGCTTTCGCGCGTATGTAAGCGTCGCGAATAGACTGCAGGGAAGTGCACTTGGCTATCTACAGGGAAAAAGACATTTTCGAGCGGCGCAATGCCGCGAACGAGGCAAAGAAGGCGCTCCTCGAGCGCTTCAAGGCAAAGCCGGCGGCGGACGATCCAGCCGTTCTGGCGCGCCAGGCCGAACGCAAGGCGATCCTCGAGGCCCGCGCCATCCGCGAGGCCGAGAAGGCGAGGCTGAAGCAGGAAAAGCTGGCGCGTGAAGCGGCTGAAAAGGCTGAGCGCGAAGCTGCCGCCGAGGCGGCGCGGATCGCTGCCGAAGAGGCGGCGCAGGCCGAGGCCAAGATCCGTGAAGCCGAAGAGAACGACCGCATCGCGCGTTTGCTCTCGGATGAGGCCGAACGCAAGGCCAAGCGCGACGCCCGCTACGCTGCCCGCAAGGCTCGCGTCGGCAGGACGCCGCCCGGTTTCTCCGCCCGCTAGACCTCGGTTCGTTCGAAACACTGCTTTGTCAGGGTCGCCAAAAGCGGCCCTGAGCGCGTTTGCGCGGACTGCTTTCCGCTTGGGGCGTGGTTCGCGTCAGGCCACGAGCTTCAACCCGACGATGCCGCAGACGATCAGGCCGATGCAGGCAAGCCGCATCGCCGTCGCGGG
>NZ_JANINM010000104.1 GCF_024509055.1 Mesorhizobium sp. | reverse complement strand
ACGACGCAACCGGCTCGGCCACAGCCGAGCGCGGCCTTCGGGGCCACGACCAGTCCGTGGCGAGCTTCGAGGAGGAGGGGCGTTCGGGCTTGAAGAGCCTGCAACGGTTCCTGCACGAATACCCCACGGCCATTCCGTTCATCGTCCTGCTGATCGGCGTCGTGATCTTCTCGATCGTGGCGGGCAACCGTTTCTATGCGCCGTTCAACCTGTCGCTAGTCCTGCAACAGGTCTCGATCATCGCCTTCCTCGGCATCGCCCAGACGCTGGTCATCCTGACGGCGGGCATCGATCTGTCTGTCGGCGCGATGATGGTGCTGTCCTCGATCATCATGGGCAGGCTGACGGTCAATGTCGGGGTGCCTGTCGAACTGAGCCTGGTGATCGGACTTCTCACGGGCCTCCTTTGTGGCCTCATCAACGGCGTCCTCGTCGCCGTGATCAAATTGCCGCCCTTCATCGTCACGCTCGGTACCTGGAGCGTCTATGGCGCGATGGTCATCTACGTCTCGCATTCCGAAACCGTGCGGGCGCAGGACATCGAAACGGCGGGGCCACTGCTGCAATGGCTGGGTCACACGATCAGGCTGGGCGGCGGGGCGGTGCTGACCTATGGCACCATCGCCATGATGTTGACCGCGGTCATCATCTGGTACGTGCTGAACCGCACTGCCTTCGGCCGTCACGTTTATGCGACCGGTGACGACGACGAGGCTGCCCGGCTTGCCGGTATCAACACGCGCGGCGTGTTCATCGCCGTCTACACACTCGCAGGCTTCATCTGCGCCATCGCCGCCTGGGCGCTTATCGGCCGCATCGGTGCCGCGAGCCCGCTCGGCAACCAGACCGCCAATCTGGACGCCATCACCGCCGTGGTGATCGGCGGCACCTCGCTGTTCGGCGGCCGTGGGTCGATCGTCGGCACGCTGTTCGGGGCGCTGATCGTCGGCGTCTTCCGCAACGGCCTGGCGCTCGCCGGTGTCGACTCGCTCTGGCAGGAGTTCACCGTCGGCATCCTCATCATTCTCGCCGTTACCATCGATCAGTGGATCAGGAAGATTTCGGCATGAGCACGCAACAGCCCATTCTTCAAGCCAAGGGTCTCAACAAGCGCTACGGCAGGGTGGTCGCGCTCGACAATGCCGATTTCGACCTGATGCCGGGCGAGATCCTTGCCGTCATCGGCGACAACGGCGCCGGCAAGTCGACGCTTGTCAAGGCGCTGTGCGGCGCGGTCATTCCGGACTCCGGCGCGATCGAGCTCAACGGCCAGTCGGTGCATTTCCGCTCGCCGATCGAGGCGCGGTTGGCCGGCATCGAAACCGTCTATCAGAACCTTGCGCTGTCGCCGGCGTTGTCGATCGCCGACAACATGTTTCTCGGTCGCGAGATACGCAAGCCGGGCTTCGTCGGGCAATGGCTCAGACGGCTCGACCGTTCGGCGATGCAACGGATTGCTCGCGAAAAACTTACCGAACTCGGGCTGATGACCATCCAGAACATCAACCAGTCGGTCGAAACGCTCTCCGGCGGTCAGCGCCAGGGCGTCGCGGTGGCGCGCGCGGCGGCTTTCGGCAGCCGTGTCGTCATCATGGATGAGCCGACCGCGGCACTCGGCGTCAAGGAGAGCCGCCGCGTGCTGGAGCTGATGCTCGACGTCAAGCGGCGCGGCCTGCCGATCGTGCTCATCTCGCATAACATGCCCCATGTCTTCGAGGTGGCCGACCGTATCCATATCCATCGGCTCGGCCGTCGCCTCGCCGTCATAGACCCCAAGCAATATACAATGTCCGACGCCGTGGCCTTCATGACCGGCGCCAAGGCGCCGCCCGAGGTGTTGGCGGCGTAATCGCGCCGCATTGCCGTGGCGCGTGCCGACAGAACCGTTGCCTAAATCGATTGAAGACATGTTGCAATGCACTAGAATAGGCTGGGAGGAACGGTGAAAGCCGGTATGATCAGGCCAACCGAACGAGAGGCGATATGACACCCGCCATGACCACCGAAGCTCCCGCTCTCGACAATCCCGACCCCAAGACGCTCGCCGACGAGGTCCTGCTGTCGCTGAAATACCGGGTCGGCAAGGACACCACGGTCGCCACGCCGTATGACTGGCTGACCGCCTCGATCAAGGTCGTGCGCGATCGCATCGTCGACCACTGGATCCAGGCGACCAAGGAAGCCTACGACCAGCAGGAAAAGCGGGTCTACTACCTCTCGCTCGAATTCCTCATCGGGCGCCTGATGCGCGACGCCTTCTCCAATCTCGGCCTGATGGAGAACATGCGCGAGGCGCTGTCCTCGCTCGGCGTCGACCTCGACCTCATCGCCGGCCTCGAGCCGGACGCGGCGCTCGGCAATGGCGGCCTCGGTCGGCTCGCCGCCTGCTTCATGGAAAGCATGGCGACCGTCGACATCCCGGCCCATGGCTACGGCATCCGCTACGCCAACGGCATGTTCCGCCAGGAAATCCAGGGCGGCTGGCAGGTCGAACTGCCGGAGACCTGGCTCGACCACGGCAATCCATGGGAATTCGAGCGGCGCGAGCGCTCCTTCGAGGTCGGCTTCGGCGGCTCGGTGGAATCGGTCACGTCCAAGGACGGCAGGCTCGAACGCCACGTCTGGAAGCCGACCGAACACGTGCTGGCCGTCGCCTACGACACGCCGGTCGCCGGCTGGCGCGCAAGGCGCGTCAACACGCTGCGGCTCTGGTCCGGCATGCCGATCGATCCGATCCTGCTCGACAAGTTCAACGCTGGCGACCACATCGGCGCGCTTGCCGAAAGCAACAAGGCCGATGCGCTGTCGCGCGTGCTTTATCCCGCCGATTCCCACATGGCCGGCCAGGAACTCAGGCTGAGGCAGGAGTATTTCTTCTCCACTGCCTCGCTACAGGACATCGTCCAGCGCCATCTCAGCCAGTATGGCGACCTGAAGTCACTGCCCGACAAGGCGGCGATCCACTTGAACGACACCCATCCGGCGGTCGCCGTGCCGGAGCTGATGCGGCTCCTTATGGACGTCCACGGCATGGACTTCGACCTCGCCTGGGACGTCACCAAGCGCACCTTCGGCTACACCAACCACACGCTGCTCCCCGAGGCGCTGGAAAGCTGGCCGGTGCCGCTGTTCGAGCGGCTTTTGCCGCGCCACATGCAGATCGTCTACGCCATCAATGCGCAGGTGCTGCTCGAAGCCCGCGCCACCAACCAGTTCTCCGGCGATCAGATCGCCCGCATCTCGCTGATCCAGGAGAATGGCGACCGCCGCGTGCGCATGGGCAACCTCGCCTTCGTCGGCTCGCATTCGATCAACGGCGTTTCGGCGCTGCACACCGAGCTGATGAAGGAGACGGTGTTTGCCGATCTCCACAAGCTCTATCCAGACCGCATCAACAACAAGACCAACGGCATCACGCCGCGGCGCTGGCTCATCCAGTGCAATCCGGGCCTGACCTCGATCGTGCGCGAGGCGATCGGCGACCGCTTCATGGACGACATCGAGGCGATCAAGGATCTCGACCGCTTTGCCGACGACAATGCCTTTCGCGAAAAGTTCGCCGGCGTGAAGCGGCAGAACAAGATCAGGCTCTCGAACCTCGTCGCCGACCGGCTCGGCATCAGGCTCGACCCCTCGGCGTTGTTCGATATCCAGGTCAAGCGCATCCACGAATACAAGCGCCAGCTGCTCAACATCCTGGAAGCGATCGCGCTTTATGACCAGATACGCTCGCACCCCGAACGGGACTGGATGCCGCGCGTGAAATTCTTCGGCGGCAAGGCGGCGCCCAGCTACCACAACGCCAAGCTGATCATCAAACTGGCCAACGACGTTGCCAGGGTCATCAACGGCGACCCCTCGGTGCGCGGCCTGCTGAAGGTCGTGTTCGTGCCGAACTACAATGTCAGCCTGGCCGAGGTGATGATGCCGGCCGCCGATCTGTCCGAGCAGATATCGACCGCCGGCATGGAAGCGTCGGGCACCGGCAACATGAAGTTCGCTCTCAACGGCGCGCTGACCATCGGCACGCTCGACGGCGCCAATGTCGAGATCAAGGAGCGTGTCGGCGACGACAACATCTTCATCTTTGGCCTCACCACCGCCCAGGTCGCCGAACGGCGCAACAATGGCTATAACCCGCGTGGCGTCATCGAGGCTTCGCCCGAACTGGCGCAGGCCGTAGCGGCGATTTCGTCCGGCGTCTTCTCGCCCGACGATCCGGGCCGCTACCGCGACCTGATGAACGGCCTCTACCAGAGCGACTGGTTCATGGTGGCGGCGGATTTCGATTCCTACGCCGACTGCCAGCGCGAGGTCGACGCCGTCTGGCGCAACAGCCCCGACTGGTATGCGCGCGCCGTCCGCAATGTCGCCCGCGTCGGCTGGTTCTCGTCCGATCGCACGATCCGCCAATATGCGAAAGAAATCTGGAACGTACCCGTCTGATGTGATTGCATGAGGCCACGAACAATGTGGCCCATCTCCCTGGGAGGGACATTGCCTGATGAGGAAGCCGCGCGCGACCGCTGCGACAAGCGGGCCGGACGGACAGGCGCCAGCCGGCGATGTCGCGGCGATTGTCGCCGGAACGCATGGCGATCCCTTTGCCGTCCTCGGCGTGCATGAAGCCGGCAAGGGTTTCGTCGCCCGCTGCTTCGTGCCCAATGCCGAATTCGTCACCGCCTACACGCTGAGCGGCAAGAAGGTCGGCGAGCTGACCCGCACCAACGACGCCGGCTTCTTCGAAGGCAAGTTGTCGATCCGCGCGCGCCAGCCGCTTCGCTATCACGCCAGCAATGCGGGCGGCGAATGGTGGCTGACCGATCCCTATTCCTTCGGCCCGGTGCTCGGCCCGATGGACGATT
>NZ_JANINM010000103.1 GCF_024509055.1 Mesorhizobium sp. | reverse complement strand
TGGCTAAATCTTTAGGTTAATTGTTCTTGCTCGGGTGACCGATCGTTAAGCGTCTTCCGAAACCTCTTACCGGTAAGCTCTTGTTAGCCCTGGCGTTTAAGTCGAATTTTATGAGTATTCGATAGTGTCGCGATCAAGGTGAAAAACAAAAAATCACCAAGGCGACAAACGAGAGGCAAAGACAATGATCAATTCGCGTCCGGCGGCGAAGACCGCAAACGTATCCGACGATCGCCGCGAGGCTATCCGTTCGCTGTACATGGAATCGCTGCAGCTGGTTGAGCGTCTGCACCGCCGTCTGCTTGACGTGATCAAGGACGAGTTCGACCGCAACGGCCGTTCCGACATCAACGCCATCCAGGCGCTGCTGCTCTTCAACATCGGCAACTCGGAGCTGACCGCCGGCGAGCTGCGTTCGCGTGGCTACTATCTCGGCTCGAACGTGTCCTACAATCTGAAGAAGCTCGTCGATCTCGGCTTCATCAACCACCAGCGCTCGCGCATCGACCGCCGTTCGGTCCGCGTCTCGCTGACGCCGAAGGGCAACGAGGTGGCGGACGTGGTGGCAGGTCTCTACGAGCGTCATGTCGGCTCGATCGAGGCGGTCGGCGGCATCAACACCGACGAGTTCAAGCAGATGAACCGTGCGCTGCAGCGCCTGGATCGCTTCTGGAACGACACCATCGCCTACCGGATGTGAGCGCATCCCCCGCCTGAGACGATGAGTCCGCGCCGCAGAAGCGCGGCAGGGGGAAACATCGGGACCGGTGCCGAAAAGCACCGGTCCTTTTCCTTTCATTGCGCCACCGCAAGCAAATCGCGGGCCAAGGCCACGTTGCCGCCATAATCGCAGTGAAAGCGAGGATACGGGTGATGCTGCGGGCCTGTGCCCTGCGCTTCGTGAAACCGGCCTCGTCGCTGTGCGTTCTGGCAGCCGAGCGACGCTGGTCATGGTTGGCTAATTGTTAAGATTGCCAACCCTAGAGTGCGGGCAACCCGCCAGTAGAGCGAACTGAGCGAGATTGACACAGCTAGAATGTCTGGACCGTCCATGAGAACCAGCCGCCGTTTCTTCCTTACCGGAGCCTCCTTGCTCGCCGCCGCCGCCGTTGCCGGCCGGGCCAGCGCGCAGGACGTGGTGGGGGATATCCTGAAATCCTCGACACGCGGCAATTGGGACGACCAGTTCGACGCCCGCGCCAGCGACACCAACAAGGTTGCCTCGACGCTGCCTATTTTCAGCCAGCAGACCGTCGCCTTCACCGAGCAGGCGGTGGCGCAGTACCAGAACATCGTGTCCCAGGGCGGCTGGGAGCAGGTTCCGGCGACCAAGAAGCTGCAGCTCGGCGCCGACGATCCGGATGTCGTGCCGTTGCGCAAGCGCCTGATGATGTGTGGCGACCTGCCGCAGAGCGCCGGCATTTCGACCGCCTTCGATTCCTATGTCGATTCGGCGGTCAAGCGCTTCCAGCTCCGCCACGGCCTGCCGGCCGACGGTTCGATGGGCAAATACACCTATGCGGCGATGAACGTCACGGCGCAGGTCCGTCTCGGCCAGTTGCAGACCAATTTGCAGCGCCTGAAGGAAAAGGCTGGCACGCTGGGCAGCCGCTATGTGCTGGTCGACATCCCGGGGGCGCAGGTCGAGGCGGTCGAGAACGACCGCGTCGTGCTTCGCCACACCGCGATCGTTGGCAAGATCGACCGGCAGACGCCGATCGTGAATTCGAAGATCAACGAGATCATCGTCAATCCGTACTGGAACGCGCCGGTCTCGATCGTGCGCAAGGACATCATTCCGCTGATGCGGAAGAACCCTAACTATCTCAAGGACAGCCACATCCGCCTGTTCGCGCCGAATGGCAGCGAGGTCGATCCGTTGACGATCGACTGGTCGACGGACGATGCTGCCAAGTACCGTTTCCGCCAGGATCCGGGCAGCAACAACGCGATGGCCTCGGTCAAGATCAACTTCCCGAGCCCCGATGGCGTCTATATGCACGACACGCCGCAGCAGAGCCTGTTCGGCCAGATGATGCGCTTCGACTCCTCGGGTTGCGTGCGCGTCCAGAACGTGCGCGATCTTGTCACGTGGATCCTGCGCGATACGCCCGGCTGGGATCGCCAGCATTTCGAGGCGGCGATCAAGACCGGCGAGAACACGCCGATCCAGGTCGTCAATCCGGTGCCGGTCCACTTCCTCTATCTGTCGGCCTGGTCGACGGGCCCTGGCGTCGTCCAGTTCCGCGACGACATCTACGGCCTCGACGGCAACAACACGCTTCAGATCAGCTCCGCGCAGTAAGTATCTGATATTAATAGCGAAAGGCCGCCCTCGAGGCGGCCTTTTCGTTTGCTCGACTAGGCCAGGTTCTTTGGTCATCGCCTGGGCCGATCATGTGCCACCCAACTGGACGCCGCGCCGGCAATTGCGCATGGTCGGCCAGACAGCCGGAATCGCGCCATGGACGTTGCCGTCTTTATCCTCGTCGTGCTCGCTTTCGTGACGCTCTCCGGCGCGCTGGTGCGACTGGTACGCCTGCCGTTGCCGGTGTTGCAGATCGCGATCGGTGCTGTCCTTGCATGGCCGGCGCGGGGCCTGCATGTCGAGATCGATCCGGAACTCTTTCTCCTGGTGTTCATCCCGCCGCTCCTGTTCGGCGACGCCTTCTCCGCGCCGAAGCGCGAGTTGATCGCGCTGCGCCGGCCGATCCTCGATCTCGCCATCGGGTTGGTCTTCTTCACCATCGTTGGCTTCGGCTATGCGCTGCACTGGCTGGTGCCGAGCATCCCGCTGGTCGTCGCCTTCGCGCTGGCCGCCGTGCTGTCGCCCACCGATGCGGTTGCGGTCTCCTCCATCGTCGACCGCAATGTCGTCCCGGCCCGCCTGATGCATATCCTGGAAGGCGAATCCCTGCTCAACGACGCCTCCGGCCTCGTCATGTTCCGCTTCGCAGTCGCGGCGGCACTGACCGGCAGCTTTTCGCTGGCCGACGCCTCGCTGAACTTCCTCTACGCCGTTGCCATCGGCATTCTCGCCGGCGTCGCGGCCTTGTTCGTCGCTGCCAAGAGCCTGCAGATCCTGGGCCGTATCGCCAGCACACCGGCCGAAGCCCAGGTGCTTGTACTGATCCTGCTGCCTTTCGTCGCCTATCTCATCGCCGAGCATTTCGGCGCCTCGGGTGTTCTGGCGGCGGTCACCGCGGGCCTTCTGACCGGGGTCTCCGGTATCGTCCGCTACATGGCGGTGTCGGCGCGTATCCAGACGATCTCGCTCTGGTCGACGCTGATCTTCGTCTTCAACGGCGCGCTCTTCATCCTGCTCGGCCTGCAACTGCCGGACATCATCCGCAAGGTGCCGCCGGAGCTGACCACCCGACATTGGCTCTTCGAGCCGGCGCTAACGGTGCTCATCCTGACGCTTTGCCTGATCGGCCTGCGTTATATCTGGATCTGGATCGGCGATATGGGCGCCGTGCTCGCCGCGCGACTCGGCAAGCGCAAGGCGGAGCCCTTCGGCTTCCGCGTCAGGCTTGCCGGGTCGGTCGCCGGCGTGCGTGGCGCGATAACGCTGGCGGGCATCCTGTCGCTGCCGCAGGCCCTGCAGGATGGATCTGCCTTTCCGGCGCGAGACCTCGTCATCTTTCTCGCCGCCGGCGTCATCATCTGCTCGCTGGCGATCGCCAGTCTCACCTTGCCCAGGATCTCGCGCGGTCTCGTCGAGCCTGGCGACGATCCCGGCGCCGCCGAGGAACGCAGGGCGCGGGTCAGAGCGGCCAACGCGGCGATCGCCAGGATCGAAAGCCTCGCCAGCGAAAGTGGCGACGCGGAGGAGAGCGAGGCTAGGCTTGCCATCGCCGAGAGCGTCGTTTCCACCTACCGCCGCCGCATCGCCATTTCCGATGACGGTGACGAGGCGCGCGCCGAGGCCCGCGATTCAGGGCGGCTCGAGCGCGAGCTGAGGCTTGCCGGAATGGATGCCGAGCGTGCCGAGCTTCAAGCCATGTTCCGCAGCGGCGACATCAACGATCACACCGCGCGCAAGCTGTTCACCGAAATCACCTATTCCGAAGCGATCATGAAGGGCCGCGAGCCGCGGGAATAGCGCCGGCCGGGCCCGTCTTGGCGCAAACCGGCCAGCAAATTTCGCGCCGCAAACGTGGCGGGCCGGAAACAATCGTGTTAATGGCGCGGCGGATTTTCCAAAACCCTCGAACCTCAAGGATTTCAGGCCATGTCATCAGCAGCGGCAGCCTCCAGCAAACAAGAATCCTTCTTCGAGACGACGCTTGCAGATGCCGACCCGGAGATCTTCGGATCGATCCGCAACGAGCTCGGCCGCCAGCGTCATGAGATCGAACTGATCGCATCGGAAAACATCGTTTCCCGCGCCGTGCTCGAGGCGCAGGGCTCGATCATGACCAACAAATATGCCGAGGGTTATCCGGGCAAGCGCTATTATGGCGGCTGCCAGTTCGTCGACGTGGCCGAGGAACTGGCCATCGAGCGCGCCAAGAAGCTGTTCGGCTGCAACTTCGCCAACGTCCAGCCCAACTCCGGCAGCCAGATGAACCAGGCCGTATTCCTGGCGCTGCTGCAACCCGGCGATACCTTCATGGGCCTCGACCTGAATTCGGGCGGCCATCTCACTCACGGCTCGCCGGTCAACATGAGCGGCAAGTGGTTCAAGGTCGTGTCCTACGGCGTGCGCAAGGACGACCACCTGCTCGACATGGACGCGATCGAGAAGACCGCGCATGAGACGAAGCCGAAGCTGATCCTGGCCGGCGGCACCGCCTATTCGCGCATCTGGGACTGGAAGCGTTTTCGCGAGATCGCCGATTCGATCGGCGCCTATCTGATGGTCGACATGGCTCACATCGCCGG
>NZ_JANINM010000102.1 GCF_024509055.1 Mesorhizobium sp. | reverse complement strand
ACTATTTCCGTTCGTTTCCGCCCAACATGAATTGGGGAATGTTGGCCCGGGATGCTATCGGCAAGCTGATACCCCCGCTATAGACTGAGCGCGAAAGCGAAAAGGATAATTGCTGAGGGCATTGTGAAACCCGCCCAGGCCGCAAGTCCGCCAAGCAACACGTTGCCCCGCAGGATGCCGAGCGAGAAGCCGACTTGGCTCGACGCTGATCCGGGCAGGAATTGACAGAGGGCGATGAGGTCAGCAAATCCTGCCTCGTCGATCCACTTGCGGTGCACGACCAGCTCGTCCCGAAAATAGCCGAGATGCGCGATCGGGCCGCCGAACGAGGTCAGGCCGAGACGCAAAAAGGTCAGAAAGACCTCGACAAGCGGGCCACGCGGCCGGGTGCCATACATGGCGATCGATCCAGTCGGCGCGCCTAACTGTCGGCTGCCATTGGCTATCTGAAGGAGCGTGAGCGATCCCAGCCAACGGTACCATCAAATCTCCCGGGTAACTGTCTGAAGCTCGTGCGATCCAACCAGGTTGGACGGCCTGCCGATCTTGCTTTAGCTCTGGTCATAGTGGCGTTTCTGGGCGGGAGGCAGGTGAATTTGAGCATCACCAGCCATGACCGCCATCTTCGCGGATTTGCAGAATTCTCGGCACACTACCTCCCTCGAGGTCGGTGGCGCATCGGCTTGTAGCCAATTGCACATTGTTCCGACGCCGCCTTTTCCGGTCGATGGCTCCGGTCTGAACCGCGACAGATCCGTCCCCTGCAGGACTTCTTTCTCGCGTCGCCAACGCACTGCCGTCGTAACCAATAGGCCGGATGTGCGGCAGGTATGTGGACATTAGTCTTGACAAGAATACAGATGTTCAATACCCGTCATGCAATCGAACAGCATGCGATACCGGAGGAATAAGCGGCATGGCTTCCAATGTTTCATTGACGGGCCTTGCCCGCGATCTCGAGGTTCGCGCCAAGTCCGGCAAGCCGATCCGCATCGGCCTGATCGGCTCTGGCGAGATGGGAACCGACATCGTCACCCGCGTCGCGCATATGTCCGGGATCGAGATCGGCGCCATTTCCGAATTGAACCTGCCCGCGGCCAGCAAGGCGGTTGACATTGCCTTCCAGGAAACGGGCCACGCCCGCGAGGTGTCGAACGCCTCGGCGATGACCGCGGCCATGGAGGCCGGGAAAGTCGCCGTCACCAACGATTCCAGCCTGATCATCGGCAATGATCTGATCGATGTGGTGATCGACGCGACAGGCGTTCCGGCCGTCGGCGCCGAGATTGGCCTGCGCGCCATGGAGCACGGCAAGCATCTGGTGATGATGAATGTCGAGGCGGACGTCACCATCGGCGCCTATTTGAAGAGCGAGGCCGATCGGCTGGGAGTCACCTATTCGCTTGGCGCCGGTGACGAGCCGTCGTCC
The DNA here is from genome assembly GCF_024509055.1 of Mesorhizobium sp. Classification (GTDB taxonomy): domain Bacteria; phylum Pseudomonadota; class Alphaproteobacteria; order Rhizobiales; family Rhizobiaceae; genus Mesorhizobium. The sequence continues at coordinate 3,500 of NZ_JANINM010000102.1, read as the reverse complement.
TGCATGGAGCTGATTGAATTCGTTTCGGCCATGGGCCACCCGATAGTCGCCGCCGGCAAGGGCAAGAACAATCCGCTCAACATCGATGCTACGCCGCCCGACTACGAGGAAGAGGCCGCGCGGCGGCACATGAATGTGCGCATGCTGGTTGAGTTCGTCGATGGTTCGAAGACCATGGTCGAGATGGCGGCGATCGCCAACGCGACCGGGCTGGTGCCCGACAAGCCGGGCATGCATGGCCCATCGGCCACGCTCGGCGAACTGTCGAAGGTGCTGGTGCCGCAAAAGGATGGCGGCGTGTTGTCGAAAGTCGGCGTCGTCGACTATTCGATCGGCAAGGGTGTCGCGCCTGGCGTCTTCGTCGTTGCCGACATGTCGCATCCGCGCATTTCGGAACGCATGGAAGACCTGAAGATGGGCAAGGGTCCGTATTTCACCTTCCATCGACCCTATCATCTGACCTCGCTCGAAGTGCCGCTGACCTGCGCTCGCGTCGTGCTTTACGGCAAGGCCGACATGGTGCCGCTGGCGAAGCCCGTCGCCGAGGTCTGTGCGGTGGCCAAGAAGGATTTGAAGCCGGGCGACAAGCTCGATGCCATCGGCGAGTACTGCTACCGCGCCTGGATCATGACCGCGCCCGAGGCTCACGCCGCCAGGGCAATTCCGTGTGGGTTGCTGCAGGGTGGCTCGGTGATCGCGCCGATCAAGAAGGGCGAGCTCATCACCTATGCCAACGCGGCGCCCGCGCCAGGCTCCAGGATCGCCGAGTTGCGCGCGCGTCAGGACAAGCTCGTTTACGGCACCGTGGAGGCATGATCATGGCTGGGGCGAGCAAAGCCGTCGCGGACACCCGCGCCAACCTGCCTTTCGTCTACCGCCACTACAGCCCGGAGCAACTGAGGGAAGTGCTTCACAAGATGTATCTCATCCGTCGCTTCGAAGAGGGTGCGGAAGAGTGCTACATGCGGGGCCTCATCCACGGCACCATGCATCTGTCGATCGGCCAGGAAGCCAGTGCCATGGGCATCTGCATGCCGCTCGCCGAGGATGACCAGATCACTTCGACACATCGCGGCCATGGCCACTGCATCGCCAAGGGCGCTGAGGTCAGCCGCATGTTCGCCGAGTTCTTCGGCAAGACGACCGGCTATTGCAAGGGTCGTGGCGGCTCGATGCATATCGCCGACGTCGCCAAGGGCAATCTCGGCGCCAACGGCATCGTTGCCGGTGGCATTCCGATCGCGGTGGGCGCGGCGCTCTCCTCCAAGATGATGAAGACCGGCAAGGTCGTGGTCTCCTTCTTCGGCGACGGCGCCAACAATGAAGGCGCCTTCCACGAAGCGCTGAACATGGCGGCGATCTGGAAGCTGCCGGTGATCTTCGTTTGCGAGAACAACGGCTACGGCATGTCGACCTCGACGGCGCGCTCGACGGCGGTCAAGAACATCGCCGAGCGGGCGGCGGCCTATTCGATGCCGGGCGTCATCGTCAACGGCAACATCTTCTCCGAAGTCGCCGAGGCCTCGCACAAGGCCGTCGAGCGGGCGCGGGCGGGAGAGGGGCCGACGCTGATCGAATCCAAGACCTACCGCCATCGCGGACATTCCAAGAGCGACCGCAACCGCTACCGCACCAAGGAAGAGATCGAGGACTGGATGGCGAACCGCGATCCGATCACGCTGTTCGAGACCGAGCTGCGCGATTTCGGCTTCATCGACGACCAGGGCATTCAGGCGATCCGCGACACGGTCGCCCGCGAGATTGCCGATGGCATCGAGTTCGCGAAGGCAAGCCCGGCGCCTGAGATCGCAACCCTTCAGAATTACGTTTACACGGAGCATGCGTGATGGACGTTGCGGTGCGTGAACTGAGCTACGCCCAGGCGATCCAGGAAGCCATGGCGATCGCCATGGACATGGACGAGCGCGTCTTCCTGATGGGCGAGGACATCGGCGTCTATGGCGGTGCCTTCCAGGTGACCGGCGACCTGGTCGAGCGTTATGGCACGGAGCGGGTCATCGACACGCCGATCTCGGAGCTGGGCGGCGCCGGCGTCGCGGTCGGCGCGGCCGTCACCGGCATGCGGCCGATCTTCGAATTCCAGTTTTCCGATTTCGCCACGCTGGGCATGGAGCAGATCGTCAACCAGGCCGCCAAGATGCGCTTCATGCTGGGTGGCGAGGTTTCGGTGCCGGTGGTGATGCGTTTCCCGGCCGGCTCCGGTACCGGCGCCGCCGCGCAGCACAGCCAGAGCCTCGAGGCCTGGCTCGGTCATGTGCCGGGCTTGAAGGTCATCCAGCCGGCGACGCCGCATGATGCCAAGGGCATGCTGCTTGCCGCCGTCGCGGACCCGGACCCCGTCATGATCTTCGAGCACAAGCTGCTCTACAAGATGAAGGGCCATGTGCCGGAAGGCCATTACACGGTGCCGATCGGCAAGGCCGACATTCGCCGCGAGGGCCGTGATCTCACCGTCGTCGCCACTTCGATCATGGTGCAGAAGGCGCTCGACGCGGCGGCTGCGCTCGAAGGTGAGGGCATCGACATCGAGGTGGTCGATCTGCGCACGATCCGGCCGCTCGACAGGCAAACCGTCATCGACAGCGTGAAGAAGACCTCGCGCCTGCTCTGCGTCTACGAGGCGGTGAAGACGCTTGGCATCGGCGCGGAAGTCAGCGCGCTGGTCGCCGAAAGCGAAGCGTTCGACTATCTCGACGCGCCGATCGTCAGGCTCGGCGGCGCCGAGACGCCGATCCCTTACAATCCGGACCTCGAAAAGGCGACGGTGCCGCAGGTTCCCGACATCATAGCCGCCGCGCGCGACTTGGTGAAAGGGGTCCGCTGAGCGATGCCGACAGAGGTCATTCTTCCGAAGGTCGATATGGACATGGCGACCGGCCAGATCTCGCGCTGGTTCGCCGAGGAGGGCGCCAAGGTCAAGAAGGGCGATGTGCTCTTCGAGATCGAGACCGACAAGGCCGCGATGGAAATCGACGCGCCGGCCAGCGGCACGCTGCGCAATGTCACCGGCAAGGAGCGCGTCGACATTCCGGTCGGCGAGCCGGTGGCGTGGATCTATGCCGACGATGAAGTTTATCGGGACAAGCGGGGTGAGGCTCCAATCGCCCCCCAAATGGGGGAGATGTCGACGAAGCCGACAGAGGGGGGCGCTGTCCGGCCAACGTCTCATTCCTTCACGCCCTCCTCTGCCCTGCCGGGCATCACTCCCACAGGGGGGGAGATTGGCCAATCGCTGGCGAGCGCGCGCGCAACGCCGCTGGCACGCCGCCTGGCCCGCGAGGCGGGTCTTTCGATCGCTGGCATAAAAGGCAGCGGCCCGCGCGGCCGTGTCGTGCGTGCCGACGTTGAGGCCGCGGTTGCCGCGAAGGGCTCCACGGCGTCTGTACAGCCAACCGCCGAGATTGCGCCACCAACCTCGGTCGAGGCTCCAGTCGCCGCGCCGAAGCCGATGTCCGACGACCAGGTGCTAAAACTGTTCG
>NZ_JANINM010000101.1 GCF_024509055.1 Mesorhizobium sp. | reverse complement strand
CGGATGCAGCCCGACGACATCGCCTTGCCGATCGAGAACCATTCCGGGCTGCCATGCAGGCGGTAACCCATGTCGCCGCCCTTGTTGAACAGATACATGGCGCGCGCGCCGAGCGGGTTCTTGAGGCCGGGATCCATGCCGCCTGCAAATTTGGCGAGCTCGGGCTGGCGCTTGATCATCGGCGCGGGCGGCGTCCAGGTCGGCCATTCGCGCTTCAGCGCGATATGGGCGGTGCCGTGCCACTCAAAACCCTCGCGGCCGACGCCGATGCCGTAGCGCATCGCCCGGCCGTCACCCTCGACGAAATAGAGGAACTTGTTCTGGGTGTCGACGATGATGGTGCCCGGCTTTTCCTTGGTGTCGTAGTCGACTTCCTGCCGGTGATATTTTTGCGGAACCTTCTCGATCGGGATGCGCGGCAGCTGGTAGCCGGCGTCGGTCATCGCGCCATAGTTGTTGGTGAACAACTGCGAGCCGATGGTGCTGCAGCCGCTGATCGCGGTCGACAGTGCAAGGCCAGCGACGATTGCAAGTGACTTCAAGCGCATGAATAGGTCCGACGCCCTGTCTAAATTATCGGCAGCACGAGTCGGCCGCCTTCTCGCCATCATTCATGCTGGCATTTCTTTTGCTTGCCAAGCGCGCACTGCCTATATGCATCAGTTGACGTGCCGGTAAGTGCCGAACTGCGGTATTTCGGCCACAGGCCTCACAGGATTGTGAAGCAAAATCAATGAGGCCGCCGAGGGCCGATTCGACGACCAAGGGAGAGCGCCATGAATGTGGGTGATGCCGCCGAGCGTTCCGGCCTGCCGGCCAAGACCATTCGCTACTATGAGGAGATCGGCCTGATCCGGCCGGCGCGGGCCGACAATGGCTACCGCGACTATTCGCGCGACGACATCCATCGCCTGGCCTTCCTGCGCCGCGCGCGCAATCTCGGCTTCTCAATCGACGATTGCAGGCAGCTGATGGCGCTCTATCAGGACCGCGAGCGCGCCAGCCACGACGTGCGCGAGATCGCCGCCGCCCATGTCAAGGCGATCGAGGAGAAGGTGCGCGAATTGCAGTCGATGCGCTCGACGCTGCAGAAGCTGATCCACGCCTGCCACGGCGACGATCGGCCGGATTGTCCCATACTGGATGATATGGCGGGGATGGTGGACGATGGCAGGGGGGTACACGCTTAGTGTTTGACGAGCCTACGGCAATCCGACGGACGATGACTACATGGACCTGCATGTACTGACGAATGAGTTTGAGGCGGGAGATGGTTCGTTCCTCATCACGATTCGTCCCAATATGATCTGGGACATCGAGGCGTTCGACCGGCTGACTGATGCCATGGAGCAATACTGTCGTGTGCACGGCGGAAGCCAGACGTTGGAGCGCTGGGTAGCTCAAGGCTTTTGGTACGTGCCCGGGTTTATCTGCAATTGGACAAGCCACCCCAATTTCCCCCGTGCGTTCCCGACGACTTACTACGAGACCGCATATCGTCGACTGGATGATTTGGCCTACTGGTATTTTTGCGGCCACAGCGGGCATGCAGAAGACCTTTGACATCCCGCTCGACGCGTAGTCGCCTGAAGTGGGGGGCGAGCCCGAAAAGAACTGGCGGAGAGCTTGCAGGTTGGCGGTGCCACTTGATCAGCGACCAGGTTGACTATGCGCTGGTAGACTGGGATAGACAGGGCAAGGTCTGAGGGCGGGACGGTGACGCATCGGTCTGCAAAACCGACGTAATGGGTTCAATTCCCATTCAGACCTCCAGCGCATTCGAGCTAGCACCGCCGGACTGTCGCATTCGATGAGTGTTTTCAGTTTCAGCAAAACTGATGAAGTGTGGGGCCTGAACCGAGCCACGACCAGGGGCATGATCGACTGGTGGATCGAGCAGGCAGGCCCCCGCCCATACCTTCTAAGGATCAGGGAGAGCTACGAACACGGCTACAACCACGGCGACTTGACCGTTGTGACAGACGACGACAAAGCTGGGCTGCGCGACTTGGTTATGAGGATGTTGGAGACTGGCTACGAGCGCAATGTGCATGAAGATGACCAAGCCTCGGCACAGATAAGGGAAAGTATCCATAAACTCTGGCACCTTCTGAACGCCGATCTCGAAGGCACTCACTATTATCAAACGCCTTCGCAAGAAGACCGACAGTCAAGGAGAACGGATGGGTGAGCTTATCATATATATCAGCCCCAGCCTTGTCGCGACCTTGCTCAATCGGGAGAGAGCAAAGGGAAGCCCTTTGACAGAGGAGGAAGTCATCCAAATCCGCGATAGCTGTCCGGCGATTGTGCTCACTCAGGAAGACGCCAGGCGGATGGATGAGTCGCGAGGCTATCTCGATATTGATCCAGAGAAATGCTGGGAAGAATGGCAGCGAGTTCGGTTGGAACTTGCTGAAGATTAAGGCAACCCGCTGGTTTCACCCTCTTGGTTTGTCAACCAGATCGCCCTTGAAGGCGGTGAAGGACATCACTGGCGAGGATGCTGAGTTCATCCGATGGTTTGGGGCCGGATCGCGGTAGTGTCGCTCTTGTGATTGGTCTTATCTTATCATCGTGGCACATGGTGGCCTTGGGCCAATCGTGGTCTGCGGATTGTCTAGAGCCATGCTAGAGGACCCCATCCGAATTTACCAGTTTTGGGACAAGAACCCATTGGTAATGCCATGGATGGAGCAATTCCTTCCCGAAAATCGTATGTTGCAAGATGCGATCGCGTCGGTACTCTGCTTATTTATTCTAGCTTGTGTCGGTTGCGCGCTATTGTCATTCGTTCTTCCGAATAATGTAGTAAGTGGCATAATCTGCGTAATGCCCTTCGGGTATCTTTTAGGAAGTTTCAATAATAGAATGGCCCGTGCGCAGCGAAAATTCTTACAGGCCGTGAGAGATGAGGGTAGAAATAGGGAGGTTTGAGCTACTTGCCTTATTGGGCTTTGCCTTTCTGAGAGGGTAGCTGTCAACCGCAGAGCGTGGAAAACGTCGGCTAGCCTCACACATCTCGATAGGCGGCAAACATCATCGAATATGGTGAGTTTGCTCCATAATGCCGGACGTGATCGATGAGATTCCCGATGCGCTTTTCATATCAGCGCCCCCTGATTCCGGCAGCGGGCTTGTCAAATATGTAATCGCCTCCCAAGAACGGGTTCAAACCGTGAACAAAATCTGGCATGGTCCTTCCATGCCCATCGTTTCCCCGATTCCCCTCAATCCCCTGATCGACGGCCGCCAGTCGGAGCGCGCCATGCTGGTGCGGCGCGGCGTCCAGCGCCTGCTCTCGCAGATGGGCGCACATGTGCTGCCGGAATTGTCCCTTGCCACCGGGCGGCGCGCCGATCTCGTCGCTCTGACCCGTCAGGGCGATATCTGGATCATCGAGATCAAATCCTCGATCGAGGATTTTCGTGTCGACCGCAAATGGCCGGACTACCGGCTGCATTCCGACCGCTTCTTCTTCGCCACCCACCCTGGCGTGCCCGCGGATATCTTTCCCGAGGAATGCGGCTTCATCCTCTCGGACGGCTATGGGGCGGAGATCCTGCGCGACGCGCCGGAGCACCGCATGGCCGCGGCGACGCGAAAAGCGCTGATGCTGAGAATTGCCCGCGCGGGCGCCGCGCGACTGCTGGCGGCAGAGCTTGCAGGTGTTTCCGTGCCGGCGCTGGATGGCGAGAGCGAGTAGCGCCGTTTCCTCGCCCCACGCAGTGGGGAGAGGTGGCCCGGCGAGGCCGGGACGGAGAGGGGCCAGCGCGGCGCGCGGAAATTGTCTCGACGTCTTGCAAGCTTCGTTTTGCTGGCGCTCTTTCTTGGATCGGATTTGGCTTCGCGAAGGGCGTCCCCCGCTCCGTCCCGGCTTCGCCGGGCCACCTCTCCCCCCCTTTCGCGGGGGCGATGAAATGCGCGTGCAGCCTGGCTACTCCAAATCCTCTTCCGCGCCGCCCGCCGGCGGCGCGGTGAGCAGCACGGCGGCGCCGAGCAGCGCAGCGATCAGGGAGCCGGCCAGGATGCCGACCTTCACCGCGTCCTGCAGGGCCGGGTCGGAGGCAAAGGCGAGCAGGCCGATGAACAGGCTCATGGTGAAGCCGATGCCGCAGAGCAGCGAAATGCCCAGCATGTGACGCCAGCCGGCGTTGACCGGCAGGTCGGCCAGACCCAGCCGGATGGCCAAGGCCGAGGAGCCGAAGACGCCGACCAGTTTGCCCACGACCAAGCCGGCGGCCACGCCGAGCGTCAGCGGCTCGACCAGGGCGGCGAAGCTCAGGCCGCCGAGCGAGACGCCGGCATTGGCGAAGCCGAAGATCGGGATGACGATGAAGGGCACCAGCTTGTGCAGGCCGTGTTCCAGCCTGTGCAGCGGCGAATGCTCGGTATCATGGCCGATGCCGGGGGAGCGTTCGAGCGGGATGGTGAGCGCCAGGGCGACGCCGGCGAGCGTGGCGTGCACGCCCGACTTCAGCACCAGCACCCACAGCACCGCGCCAAGCACGAGATAGGGCACGAGGGTCATCACCCGCATGCGGTTGAGCACGATCAGTATGGCGATGACCGCGAAGGCGGCGCCGAGATAAGCGAGCGACAGGCCGCTGGTGTAGAACAGCGCGATGATGATGACGGCGCCAAGATCGTCGATGATGGCCAACGCGGTGAGGAACACCTTCAGCGATGCCGGCACCCTGCTGCCAAGCAGCGACAGAACGCCGAGCGCGAAGGCGATGTCGGTGGCGGTCGGGATCGCCCAGCCGGAAAGAGCCGCCTGGTTGTCGCGGTTGATGGCGACATAGACCAGCGCCGGAACCACCATGCCGCCAGCCGCGGCGATGCCGGGCAGGACGCGGCGCGGCCAGGTGGAGAGCTGTCCGTCCAGCATCTCGCGCTTGATCTCCAGGCCGACCAGCAGGAAGAACACCGCCATCAGCCC
>NZ_JANINM010000100.1 GCF_024509055.1 Mesorhizobium sp. | reverse complement strand
CAGGAGGACTTCATGGACCGCACCGCAAACGCCGTCTGGAAAGGCAATCTGACGGAAGGCAAAGGCACGCTCGACACCCAGAGTGGCGCGCTGAAGGCCGCGCCCTACTCCTTCAAGGCGCGCTTCCAGGACGAGAGCGGCAAATCCGGCACCAACCCGGAAGAGCTGATCGCCGCCGCGCATGCCGGCTGCTACGCCATGCAGCTGTCGCACTTCCTGGCCGAAAACGGCACGCCGGCGGCCGAGCTCGACGCCAAGGCGGTGGTGACGCTGGTGCCCGGCACCGGCATCACCGGCAGCGCTATCACCCTGGTCGGCAAGGTTCCGGGCATCGACGCCGCCAAGTTCAAGGAGCTTGCCGAGAAGGCCAAGGCCGAGTGCCCGGTCTCGAAGGCGCTCGGCGCCATCAAGGTCTCGCTCGACGCCCGGCTGGGCTGAGACCCAGCAGGAGACAGCGACCGCCCTCGGTCTCAATCCCTGAGGGCGGTTGCACGAATATCCGACGGCGTCGCCTCGTAGCGGCGCCGGAACACCCGGTTGAAGTAGGAGAGGTCGTTGAAACCGGCCTCGAAGGCGATCGCCGTAATGCTGCGTCCGGCGTAGCGCGGATCGCTGAGCATGCGGTGCGCGCGCAGCAGGCGCTGGCGCAGCGTGAATTCCGACAGGGACGTGCCGTCGCTTTCGAACAGCTTGCGCACGTAGCGCGTCGAAAGCCGGTGACGCCGGGCGACTTCGTCGGCCGACAGGCCGCCGCCCTGGGCGGTGATGTCGGCCTTGATGGCGCGCAACCGCGCCACCCGCGCGCCGCGTCCGCGCGCGATTTCCACCGCATCCTTCGTACCGCCGACGGCAAGCGCGGCAAGGTCGAAGATATGCGTCGTCGCCATATGCAGTTCCTCCGGGCTGAGCCCGTCGCCGGCCTCCTGGACCGAATGCACATAGTCGATCAGCAGCCGCATGGCGCCGGTGTCCGTCGACAACGGCCGCATCAACACGGCGGCGGGATCGCCGATCAGCGGTGAAAGCTGCCTCAGCGAAAAGCTCACATTGGTGAAGCGGATACCGCCAGACTGAATGAGGTTGAGGCCCACCTCCTCCCCGCTCATCATCAGCGCGTAGCCGTTGCCGACCGGCTCTTCCCGGCCACGATGCCTCATCAGGCTGGCGCCGTCCTTCACCGCCAGCAGGATCAGGTCGTCGCTGTCGATCAGTCGGCTCGAATGATGCACCCGGAATGCCGAGCATGAGCCCGTTGCGATGCCGAGCCCCGGCAGGGCCCGCACCCGCATGTCGACGCGGGTCGGATCGAGCGGGTCGAGATCGACCTTCAGCACCGTGCGGCCATAGACCTCGCGCATGACCTCGACACGATCCCGCTCAGGAATCGTATTGGTCAGCAGCCTGAACGAAGCCGACGGCTCCCTCGCCGCAGTCATCGGCACCCCCCTGCCTCCGGCGACGATTCGCAACATCGCCACCACCATGGAGCAGGTTCGCGCCGTGGCCAAACCTGCTTCAGAGGGGCGCTGATATGCTCTGGCGCTGCTAAAACGTCAATACAGGGCCGTTTTGACCGCTTTAAGGGCCGTTTCGTCCAAGCTGCCTTTCACCGGCTGCGTCTAGTTTGCGGCGCGCTTCGACAAGCTGCGCCCATAAACAGCCGAAGGGGGTTTCATGTATCACCTGCAACTGTTCAAGACGCTGTCGCAACTGGCATCGGCGGGCTTCAACCCGCGCGTCTACCTTCTGTCCATCGCGCTGGGCCGGGGCGCGGCCGATCATCGCGACCTCAAGCTGCCACCGCGCACCGGCGAACGCCAACCTTAACGCGAGCAGCTGCGAACTACTGTGCGCCGCCCAAGGCTTCGATCTTCGCGCGCAGTGCGGCAACCTCTTCCTCGAGCATGCGTACACGCGCTTCCAGGTCGGAGTCGGACGACGCCGCGGGCTGCCAGGGTGCGGCGGCGGCAATCATCTCGACCGGTCCACCGAGCAGGTGGACATAGCGTTCCTCGCGCTGGCCGGGCGCGCGTTCCAGCAGCTGTATCAGCGGAGGCCGGCGGCCGATCATCAGGTCGAGATTGTCGCGCATCTCCTCGATCGAGGCAAAGCGCGTCATCCGTTCCGAGCGGGCAAGAAGCTCATGCGCGGTCTGCGCGCCGCGCAGAAGCAACAGGCCGATCACCGCGATTTGCGGCGTGGTCAGCGAAAAGCGCTGCGCCATCAGATGCTCGTAGCGCTCGACGCGCGAGGCGAACGCTTGGCGCACCAGGCCTTTCTGCTCCAGCGTGCTCAGCGCCCGCCTGATCTCTGTAAGCTCCAGCGCCATCACCGGCTCGCGCGCGGTTTTCTGGTTTGCCGCCTGATGCGCGCCATTGAGCGTCAGCGGATAGACGTCCGGCGTCAGTTCCTTCTTCTCGATCAAGGAGCCGAGCACGCGCGCTTCGACGGGGGAAAGGACGGGGAGATCGGTCATTGGCTTTCTGCTTCCCGGCGATAAAAGGCGGTCGCCAGGGCACGATTGCGCGAGTGCCGCGCCTCGTCCCTGGCCGATCCCGTCAGGTTCATTTCGTGATGACCATATCGCGCTTCGAGATAGCGCGCGATCTCGAAGGGGATAGCTCCGGTCCCCAGTTCGCGTGTCTCGCGCTTCTTCTCGATCAGCTGGCGGATTTCGCTGGCCGCTTGCGCCGGGATTTCGGTTTCGGCCAGGCAATCGACCATATTCATCGGCGGCAGCCTGGCAAAGTCGCGCTGCTCCATCCAGTCCAGCGCGATGATCGGACGGATCAGGTAGAACAGCTTCTTCAATTTTACTTCGCCGGCAAAGCTGCCGATCTTGGCGACATGCGAGCGCGCGAGGCCGAGATAGTGGCGCGAAACCCGGGCAGGATCGACGATCTCGGCCAGCAGGTCGAGGAGGCGATCGCGAAAGCCGGCCACCTCCTCATAGACGATCGGCGACTTGGCCCATTCGACGATCACCGCATTGCCGGCGAGCGCCAGAAGCAGCGCCTTGCGCAGATCCCAGCCGCCGGCATCGATCTGGCCCTCTATGGGGAACTCTATCACGTCGCGCGGCTGCTCTAGCGCCAGATGGTCGGCCACGGAACGGATATAGACGAAGCGGCAGTCGTAGTCGCTGTCCGGCGACGGAAAGCCCCAGGCGCGGCTGCCGCTTTCGATGGCGAACATGATTTTCGCGCCTTGCGCGCGGGCCATGTCCAGCCGTGCGCGGATCGCCGCGACGGCTTCCGGTTCGAAATCGGCAGGCAGCGACATCGCGGGGCTAGACGCGGCGCTCCACCATCATCTTCTTGATCTCCGCGATCGCCTTGGCAGGATTGAGTCCCTTAGGGCAGGTCTGCGCGCAGTTCATGATGGTGTGGCAGCGGTAGAGCCGGAACGGATCTTCCAGATTGTCGAGCCGCTCGCCTGTCGCTTCGTCACGGCTGTCGATCAGCCAGCGATAGGCCTGCAGCAGCACGGCCGGACCGAGATAGCGATCGCCGTTCCACCAGTAGCTCGGGCACGAGGTCGAGCAGCAGGCGCACAGGATGCACTCGTAAAGCCCGTCGAGCTTCTCGCGGTCCTCATGGCTCTGCAGCCATTCCTTGGCGGGCGTCGGCGAGACCGTCTGCAGCCAGGGCTGGATCGAAGCGTGCTGGGCATAGAAGTTGGTGAGGTCCGGCACCAGGTCCTTGATCACCTGCATATGCGGCAGCGGATAGACCTTCACCGCACCCGAAATGTCCTCGGCGCCCTTGGTGCAGGCGAGCGTGTTGGAACCGTCGATGTTCATGGCGCAGGAGCCGCAGATGCCTTCGCGGCAGGAGCGGCGCAACGTCAAGGTCGGATCGACCTTGTTCTTGATCCACAGAAGCGCGTCGAGGACCATCGGCCCGCAATCGTCCATGTCGACGAAATAGGTGTCCATGCGCGGGTTTTCGTCATCGTCCGGCGACCAGCGGTAGATGCGGTATTCGCGCAGATTGGTGGCGCCTTCCGGCTTCGGCCAGGTCTTGCCCTGCTTGATCTGCGAGTTCTTGGGGAGCGTGAGTTCGACCATTACCTGCGGTCCTTTCGGATGACGAGCTTCAGCCCGGACCAGATTTCGTTCACCGCGGCGACCTTGACGTCGACGAGGTCGCGCTTCAGCGCCTCGGCGCGGATCACGTGCTCGGTGACGTCCGTCGGCACTTTCGAGGCCTTCTTCGGCCAGGACACCCAGACCATGCCGTCGCGTTTGATTGCCGTCTCGATGCCGGCAAGGCCGTCCTCGACCTCGGCGCGCTGCCGGGTGAAGGCATGCACGGCGTCATACTTCTGGCTGCCCGAGATCGACGACCAACTGGGGAGTCGGTCGACGCCGGCAAAGGTCACGGCCTCCGCCAGTTCATCGAGTTCCGGCGGCAACGCAATGAAGGCGGCGACCATACCGTCCTTCAGGCCGAGCTTGGCCGGAAGGGGCGTGCCGGAATATCCCACGGCCGCCGGCGCCATGATCAGTATACCCGCGCCTTCGGCGCGATCTTGGCGAGGCTGATGCCGCCATCCTTTTCCGCCAGCAGCGGCTCGGTGTGCACAGGCCGGTAGGTGAGAGTCACCTTGCCGTCCTCGCTAAGATGGGCAAGCGTATGCTTGCGCCAGTTGGCGTCGTCGCGCTTGTCGAAATCCTCGCGCGCGTGCGCGCCGCGGCTCTCCTTGCGCGCTTCCGCGCCATAGACGGTGGTGATGGCGTTGGCCATCAGGTTTTCCAGCTCCAGCGTCTCGACCAGGTCGGAATTCCAGATCATCGAACGATCGGTGACCTTGATATCCTTGAGCTCGCCCCAGAGTTCCGAGATGCGCTTGCAGCCGTTCTCGAGCGATTCCTGCGTGCGGAACACCGCCGCGTCTTCCTGCATGGCCCGCTGCATCTTCTCGCGCAGCACCGCCGTCGGGATCGAGCCGTTGGCGTGGCG
>NZ_JANINM010000099.1 GCF_024509055.1 Mesorhizobium sp. | reverse complement strand
GGGGGTGTCACCGGGCCGCGACCTTCGGTGCGGCAGCCTACATGCCAAGCGAGGCTTTGTAGAGCTTGATCTGGTTCTCGCGGCCGATCTGGTCGGTGAGCTTCTCCCAAGCCGCTGCAATCGCGTCGGCGCCTTCTTGCGCCTTCATTTTGCCGGCAAAGGTGTTGGCCAAGATGTCCTCGGCAGCGCTGTAATACTGGAAAATGCCGGGGATGCGCGGTTCGACGCAGCGGTTCGGATGATTGTAGCTTCCAAACTGCGAATTGAGATAAGAGGTGATGTAGTCCTTCTGATAGCCAGCAGCCACCCATTCGTCGATATGCGAATGGCTATTTCTGTGCACCTGGAAGCCGGAGGGATACATCACACACCAGATCGATAGATCCTTGCCGCCAAGGTGGGCCGCGGCCGACCATGCCGCCTTCTTCTTCTTCTCGTCCTTCTCGACGCGCGCCATGACATAGATGCCCCAGCCGAGATAGGCGCAGTTCGGCGCGACGTTCGGCCCACTGGCGAGCTTTTCCCACTTACCGGTCTTGGAGTTGTAGACATCATCCGAACCAGGAAGGATGTCGAAGCCCAGCTCGTCGCCAATGACCGCTGTGTCGCTGGTCTTGGCCACTTCGCCGATGTCGCCCCACCAGGTGATGGCCGAACCCACGCCAGCCAGGAATTGCTGGAATCCGGTGGTGCCGGGGTCGGCATTGATCTGGTCGGCTGGCTGGTAGGGTAGAGAATCCACCACGTCCTGAATGGCCCGCACCCAGGCAGGGTTGTTCACTCTGGGTTTCATGGTGTCGACATCGAACAGCCACGCCGGATCGTCGGGATGCTTGGCATAGGCGGTGGCGCGGTCTTCCAGGAAGTAAAAGCCGAAACCACCCCAGCCCTTCGGCGGATCGAGGAAGCCATAGACGTCCTGACCCTTCACTTTCTTGCCCTTGAGGAATTTGGTGGCTGCTTGCATTTGCTGCCAGGTCTTGGGCACGCCCCACTCCGCAAGACCGGCCTTGTCGCCGCTGTCGGCCTTCCACGCCTTGGCAAGATCGGCGTCGGAGAAAACATCCGTGCGGTAGTTCAGATTGTGGCAATCCCCGTCGATCGTGACGCGATAGGTCTTGCCATTCCAGGTCCCGACCGGGGGCTTCAGATAATCAGAATAGTCGTCGACCTCGATCTGCTTCTTGACCCAGTCGGGCATTTCGGAAGCCAGGCCCTTGCCGCAGACGTCGCCTTCAAAGGGAGCGCCCATTTCAAGTATGTCGAAATCGACGGTTCCAGTGGCAATCGACTGTTGCAGGCGGGCGTTGTAGTCGGCCTGGGCGAGGTCGATCCAGTTGATCTTGGCACCGGTATAGGCTTCCCAAGGCTTCAGGAAGCCACGGAAAAGAAAGTTATGCAGATTCTGATTGTTGAGACCCATGAAGGTGAGCTCGACACCAGCGAATTCGCCCTCCTTCACACTGGCCTTCGTGCCGCCGAGGCAAAGTTCACCGACCTTCTGCCAGTCCGCGTCTGTCGGCGATCCCTTGCCGACGCCGGGGATCTGCAGAATTTGTGCTCGCAGATTGTCAGCGGCGGAAGCTGGCCGCGTCAACGCGCCGAGCCCGGCGCCGGACGCCGCGGCGATTGCCGCCATGCTGGCCGCGCCCTTCAGCACATCGCGGCGGGTCGCTCCCGCACGGACCAATTTTTCGTAAAGACCGACTCTCATCTACCGTTCCTCCCAGGACAACAGTTGTGAATTGAATGCCAATCTCTCTCGGACGCCGAGACGTCTGCGGTTCTCCTCGAAATAAAAACGGGGACGTGGGACCCCACCCTGCGTCGCCTGGAGCTCCGATTTTTGGTTGAAAGCACCAGCAGTCGGATTGGCATCTACCACTATTCGCGTAATCGATTACCCTGTCAATAAGAATGACTTTTTATCTATAAGAGACTGACTTGCCCTTGCCGTTGGCAATGGCTAGCTTCACCGCAAATGATAAGGGGGGACGATGGCTCAAGTCGCGATCAGCAGTGTCGCCAAGGCGTTCGGAACCGTCAAGGTCCTGCATGAGGTCAGCATCGACATTGCCGACGGGCAGTTCGTGGTGCTGGTCGGTCCTTCCGGGTGCGGCAAGTCCACGCTGCTGAGAATGGTGGCCGGGCTGGAAACCGTTTCCGGCGGGACGATCGCCATCGGCGACCGGATCGTCAACAACCTGCCGCCGGCCAAACGCGACATCGCCATGGTGTTCCAGAACTACGCGCTCTACCCGCACAAGACGGTCGAGCAGAACATGGCCTTCGCGCTGAAGCTGCGCGGCACCGATCCGGCCACGGTCGCGGAACGGGTCAAGCGCGCGGCCGACATCCTCGACCTTGCCCCCTATCTCAAGCGTTATCCACGTCAGCTTTCCGGCGGCCAGCGCCAGCGTGTCGCCATGGGCCGCGCCATCGTGCGCAATCCGCAGGTGTTCCTGTTCGACGAGCCGCTATCCAACCTCGACGCCAAGCTGCGCGTGCAGATGCGCACCGAGATCAAGGAACTGCACCAGCGGCTGAAGACCACCACGATCTACGTCACGCACGACCAGATCGAGGCCATGACGATGGCCGACAAGATCGTGGTGATGCGCGACGGCCGCATCGAGCAGGTCGGTGCGCCGCTCGACCTGTTCGACCGTCCTGCCAATCTGTTCGTCGCGGGCTTCATCGGCTCGCCGGCCATGAATCTGCTCAAGGGCACGGCCAGGAGGGGCGAACGGCCCGTCATCGACATTGCCGGCACGGCGTTTCCTATGTCGGCCGGCAGTGCCGCCGAAGACGGGCTAGCCGTCGTCTATGGGGTGCGGCCGGAGCATCTGGAAATCCATCCCGACGGCGTTCCCGCCACGATTTCGGTGGTGGAGCCAACGGGCTCGGAAACCCTGGTTTTCCTGCGCTTCGGCGAGGGCGAGATGGTGGCGCTGTTTCGCGAGCGCCACGACTTCAAGCCAGGCGATATGCTGAAACTCAGGCCACGGCTGGATCAAGTACACCTCTTCGACGCCGGGACGGGCAAGCGTCTCTGATCTCAAACGGACCTTAAGAGGGAAACCATGCTCAAAGGGATCGATGCGCTGCTCAACGCCGATGTACTCCAGGCGCTGCGGGCCATGGGCCATGGCGACGACCTGATCATCGCCGACACGAATTTCCCGTCGGACTCCGTCGCCAGGCAAACCGTGCTCGGAAGGTTGCTGCGCATCGACGCGCCGGCGGCCGAAGTGGTGAAGGCTGTGCTGTCGCTTTACCCGCTGGACAGTTTCGTCGAAGACGCCGCCGCCCGCATGGAGATCGTCGGCAAGCCGGACGAGATACCGCAGGTGCAGAAGGAGGTGCAAAAGGAGATCGACAAGGCAGAGGGCAAACCCTGGCCCATGATCTCGATCGAGCGCTACGCCTTCTACGAGCGCGCCAAGAAGGCTTATTGCGTCATCCAGACTGGGGAGCGTCGCTTCTACGGCTGCTTCGCCTTCCGCAAGGGCGTCCTTCCGCCGGATGCGGAGTAAGGGGATGGCCGCCGGCAAGCCAGTTGTCATCCTGGGTGTGTTCGTCGCCGATACCGCTTACCGGGCCGACCGCCAGCCGCGCATGGGCGAAACCATCCTCGGCAATTCGTTCAAGCTCGGACCGGGCGGCAAGGGCTCCAACCAGGCTGTGGCCGCCGGCAAGCTTGGCGCCGACGTCACGTTCCTTACGCGGCTGGGCGTCGATGCATTTGCCGACATGGCCAAGCAGACCTGGAAGGCGGCAGGCGTGAAGAGCTCCGTGATCGACACGCCCGACAGCTATACCGGCGCTGCCTACATCTTCGTGGAAGAAGGCACCGGCAACAACGCCATCATCGTCAGCCCGGGAGCTGCGATGCTGATCTCGCCAGCCGACATAGAGACACATGCCGATCTGATCCGGTCGGCCGGCGTCTTCGTCACCCAACTGGAACAGCCGATCGAAGCGGCCCTGGAGGCACTTGAGATCGCGCGGAGAGCAGGGGTGACTACCATCCTGAACCCGGCGCCGGCCGCCAGCCTGCCTGACCGCATCTATGCGCTTTGCGACTACGTTACGCCCAACGAGACCGAAGCCGAGGAACTGACCGGCATCAAGGTGTCGACCGTCGACGACGCCCGCCGCGCCGCCGACAGTCTGCTGGCCAGGGGCGTGGGCACTGTCATCGTGACGCTCGGCGAAAGAGGCGCGCTACTGCACAGCGCTGACTGCTCAACCCATGTCGCCGCCGTCAATGCCGGTCCGGTGGTGGAAACGACGGGGGCGGGCGACGCGTTCAATGGTGGCCTCGCGGCTGCGCTTGCCAAGGGCGTCGAGCCGCTCGAAGCGGTGCGCTTTGCCTGCGCGGTAGCGGGTATCTCGGTGACACGGCCAGGGACTGCGCCGTCGATGCCGACGCTGGGCGAGGTCGAGGCGCTGCTGGCCAGCAGCTAGGCCCACCATCCTGATGGCCATTGCTTACGAAGCTCGACCGCTTAAGCCATGGGGTTTTCCGGTTTTCGCTCCGGGAAGCTGACCGGCAGACTCTCAGTGATACGCCGACGCGATTCGTGGCGCCGCTAAAGGATCTTGCTCGTCAGCTCCAGCATCGTCGTTGCGCCATGCTCGCTGCCTGGCACATGCACAACGCGCACGACGCGAAGGTCCCTCTTTGATCCTTCCAGAGCTACCGACACGCTTTCGCCAACGCGCGGCAATTCCTGGAAGGCCAGTTCATTTACGTCCTTGGCGTCGTCGATGGAAACGCGGCATGTCACAGACATCGGTCTCTCCCGTCTCTCTGCCCTTGGGCTGAACGGGGAGAGTAGCGGAATGGTTCCGACCAAAGTTCATGCAAACGGCTGGCTCAGCATTGCCGAGGCCACATCGTTGGATGATGGCTAAGCCATTGATAGGAGCGCTTTATTGAAAGCCTTTGAGAAAAATGGCGCGAGTGACGGGGCTCGAACCCGCGACCTCCGGCGTGACAGGCCG
>NZ_JANINM010000098.1 GCF_024509055.1 Mesorhizobium sp. | reverse complement strand
TGGTGCCGTTCGCGCCGCTCGGCCGCGGCTTCCTCGCCGGCGACGTCAGGCGCGCCGAGGACTATCCGGACACCGACTTCCGCCACCGCGACCCGCGCTACCAGGGCGAGAATTTCGACCTGAATGTCGCCGCTGCAGGCGCGGTGCGCGACATCGCGGACGCGAAAGGCGTCAAGCCGGGCCAGGTGGCGATCGCCTGGGTGCTGGCCAAGGGCCCGGAATCCGGCATCGACATCGTGCCGATCCCGGGCACCAAGCGGCGCGCTTACCTGGAGGAGAATGTCGCCGCGGCCGATATCAAGCTCGACGCCACCGAGATGCTGGGGCTCGACATGGCGCTGACCGCCGACAAGGTGTCCGGGCCGAGATATAACGAGCGGGCGATGTCGATGGTGGACCGGTAGGCGTAAAGGTCGGCGCGAGGCGCCCCCCTCTGGCCTGCCGGCCATCTCCCCCTCAAGGGGGGAGATTAGATGCCGCGTTGGCTTTCGCCAATTTCCAACGTTGCAGAAAGAGCGCCGGCATCGACACAGCCAATCTCCCCCCTTGAGGGGGAGATGTCCGGCAGGACAGAGGGGGGTGTGACGGAACTCGGCCTGGCAGCTTGCCCCCTACTTCTTGCAATCCGTCATCGCTTCCATCGCCTTCCTCGCCTCGCCCTCGCTGGCGAATTTCTTCTTGGCCAGGTCGATGACGAGCGTGCCGTCGGGCTTCTTCGGCACCACCTCGCATTGCTTGGAGACGGCGTCCCTGGCGACCCAGTACTGCTCGGCGGCCATGGCCGGCGCGCTGGCAAGGCCGGCGGCGAGCGTTGCGACAATCATGGTGCGAACCATTCCTGGTCTCCATTTTCGTTGCGGAAGCGTGCGGAAACGCAGCGTCCCTGCACGAAGGCGCCGGCACACTGCTTCTTCGGGAAACGCCTCGCCCGGGCTTGTGTTCCGGCTCACCCCCCCGAATACGGGTCGACGCTGTAGGGATGGACCGGATAGCCCGGACCGATCGCGGCGCCCACCCGCTCGATCCAGGCGCTCACCGCCGGATAGTCGGCGAGCGAAAAGCCGCAATCCTCGGCGCGGTGGCTGTAGGCATAGACGGCAATGTCGGCAATAGTGAGCACGTCGCCGACCAGGAAAGGCGTCTCGTCGAGGCTGCGTTCAAGCGCGGCGAGCGTTCGCACACCGGCTTCGTGCTTGCCTGCCACCAGCGCCCGGTTGCGCTCCAGCCGTCCGGTCAGCGTCCAGAAGCGCAGCGAGCCGATGACGGGCTCGACGTAATACTGCTCAAAGAACAGCCACTGCATGACCTTGGCGCGCGCAAGGCGGTCGGCCGGCAGGTAGGGTGTTCCCTCCGCGACGCAGATGAGGATCGCGTTGGACTCCGCGATCGCCTGGCCATTTTCCACGGCGAGCACGGGAACGGCGCCGGCCGGATTGAGTTTCAGGAAGGCATCCGTGTGGCTCTCGCCCTCGAAGATCGAGACCGGCTTCGTCTCATAGGAGATGCCAAGCAGCCCCAGCAGGACGCGCACCTTCCAGGCGTTTTGCGACGGCAGGTAATCATAGAGCGTGAGCATGGCCGGTTCCTCTTCAGTCGTGACCGGCCTCGCATGCCGAGATGTGTGGGCGCCACCCGAATCCGGCGGAGTGGCGGCGCTCGGCCGGACCCCCGCTGATTTCACCGCAAGGCACCCCTTCTGGCCTGCCGGCCATATCCCCTTGGTGGGACATTAGATGTCGCGCCGATTTTCGCCAACCGCCGGAATCGCAAGGAGAGCACCAATAACTGACGATGGGCGGCTTACGACAATCGCCTCACCGTCCCGCTATATCCCGCGCCACCGCCCTTGCCTCGATGCCTATCTCGCGCAGCAGGCCGGTGACCGGATTGTGGAAGCCGACGAGATAGACGCCGAGCCTGGTCGCGTGGGCGCTGACGCCGCTCTTCCGCGGCGTGAGCTCGGAAGGCAGGATCGCGCCGTAGCCCGGCCGGTAGCCCGTGGCGAGGATCACCGCATCGAACTTCCGCTCGCGCCCATCGGTGAACCTGGCGCCGTCTTCGGTGAAGCGGTCGATGTCGGGCGCGGTGGCGATCCTCCCGGCCTTGATCGCCGCCACCGTGCCGATGTCGATCGTGGGGATCCGGCCGGCGTCTATCTGGTTCAGGATGCCTTGCCGCGGGCGCACGATGCCGTATTTCTCCAGCCGGCCCAGCGCCAGGTCGAGGATTTTCGGGAACGCCCAGTCGTTCAGGGCCTGCGGCATCGGCCGGCTGGCGATGCCCACCATTTGGATCGGCACGCCGAACAGCTGGCGCGGCACGATGTGGACGCCCTTGCGGATGGAAATGGTCGGGTTCGCGCCGGACTCGGCAAGATCGAGCGCGATCTCGGCGCCGGTGTTGCCAAGGCCGACGACCAGCACATTCTGGCCGACATAGGGCCTGGCTTCCGTATAGGCCGCGCTGTGCAGCACCTTGCCCCCGAAGGTCTCCAACCCGGCAAAGCTTGGCACGATCGGCTCGGCATTGTTGCCGGTGGCAATCACGATCTTTCTGGCGCCGAAGGGCCCGGCATCGGTGTCGATCCGGAAGCGCTCGCCGTCGCGGCGGATGGATTGCACCGTCACGCCGAAGCGCGGCTCGATGCCGAAGCGCCGGGCATAGGCGTCGAGATAGGCGACCACCTTTTCGCGCGGCACATAGCGTGGGTGGCTTTTCGGGAACGGCACGAATGGCAGCGCGGAGAACGACTTCACCGTGTGCAGATGCAGGCGCCGGTAGTGCCGCCGCCAGGAAGACGCGACCTCGGGCGCCTTCTCGAGGATAGCGAAATCGACGCCGGCCTGTTTCAGGCAGGCAGCGACGGCAAGCCCCGCCGGGCCCGCGCCGATGATAGCTACATTGGTGTCCAAATGGTCTTCCCCCGCAATCACGGGAGGCTAGGCCCGTGCATAGGGGGACGGCAAGTAGGGAAGATCACCTATCCGTGCCTGCGGGAAAGGATGGAGCTCACTCCATCCCGCCGGTCGTTTCCGACGCGTCCCGGGGCTCGTCCTCGGGCGGTTCCAGGATCTCGATCAGCCGCGCCACGCGGAGGCCTGGCATGGCGTGGCCCTCATTCACCAGCGCCTCGTCGGCGCCGATCCAGGCGAAAGCCTCGCGCAGTTCTTCGATACTGGCGCCGGTGAGCGCGATGTCGGCGATGACGGCCTCGTCGACGGGGCCTAGCACGGAAATGATCTCGCTGCGGGTCATCGTGTCCTCCCCGATGGGTCGAGACGATTTGCCCAAGGAAACGGCCGAGCGGCGGCGCGGGTTCCGGGCTTTATCTGCGTCTTTCGGGAAGATAGAACCGCGCTTCTCACCCGGAATCCCCGCATGCCCGCCAGGTCTGCCCTGCTCCTGCTTTCCACCCTTCTCCTGTCGACGCCGGCGCTCGCCGAGTGGAAGCCGGTCGAGAAGATCGAGACCTATGCCATCTCGGGCCAGACGCCGCTCGAGCTCTACATGTCGATCGGCGAGAAGGGCCCGGTGATCGGGGCCGACCGGAAACGGGCCATCGCGCTCACCAATTTCAAGCTCACCTGGCAGCGCGACTACCAGCCGCAAGGCGGCGCCTGCGTGCTGAAGACGGCGAAGCCGAAGCTCATCATCACCTACACGATGCCGAAACCGGCGGGAAAGCTTGCGCCTGCCGTCCAAACGCGTTGGGACGCGTTCGCCACCGGGCTGATCACGCATGAGAAGGAGCATGGCACGGGCATCGTCGACATGGTGGACAAGATCGTCGCCTTCAGCACCGGCCTCACTGTCGAGAACGACCCCGGCTGCAAGAAGATCAGGACGCAGCTGACGCAATATCTCGACCAGCTGTCCAAGGCGCAGCGCCAGGGCAGCCGCGACTTCGACAAGGAAGAATTCGGCCCGGGCGGCCACCTGCAGAAGCTGATCGTGGCGTTTTTGGGTGCGGGATAGCGCGACGCCAGGCACCCCCCTCTGGCCTGCCGGCCATCTCCCCCTCAAGGGGGGAGATCAGCTGTTGCATTGGCTTTCGCCAATTTCCGACGTTGCAGAAGGGGCGCCGGCATCGGTACAGCCAATCTCCCCCCTTGAGGGGGAGATGGCCGGCAGGACAGAGGGGGTGCCTGGCGATGAGCCATTGCCGAGTAGCTCCCGTCAATCGCGGCAACGCGCGCAAGATGCGCAAAGCCATGACCGATGCCGAGCTGAAGCTATGGAACGAGATCAGGGCACATCGGCTGATGGGGTTGCCGTTTCGACGCCAGATGCCCATTGCCGGCTATATCGTCGATTTCGCCTGCCCGTCCAAGAAGCTGGTCATCGAGTTGGATGGATCCCAGCATGGCCGGGCGGAAGTCTCCGCACTGGATTCGATAAGGGCTGAAAAGCTTGAAGCGTTGGGCTGGACTGTCCTTCGCTTCTGGAATGACGATGTTCTGCGAGAGATCGACAACGTGTGCCAGCACATCGTCATCGAGGCGGGATTGGGCGGGGCGGCTGAAGTCGATTGACGTTCAAGGTCGGCGGGACAGCACCCCCCTCTGCCCTGCCGGGCATCTCCCCCTCAAGGGGGGAGATCGGCTGTGCCGATGCCGGCGCTCCTTCTGCAACGTTGGAAATTGGCGAAGCGGGCGAAGAGATTGATCTCCCCCCTTGAGGGGGAGATGTCCGGCAGGACAGAGGGGGGTGCCTCGCGCCGGCCTACCTCCCCCTAAAAACTGATCTCCACCGCAGCCGTGCTCCGCTTCGCCTCGCCGTGATACACGGCCTCTACGTTGTTGCCGTCGGGGTCGAGCAGGAAGCAGGCGTAGTAGCCGGGGTGGTAGCGGCGTTCGCCCGGGGCGCCGTTGTCCTTGCCGCCGGCGGCAAGCCCGGCATGGTAGAAGGCGTCGACCATGGCGCGGTCCTTCGCCTGGAAGGCGAAGTGGTGGCGGCCGGTTAGCTCGCCCCGCGACGCGCGGCTGTCGAGGCCGGAGACGAACAGCTCGTCCGCCCAGAAGTAATCCTCGCCCTCGCCGCCGAT
>NZ_JANINM010000097.1 GCF_024509055.1 Mesorhizobium sp. | reverse complement strand
ACGGGAAAGGCGGCGTCATCGACAATCTGTCGCTGAAAATCGCGCCGGGCGAGCGTGTGGGCCTGATCGGGCGCTCCGGAGCCGGCAAGTCGACGCTGGCCAATCTAGCGCTGCGCCTATTCGACGTTCAGGACGGCAGGGTGCTGATCGACGGGCAGGATATTCGCAATGTTTCGCAAGAGAGCGTTCGCGCGGCGATCGGCTTCGTCAACCAGGACACATCGCTGCTGCATCGGTCCGTTCGCGAGAACCTCAAATATGGACGCCAGTCCGCCAGCGACGAAGCGATGTTCGACGCCGCGAAGGCCGCCCAGATCGCGGATGTCATCGCCGGACTGACCGACCTCAATGGCCGAAGCGGCTATGACGCGCTCGTCGGGGAGCGCGGCGTGAAGCTGTCGGGCGGCCAGCGGCAACGTATCGCGATTGCCCGCGTCATGCTGAAGGACGCGCCGATCCTTATTCTGGACGAGGCTACGTCCGCGCTCGATTCGGAGGTGGAAGCGGCTATACAGGAGAACCTGTACAAGCTCATGCAAGGCAAGACAGTCATCGCCATAGCCCACCGGTTGTCGACCATCGCCGCAATGGACAGGCTTGTGGTGATGGACAAAGGTCGCATTGTCGAGGACGGCTCGCATGACGCGCTGATCGCCAAGGGCGGGCTCTATGCCCAGCTCTGGCGGCGCCAGTCCGGTGGTTTTCTGCTCGACGAAAAGCAGGCCGCCGGCGAGATGCCGGTGAAAGGTGAAGCCGCGGAATGATGAAGGCCGTCTATCGCTGGTTCGAAGGCTGGGTCAACCCGTTCCGCGAGCCAGCGAATCTCAGGCCACCCGCCAGCGTCGGCGGCTTCCTCTGGCACTATGTCGGGCAGGCGAAGCTCGCCTTCTTCGCCATGCTGGTCATCGGCGGCATCGCCCCCCTGGTCGAGGCCGGGCTGTTCTACTTCGTCGGGCGACTGGTCGATATCCTCGACCAACTGCCTGGCGGACGTAGCTGGCACGCGCTTTGGGCTGCCGCCGGCCCAGAGCTGCTCTTCATGGGCGCGGTGGTGCTTATCATCCGCACGCTTGTGGTCGGCTTGTCGGCGCTGGTCGACGAGCAGACGATCACGCCGGGCTTCTACAATCTGGTGCGCTGGCAGGCGCACCGGCATGTCTCGCGCCAGTCCTACGCCTTCTTCCAGAACGATTTCGCCGGGCGCATCGCCACCAAGGTCTGGCAGGCGGGGCAGGCGACAGGCGACCTGATGGAAAGCTTCATCGAGGTCGTCTGGTTCATGATCGTCTACACGGCGACGACGCTGGCGCTGGTCGCCGGCCTCGACCTCAGGCTGGCGGTGCTGGTGATGGTCTGGATCGTCGCCTTCGGCTGGCTCGCCAAACTCTACCTGCCGGCGATCCGCAAACATGCCGAGGCGACGGCCGAGGCCGGTTCGATGATCAACGGCCGCATCGTCGATTCCTATTCCAATGTGCAGACGCTGAAGCTGTTCGCGGCCGACGGCGACGACCGCTATATCCGCAACGGCTTCGACATCTATCTCGACGCGCTGCGTCCATTCACGCGCAGGCTGACCGGCGTGCGCATGGCACTGACGACCCTGTCAGGCTTGATGATCACGGTGATTGCCGCCTTTGCCATCTTTCTCTGGGTCGAAGGCTCGATCACCGTCGGCGCCGTCGCCTTCACGCTGTCGCTGGTGCTCAGGCTCAACATGCTGCTCGGACGGCTGATGATGCAGCTCAACGGCATCCTGCGAAACCTAGGCGTGCTGGAAAACTCCAAGGCGCTGATCTCGCAGCCGCTCGGCCTCGTCGATGCACCCGACGCCAAGGAACTGGTGGTCACCGGTGGCCGTATCGAGGTCAAACACGTCACCTTCCACTATGGCAAGGGGGCAGGGGTCCTCGATGGCATCGACCTTGTCGTGCGGCCGGGCGAGAAGGTCGGACTGGTCGGCCCGTCGGGAGCGGGCAAGACGACGCTCGCGAATCTCATCCTGCGCCTCTACGACCTCGAGGGCGGCAAGATCCTGATCGATGGCCAGGACATCGCCCAGGTGACGCAGAATTCGCTGCGCGCCAATATCGGCGTGGTCAGCCAGGACACCGCGCTGTTCCACCGCTCGCTGCGCGACAACATCAAGCTCGGCATGCCGGAGGCGACGGACGCTGAAGTGATCGCCGCGGCGAAAAGGGCCGAGGCGCACGACTTCATCCTTGGCCTGCGCGACAACCGCGAGCGCGTTGGCTACGAGGCCTACGTCGGCGAGCGCGGCGTGAAGCTTTCCGGCGGCCAGCGGCAGCGGGTGGCGATCGCTCGTGTGTTCCTCAAGGACGCGCCGATCCTCATCCTCGACGAGGCGACCTCGGCTCTCGATTCCGACATCGAGGCGGCGATCCAGGAGAATCTGGCAAGGCTGATGGAAAACAAAACCGTGATCGCCATCGCGCACCGGTTGTCGACCATCGCTGCGCTTGATCGGCTGGTCGTGCTCGACGGTGGGCGAATCGTCGAACAGGGCACCCATGATGAGCTAGTCGCGCTCGACGGGCTCTATGCGCGGCTATGGAAACGGCAGTCCGGCGGCTTCCTGTTCAATGAGGAAAGCGTGCTGGAAGAGACACGGCCGGCGGAGTAGAACGACATCTTGTCGATACGCATGCCCTCGAATTTCGGACGCCCGGGCGCGCAGGAAAGCGCGCTCGACCTGCTAGGCCACGAAATCCTCGCCGAGAAGGCAGCAGCCCTTGGCCGGGCCGGACAGCGGGTGGAGGAAACCCTGGCGAAGCTGCGCGAGCATGGCGAGGGCGAGCATCGCAACAGATTGCTCAAGGAAGCCGCGGCCGCCGTGCATGGCTATTTCATCCAGCGCGAGCTTTGCGGATTTCGCAGGCATGACGCCGTGATCCGCGAATACAACATACCGAGAGCCGTGCTGGTCAGGCTGGGCGCCAGCTGAGGCTATCCAGCTGACTGCTGCCTTACGCGAATGATGGTTACTCCAGCCATTCGGTAATGAAGTGGCCGTTCTCGTGGATATCGGTCGTCTCGAGCGGGCCGGGGCCGAGATTGGTGAATTTGTGCGGTGTGTCGGGCGGCACGATCAGGATTTGGCCCGCGGTGGCCTTTATCTCTTGGTCGCCGACAGTGAACAGGCCAGTACCTGAGCGGATGATGAAGATCTCCGCATAAGGATGCTTATGCAGGCGCGGACCGTCGCCGATCTCCGGCAAATAGTTGAAGATCAAGCAGCTTTTGGAGCCAAAGGCGCCGCATTGCAGCTCGCCCTGCCAGCGATCGGGCGCTTGCGCCCATCTTGCACGGTCGACGACATGCGCCATGGCCACAGAATAGACCGGGCCAGCGACCGCTGTCGAGGCGAAGGGCGGTTCGATTTCGCCTTTGATTTTCCGCTGTTTCACGGCAGCTTCGGGGCTGCCCGCGCCGCGCCCGACGAGGTCGCGCTATACAGCCGCGACAATCTGCCCTTGTGCCTTCACCCGACTGGACAAAAACGGGCTTCACGCATAAACCGAAGTCCAAATGCCGGAGGAATTCGCTAGCCTGTTCGCCATGCGCTGTCGGGCCGGCGCGATTGAGCGGGGACAAGGCTCGGCCGCCGGCACGGAAGAGGCGAAAGGATCAGGCACCCGTGAGCGCAACCGACATCCACGATCCCAACCGTCGCGATTTTCTCTACGTTGCCACCGGCATGGCCGCCGTGGTCGGCGCGGGGGCCGTCGCGTGGCCGTTCATCGACCAGATGCGCCCGGACGCCTCGACGCTGGCGCTGGCTTCGGTTGAAGTCGACGTCGCTTCGCTGCAGCCCGGCAGCTCGCTGATCGTCAAGTGGCGCGGCAAGCCGGTCGTGGTGCGCAATCGCACCGAGAAGGAGATGAAGGACGGCGAGGCGGTCAATCTGGCCGATCTCAAGGACCCGATCGCCCGCAACGCAAACCTGCCGTCCGACGCTCCGGCCACCGACGCCAACCGCACCACGCCCGGCAAGGAAGCCTGGATGGTCATGGTCCAGGTCTGCACCCATCTCGGCTGCATCCCGCTCGGTCAGGAAGGCGATTTCGGCGGCTGGTTCTGCCCGTGCCACGGCTCGCAGTACGACACCGCCGGCCGCATCCGCAAAGGCCCGGCGCCCGAGAACATGGCGATCCCGGTATTCAAGTTCATTTCCGATACCAAGATCGTTATCGGTTGAGGCAGGGGGATATTTCGATGAGCGAGGGACACTCGACCTATACGCCGAAGACCGGTATCGAACGCTGGTTCGACGCCCGCATGCCGCTGCCCAGGCTGATCTATGACAGCTTCGTCGCCTATCCGGTGCCGCGCAACCTCAACTACATGTGGACGTTCGGCGGCATCCTGTCGATCATGCTGGTCGCGCAGATCCTGACCGGCATCGTGCTGGCCATGCATTACACGGCCGACACCAATCTCGCCTTCGATTCGGTCGAGAAGATCATGCGCGACGTGAATTCGGGCTGGCTGTTGCGCTACATGCATGCCAACGGCGCCTCGTTCTTCTTCGTCGCCGTCTACATCCACATCTTCCGTGGCCTGTTCTACGGCTCCTACAAGGCGCCGCGCGAACTGCTCTGGATCCTGGGCTGCATCATCTACCTGCTGATGATGGCCACGGGCTTCATGGGCTACGTGCTGCCCTGGGGGCAGATGTCGTTCTGGGGCGCCACCGTCATCACCGGCTTCTTCAGCGCCATCCCGCTGGTCGGCAACTGGATCCAGCAGCTGCTGCTCGGCGGCTTCGCTGTCGACGATCCGACGCTGAACCGCTTCTTCGCGCTGCACTACCTGCTGCCGTTCATGATCGCTGGCGTGGTCGTGCTGCACATCTGGGCGCTGCATGTCGTCGGCCAGTCGAATCCGACCGGCATCGAGGTGAAGTCGAAGACCGACACTGTCGCCTTCACGCCCTATGCGACCATCAAGGACGCGTTCGGCATGATCGTGTTCCTGTTCGTCTTCGCTTATTTCGTCTTCTACCTGCCGAATTATCTCGGCCATGCCGACAACTATATCG
>NZ_JANINM010000096.1 GCF_024509055.1 Mesorhizobium sp. | reverse complement strand
TTGGACTCGTCGGCGTCACGTCGATCTCAGGCGCGCGGTTGGGCTGAACCAATCCCGGGAACAGATCACGATGCTCCAACTGGCCGAACGAAAGATCCGTTGGCGGCAGGAGCGGGCTCAGGCCGAAGCCGTTGCCGATGCCGCCGGCAGGCTGGTCGAAGTTTCCGCCGGCGCTGCTTGGCGACCCATTTCCGCTCGCAGAAATCGAACCGTCCGCGCCGAAGGCGACGTCGACATGGCTCGACTCGAGCGCGGCAATCAGCGCGACGCGCGGCACCTCGACATCACCGATGATGAAGGTAGGCACGTTCAGCGCGGCGTCCTTGATGACGATCTCGGAGCCGTCGGGCTGCACCAGCACCAGATTGTGCCCGTCGACCTTGATGTCGTCGATCGACACATTGGCCGGGAGCTTCACGACGTTGCCGGCGTCGGCATGATACTCATGCGGAACGTTCGATGCCGCCGCGTTCGTCGCCGGCGCGCTCGCGGCAGGGGCATTCGGGGCAGGGGCGTTGGCTGTGTTCGCCGGCGGGTTTGTCGCCGGCGCATTGGCCGAACCCTGCGCCGCCGCGCCGTTGCCGACATCGACCGGAACCGGTTCGCCGGTTGCCGGCGCGGCCTGGCCGCTGGTGGCTTGAGCTACCTGGACACCCGCCGACCCCGAATGCTCGTCGGCGGTCGCGTGCCCGTCCCAGGAATTTGAAACGGCATCGAATTCGATAGTGGTCGTCATAGTTCAAGCCCCCTTCGGCATTTCCCGGAAAGAGACATGTGGGGCTCGGACTTTGCAACAGACGCTCAATATATTTCATATATTTAAATATGCCTCGTCCGGCATTTTTTACGCTTGGTAAACCGGCCTCATATAACGATTTATACATCCGCAGGCATGTTCTCGGCCTAGCCTCGAAGCGGATGCCGATGCCCGGCTGCCAAAGTATAAAATTGAATAAAATTTGAATGAAAACAGAACAGGTTGATTCGCGGAAATTTACCCACCTTCCTTTCCGATAACTTGAGACAAGATTGGTAGCGTCCACAGTCAAAGGTGGGCGCTATGAAAATAAAAAAAACTGATGCGGGTCTGTCTGGGGTAACCGCCATCCTGTTGGCAATCGGCCTTGCCGGCTTGCCAAATCCGTCATCCGCGAGCGCGTTGTCGGACGCGGAGCCTGCCCCTCTGGCGGTAGCGGCGCCCTCTCTTCTCGGCGGCGTTTCATTGGCGCGGCCGCAGCCCTGGCAGCCCGCTGCCGCTTATCGGATTTCGAGCATCGCCAGCGCCTACGCACCTGCGGCGGCGTCCCGGCCGGACAATTCCTCAAGCGAACAGGCCAGCCCTGGCGTCGACCCGATCAACACAGGCGCGATCATCCCTGGCGTGTTTGGATCCGTCGCATTGTCGATGCGCAACTTCCCGGTTTCCGCTCACTGGGCCCCCGTCTATAAGGCGATCGTGGACTGCACGCCTGGCAGCGCATGCGATCGCAAGAGCCCGGCTTTCTCCGAGATCATCAACATTGCCAGCAAGAAGGCCTTCCGCGAGAAGCTGGATTTCGTCAACAGCAGTATAAACCGGCTGATCACCTACAAGACTGACATGGCCGTCTACGGCGTGACGGACTATTGGGCCACGCCTTCGGAAATCCTAGAACACCGGGCCGGCGACTGTGAGGATTACGTCATATTGAAGATGACGGCTTTGCTGCGTGCGGGTATTCCGGCGCAAAGCATGTCGTTTGTCGTGCTGCAGGATCGCCGCCGGAAGTTCTTCCATGCCGTGCTTTCCGTCAGCACCGGAAGCGGCACATTCATCCTGGACAGCCTCAGCAACGTCGTGGCGTTGGACAGCGACCATCCGGACTATGTTCCGCTCTACTCCTTCAGCACCGACCGGGCCTGGATCCACGGATCGAAATCCGGTGCAAAGGTCGCCGAGATCGCTGGCGGTTTCGCATCGGTCGCTCCCGGCGAAGGCCTGACGCCAGACAATGCCGTCACGCTGGCGTCGTCCGATCCCGGTACGAAATAGAGTTGTAGGCCCGCCCACGCGCGGCATGGCCTGTCAGCCGTTGAACACAAAGGCCATCAAAAGTTCTGGCTCGGTCACCGGCGCGCGCACGGCGCTGAGCTGGCCCCGATAGCGGCGCTCGCCTGCGCCGATGACGAAGCCGGTGGTCACCGGCGTCTCGCCATTGGCGTCCAGCCGGGAGAATATGTCGACGACATTGACGTCCAGCGCAAGCTTGAGGTCTTGCCGCCCGTCGTCGCCCGGCGCGTTCGGCAGCTGGCGCCGGACCAGTTGCTGGAACGGCGTGTTGAAGGCCAGGATCTTCTTCGCCGACGACAGCGCAAAGGCCGGCGAAGGACAGGCGACCAGGATCGCGTTGATGGTCCGTATCGAGGCAAGCTTACGCAACTCCATGCTTTCCTCGGCGAGGCCGCGCATGCACGCGACCCTTATCGCCGAGGTCAGATTGCCCTGGTCCGGATGGCTTTCGGCGATCTCCTCGACCAGCATGCCGATCGTGCATTTGCGGCTTTCGGCCATATGCTTCAGCGATACCCAGAAGGCACGTTCCAGCCGGATGCCGCGGCGCACGCCGCCCCGCGCCACGACCCGGAACTCCGGGCCGAAGTCCTCGGCCGCGAGCGACGGCAGCAGCCGTTCGCGCGGCGTGTCGGGGCGGGCGGCGCTATCGCTCACTCATGGCCTCCTGGCGCGCCTTGTTGATAGGCTTCAAGAGGTAATTCAGGATCGTCTTGCGTCCTGTCTTGATGTCGACCGAGCAGATCATGCCAGGGATGATCGAATAGCTCTTGCCGTTTCTGGTCAGCGTGGATTTCTCCGTCGCAACCCGCACCTGATAGTAGGGCTCGCCCGTCTTCTGATCAACGAGGCTGTCGGCGGTGATGTTCGAGACCTTGCCTTCGATGCCGCCGAAGATCGAGAAGTCATAGGCCGTGACCTTGATCAGCGCATCCTGGTTTGGCTGGATGAAGGCGACGTCGCGCGGTGAAACCCGTGCCTCGACCAGCAGGGTTTCGGACGTCGGCACGATGCCGGCCACGACCGCGCCTGGTTGCACGAAGGCGCCGAGCGTGTTGACGTCGAGCGTGTTGACGATGCCGTCGACCGGCGAGCGGATGTCGGTTCGTGCCACCTTGTCGGTGGCACCGCGGATGGTTTCGTCCACCACGGAAAGATCGGCGAGTGCTTGCGTCAGGTCGCTCAACGCCTCCTGCTGCAATTGCAGGCCCAGTTCGTTCACCTGAAGCTGCGCCTCGGTGATCGCCGCCTGGCCCTTCTTGATAGTCTCGCCGGCGAGGTTGAGCTGGCCGTGCAGGTCGGTCTGTTCACGCTCGACGCGTATCTGCTCGGTCCTGGCCATCAGGCCCTTCTTGACCATCGGTTCGATCAGCGCCGCTTCCTGGTCGGTGACGGCAAGGCTCTTGGACAGGCGGTCCGAATTGGCGTTGGCCTCGTCCAACTCCTTTTCGCGCTGATCGAGGCGCGATTTGAGAACCGACAGCTTCACCTCGAAATTGTCGCGACGCGCGACGAGCAGCTTTTGCTCGTTGTCGCAGATTTCCGGCGCGGCCTTCTGGATGTCCGCGGGGCAGGGGAACGACCCTTCGACGTTGCCGCTCTGCTCGAACTGCAACCGCGCGATGCGCGCCTGCAGCGCTCGCGCCTTGGCCTTCTCTTCGCCGAGGCTCGACGTGTTGCCCGAATTGTCGAGACGGATGATGAGGTCGTTCTTCTTGACGGTCTGGCCGATCTGGACGGCGATCTCTTGCACCACGCCGGGCTCGCTGGCCTGGATGATCTGCGTCTTGGAAGCGGGTATCACCTTGCCGTCGCCGCGCGCGACTTCATCGACCTCGGCAAACGACGCCCAGGCGGTGAAGGCGACGAAGAGCGCCCCGACGATGTAGACGGACGCTGATGCGAAAAGTGGCGGCCGATCTTCCCTTGCAAGCATTTTGGACGTCCCGATCAGGCACTTGCCTTTTGCAAGGCCTGGATGACTTGTTCCTTCACTCCGTCCGCGACCACACGGCCCTGCTCGATGACGATGAGGCGCTCGACGAGTTCCAGCATGCTGTAGCGATGGGTCGACACGATCAACGTCGTGTTGCGGTCGAAGGCGACCTTGAGCTGCTTGATCAGCTGTCGTTCCGAGGCCAGGTCCATGGAGCCGGACGGCTCATCCAGAAAAACGACCTTCGGCTTGGTCAAAAGCAGCCGCGCGATCGCCACCGCCTGCCTCTGGCCGCCCGAGAGGTTGGTGCCCCGCTCGCCGACATTCATGTCGTAGCCGCGCGGATGGCGCGAGACGAAGTCGTCGACGCCGGCGGCCTTCGCGGCATTGATGATATCTTCGTCGGTCGCTTCGGGCGCGGCCATCAGGAGGTTTTCCTTGATGGTGCCTGAAAACAGGTCCCCGGCCTGCGCCACGATGCCGACGGCGGCGCGCACTTCCGACGGGTGGTATTGGCGGATGTCGATGCCGTCGAGCAGCAGCTCCCCGGAGGTGGGCAGGAACAGCCGGCCGATCAGCCGGCCCATCGTCGTCTTGCCTGAACCGATGCGGCCGATAATGCCGATCCGCTCGCCGGGCTTGACCGTGATGTTGAGCCCGCTCAGCACTTCGTTCTCGGTGCCAGGGTAGGCGAAGCCGACATTCTTGAAGAGCATGGCGCCGCTGCGGATCGGCCGGTTGACGAAGCCGACCGTGTCAGGTCGATCTTCCGGCTGGGCCATGATCGTATTGATGATCCTGAGCGACAGCACCGCCTGGCGGAAGCGCGCGAGGGTGATGGCGATCTGGCCGAGCGGCGCTACGGTCCGGCCGGCCAACATGACGGTGCCGATGATTGCGCCTGTCGAGACCTCGCCCTCCGAGAAGGCGTAGGCTCCAGCCACCACCAGCGCGACAGTCACCAGTTGCTGGATGGCCCCGGTGACGTTGCCGGCCGCCGCTGAGAGCTCCTTGATCTTCTCCGACGTGTTGGCGGCGTTCTTCGAGTGCTCCCCCCATTTGCGCAGCAGGTATGCTTCGGCGCGCAGCGACTTGATCGTCTCCAGCGTCGAGATGGATTCGACCAGCAGCGCCTGGCGCTGCGAGGCCTCGTTCATCGAAGCGGCTACCCGCTTGCCGATGCGCCGCTGCGTGACCAGTCCAACGACGACCGACAAGAGGAAGGCCAGGGCTGGAATGATCACAAGCCAGCCGCCTATGGCGTAGATGACTAGCAGGAAGATAAAGACGAAGATCGTGTCGATGAAGACGCTGATGGTGTTCGACGTGAAGAACTCCCGCACGAACTCATACTGCGTGACGCGGTTTGCGTATTCGCCCGTCGACCCCGGTCGCGCCGACAGTGACGAGTTGAGCACTTTCTCGAACAGGAGGTAGGAAATCCGCAAATCCGCCTTGCGTCCGGCATAGTCGATCAGCGAAGCGCGGGCCGTCTTCAAGAGCAGGTCGAACAGGATGGCCGCGCCGATGCCGATCGCCAGCACCCAGAGCGTTGACATCGCCTTGTTGGGCAGGATGCGGTCATAGACGTTCATGGTGAAAATGGGCGAGGCGATCGCGAGCACGTTGATGAAGATCGCCGACAGCACGACCTTCGAGTAGGTCCGCCAGAACGCTCCCATGGTACCGGTCAGCCAGTGACGCCTTTCGATCCGCGGCGCCGAGCCGACCGTCATCTCCTCGGTGGTGTTGGCATAGGTGATCGAGAAGGAGGCGCCGCCGCTGATATAGGCCTCGGCGAGTTCCGACTTGCTGATTGTGGTGCGCCCGTTCTCTTGCGGGGCCGTCAGGAATTGCCCGTTCTCGATCTCGGCGAGCAGCGCCACCGGCAACTGGCTGACGCGGAAGACGATGGCTGGAAGATCGATATGGCCGCGCACGAAATCGCGGTGGCTGAAATCCTGCACTTCGAGGCCGATGCGCTCGGCGAGGTGCCTGATGTCATCCGGCTCGATACGCGTATCCGAAATTGGCACGCCGGCAAACAGCACGGTCTCCGCGCTCGGCCTGCCGAGATAGGCGGCAACGGCCGAGAAGCAGATTTTGAAAGCCTCTTTGGGCGACTGGATGTTGGGCTGCTGGTTCACGATCCGCCCCGAAGGACCCGAGATCGATGCTTACATCGGCTGCTTCTTCCTGACCGGCGCAAGAATGTCGAACGGTACATCGTTCTTCTGCTCCGACGGCGTCCGCGCATAGGTCTCGGTGTCGGCCGTTTCCGGCACTCCGAATTCAGTTCGCGCGTAGGCCGCGGCCTGCTTGGGCGGCTGGATATTCAGCGTCTTGAGCAACTGCCCGGTGGCCGCCAGAAGCCGGTATTCGGCAAACAGCGAAGCGTAGGAGGAAGTATCGGCCAGCGTCGCGGTGTTGAAGCGCGTGTTCTGCGCATCGAGCACGTCGAGAAGCGAGCGTTGTCCAACCTTGAACTGCTCTCGGTAGGATGCGACCAGCTTTTCATTGGTAGCGGCCTGCTGCCGCAATGTCGTTGCCAGCTCGGCCTGGCGGAAGCGGCGATCCCATGATGTGCGGACCGCTTCCTCGATCTCGCGCAGCACCTGGTGCAGCGCCAGGCGCTGCTCGCTGGTGCGGCGGATCTGTTCCTGTTCGTTGGCTTTGTCGATGCCGCCGCGATAGAGGTTCCAGCGCAGCACAAGTCGCGCCTGCAGGTCGCTGGCGTCGCCATTGTCGCCGTCGATGTCATATCCGCCTCGGGCGACACCCTCGGCGGTGATCGTGGGGCCGAATTTCGCCCGCGCGGCGTCGACCTGCGAGGAAGCGGCGTCGATATCGCTGTTGGCCATGTGGACGCGCGGATTGTTTTGCCGCGCCAGCCCGATCGCCTCGTCAAGCGATCTCGGCAGCGCGCTGGCCACATCGGCCGGGCGCGACGCGTTGGTCAACGGCTTGCCGACATTCTTGAAGAACCGGATCTTGGCTGCCTCGAGCTCTTCCGTGGCCTCCTGCATGCGCGCCTTCGCGGCAAAAAGCCGTTCCTCCGCCTGCTGCCGGTCGGCCTCGTTCAGCGCGCCGCCTGCTATACCCTGCTTGATGTCGCCGAGCATGGACTGATGGAAGGCAAGGTTCTTCTTGGCTTCGGCTACGATCGAGCCCTGCAGCATGTATTCGAGATAGTCCTGAACGACGGAAAGCCCGATGAACTCCGAGCGCTCCAGGACGCGGAACGAAGCACCGTCGACCCGCGAGGCTTGTCGGTTCAACTCCGCCCGCCTCGCGCCGCTGTCGTAAAGCGTCTGCGTGACCGAGAGGTCGGCCTCGTTCGGGTAGAGGGCGCTGTGCTGTTCATCGAGCGCGCGCCGGGTGGAATTGTCCAGGCGCCGGACGCCGGTGGAGGCCTCCAGATCCACGCTTGGAAGGTACAGGCCTTTGGCCTGGCGAAGTTCGAATTCGATGGCTTCGCGGTTTTCGATCGCTTGCCCAATCTCCGGATTGGACTCCACCGCGACCTCAACCGCCTCTTTGAGTGTGAGTGCGCTGGCGCTTCCACAAGCCAGCACCGACACCGTCAAGGCAAGCACAATGCGCCAGCCGACGGTCACTTTACCCGTCCTGATCATTTCTACCCCGCGACTATCCCCGCGCCGTTCTTTTTATTGTCGACGCTTATTTGCCCAAGCCTGCCACCGGAGCTTGCGGCCAGTATCTATCAGATTTTCCGAAGATGTGAGCGCTTAATCAATTAGAGTAGTCTAAAAGCGTTGATTCCGGCCATTAGCCTCGACGCATGTAGCAAAAATGGCACAGAAACGACGCTCGGCTTCGCCGAACATCGGCTGTGGAAGGGGCTGCAAAGGTCCCAACTGCCGGCCGCGTCCCCAGAATCGCCGGCCAATGCCGCAAAATGAGGCCGGACAACGGGCGCCGCCGCGAGGCCTGCATTGAACCGCGGCGCGACGGTTTCATTGGCAAAGCGGGGCCATTTCCTGCTAATGCGACCTAAAATCAAAAAGCATGGACCTTTCGCATGACCAACGTCGCCCTGACCGGGCTTGCCCGCGATCTCGCCAGGCGTGCCGCCGAGGGCAAGCCGGTGCGCATCGGCGTCATCGGTTCCGGCGAAATGGGCACCGATCTGGTCACGCAGGGCATGCTGATGCCTGGTATTTCGGTCGCGGCCATCTCCACGCGCCGTCCGCATACGGCGCGCGAGGCGATCCGGATCGCCTATGGCGACGATGCGATGGCCGCCGAGGCCGATACCGCCTCCAGGGTCAGCCAGGCGATCGAAGGCGGCAGGATCGCCATCACCTCGAACGAGATGCTGGTCACCAACCCGCTGATCGATGTCGTCATCGACGCCACTGGCAAGCCCGGCGTTGCCGCCGACTTCGACCTGATGGCCATGGAGCATGGCAAGCACCTGGTGATGATGAATGTCGAGGCCGACGTGACCATCGGCTGCTACCTGAAGCAGCAGGCCGACCGGCTGGGCGTCGTCTATTCTGTCGGTGCGGGCGACGAGCCATCGAGTTGCATGGAATTGATCGAGTTCGCCTCGGCGCTCGGCTACACCATCGTTTCCGCCGGAAAGGGCAAGAACAATCCGCTCAACCACGACGCCGTGCCCGACGACTACCGGGAAGAAGCGCTGCGCCGCAACATGAACCCGCGCATGCTGGTCGAGTTCGTCGACGGTTCGAAGACCATGGTCGAGATGTGCGCCATCGCCAACGCCACCGGGCTGGTGCCGGATGTGCCGGGCATGCACGGCCCGAAGGCCGATCGCGACCAGCTGGCAAAAGTGCTCATCCCGAAGGAGGACGGTGGGCTTTTGTCGCGGAAGGGCGTCGTCGACTACACGATCGGCAAGGGCGTGGCGCCGGGCGTCTTCGTCATCGTCGAAGCCATGCATCCGCGCATCGTCGAGCGCATGGATGATCTCCATGTCGGCACGGGGCCGTATTACGGCCTGTTCAGGCCTTTTCACCTGACCTCGCTGGAAGTGCCGCTGACCGCGGCCCGCATCATGCTCCATGGCCGGCCGGACATGGTGCCGTTGCCTAAGCCCGCGGCCGAGGTCTGCGCCGTCGCCAAGCGCGACCTTGCCGCCGGTGAAACCTTCGATGCCATCGGCGAGACCTGCTACCGTTCCTGGACGATGACCGTTGCCGAGGCGCGCGCCAGCCGCGCCGTGCCGGTCGGCCTGCTCGAGGGCGGCAAGGTGTTGAAGCCGGTCAGGAAGGGCGAACTGCTGACAGCCGACAATGCCGCGCCCGACAAGACGACCAGGCTTTACGCCCTGCGCCAGCTGCAGGACGAGATGCTCTACGGAACGAGCCCTATTTCCCCAGCTCGATCGACCTGAGCCGCGCCGCTTCGACCGCTTCGGTGAGCAGCTTCGTCAGCCGGTCCTCGCCCATCAGCACGGCAAGCGCGGCGGCCGTTGTGCCGTTGGGGCTGGTCACCTGCTGGCGCAACACGCCGGGCTCTTCATCGCTTTCGGCGGCGAGCGAAGCCGCGCCATAGACGGTCTGCATGGCAAGCAGCCTGGCCGTCTCAGTCGGCAGGCCGGCCTTCTCGGCTGCGACGGTCAGCGCCTCGATGAAGTGGAAGATATAGGCCGGCCCGGAACCGGAAACCGCGGTCACGGCGTCCATTAGGCTCTCGTCGTCGATCGTCGTGACGACGCCGCTTGCCGAAAGCAGCTCGGCAACGAAACGCCGGACGTCGTCGGTAACCAGCGGATTGGAGAACACCACCATCATGCCTTTGCCGATCGCCGCTGGCGTGTTCGGCATGCAGCGGATGACCGGCACCAGATCGCCCAGAATCTCTTCGAAGGTGCTGACCGGCGTGCCGGCGGCGACGCTGACGAAGGTGGTCCTGCCGTCGCCGAAGCGCTCGTAGGCGGCTGTGACGTCGCGGATCACCTGCGGCTTCACTGCAATGACGACGAGATCGGGCGCCGCATCGGCAGGAATGCTGTCCGCGTGTGCCGCTGCGGCGCAGCCAAGATGTTCGGCCCGCCGGCGCAACTCGGCATTGGGCTCGACGACGAAAACGGCCGATGACGGCAGCTTGTCGGATTTCAGCCAGCCCGAGAGCATGGCGTAACCCATATTGCCGCAACCGGCGAGAACGAGCCTGATGGTCATGGAGGCCTCCCGAAGATGGTTCTCCTTAACCGCTCGCGCGGCGCCGGGAAAGGCCAGCTCGCGGAAGATCGATTGGCCAGCGGTTAGTGAGGGAGCCGGACCGGTATCGGCCGCAGCGAGACCTGGCGCAGGCCAAGCACGCCGAGCACGAAGAACAGCCACACCGGGTCGCCGCGATGGAAGAAGAAGCTCTCGAGGAAGGCGTTGAGAGCCGTGAACAGCACCACCATCATGAAGAAGTCGCCGAGGAAGATGTTCTCTTTGCGCGGCGGGATGCGCATGTAGTCGCGCAGCGGCGCGATGAGGAAGGTATAGGCCGCGACGCAGAGCGCGGGGATTCCCATCAGCACGGCGATGTCGAGATAGCCGTCATGGCCGTGCACGATGGTGCGGATGTCCCAGGGCCGGTCGAACGGCTGGTCCTGGTTGAGCAGCAGCGGCGTTCCCCAGAAGCTTTCGTAGCCGTAGCCGGTCCATGGTTTCTTCGCCAGCATCTCGCCGGCGAACTCCCACAGCGTCGTGCGTCCGGTATAGGTAAGGTTCGGGAAATAGATAGCAGCCAGTTGCTTCACCGGCGGGAGAAAGACGATGCCGAGCGTGCCCACCGCGGTCGCGATGATGGCCAGCGAAAACAGGATCGGCGTGCCGAGCCGCATGCCGATGAGGCTTGGCAGCACCACGATCATGATTGAGAACGGGACAAGTCCCGCGGTTGTCTTCGAGCCGGTGTGCAGCATGAAGATCATCGCCGCGCAGAAGATGCCGGCGCCCCACCAGCGCTGGCCGCGCCGGAAGAGGTAAAGCCCGGCGAAGCTGAAGCAGGCCATCACTGGTCCGGCGATGTTCTTGTGCGTGAAGACGCCGCGCCACAGGCCCGCATGCTCCGGCTCCTGCGAGTCGGCCGTATGCAGCGCTTCGTGCGGGAAGGCTATGAGGCCGATGTAGGAGAGCCCGATCACCACGACGGCGGTGAAGATGACGACCCGCGCGAAGGAATCGGCATCGCGCGGCAGCACCAGGATCGTCGCCATGGTGATAATGCCGATCATGGTGAAGGAGGCCGCGCGCATTGCCGCTGGCGGATCGGTCGCGAGCACCACAGAGAGAAAGAAGAAGCCCAGCATCAACGCCCAGGAAGGACTGACCAGCGAGCGCACCACGCGCGGGTCGGCGAAGGCAAGCAGCGAGAAGACCGAAACCGCGCCGAGCGAGCCGAAGCCGAGCTGGTTGACGATGTCGCCGCCGTCGCCGGTGAGCTCCGCGCCGGCGGGCTGGAAAGGCCGGAACGATACGATGATGGTGGCGAACAGCAGCGCGGCGATCGCCGTAGCAATGCCCTCGCGCGTGAAGGCGGCGCTGAGCGGGGCGCGCTCAGTTCTTCTCAGGCTGCCGGTACTGCTCATTGGCATATCCGAATTCGGCAAGCACCCGGCCGAGC
The DNA here is from genome assembly GCF_024509055.1 of Mesorhizobium sp. Lineage (GTDB taxonomy): Bacteria > Pseudomonadota > Alphaproteobacteria > Rhizobiales > Rhizobiaceae > Mesorhizobium. The sequence continues at coordinate 46,188 of NZ_JANINM010000096.1, read as the reverse complement.
GCGACATAAACGGGGTAGAGGCCAGTTGTCAGCGACCCTGTGCGCGCCAGCCGGACAGCGCCGCGCAGCGGCGAGGTGGCAAGCAGCGCGAGGCTCTTCAGGAAGACTTTCGCGCCCGCAAACGGCGTTCCCGCGCGCTTCTTCTTTTCCACGAGTGTCGAGATCACCCCGTTGCGCAGGCTGCGGGCGCGGATCCAATCGGCCTCGACGCGCCGTGCCGGAACGGTCTCGCTCACTCTTGCCTCGGCGCACCAGCCGAGCACAAAACCTTTCTGCGCGGCGCGGCTCAGGAAGTCGGAGTCGCCGCCGCCCATGAAGTTGAACCTGAGGTCTAGGAAGGGCGGCCCCATAGCCGTCAGCACGTTACGGCCGACCAGCAGGTTGCCGGACGAATAGAGCGCTGGCACGCGGCCCGTTTCCCGATAGGGCGGCGCAAAGACCGGATGCTCTGCCCATCTGGCGTGGCTCGCGTCTGCGAACACCGGCACTTGCGGTCCGCCGACGATGTCGGCGCCGAGCGCCTCGGCTGCCTTGCACATCCTCTCCAGCCAGTCGGGTTCGGCGATTTCGTCGTCGTCGATGACCAGCAGATGCTTGAAATTGGGAAACTGCTGCATCGCCGTCTGCCAGCCGGCATTGTAGGCGCTGCAATTGCCGCGCTCATGCGCGATGATGACAAGACCCGGCATCTCGCCGCGCTCGAACAGCGGCAGCGCGGCCCTGGCGCCCTCGCGCGCCTCGGCTTCGTTTTCCATGACGATGACGGCAAAACGCCTCGCCGTCCGCTGCGCCTTGAGCGACGCCAGCGTTTCCAGCACCTGCCGGGGGCGTTTGAAAGTTGGCACCGTGACGACCGCCTCGACGCCCTCGACGGCGAGCCCGGGAGACCGCCCCGTGATCGATATCGAAGCGTCCGAAGGCAAGGGGATCATCCGTTTCCAGTCGCGTGGGTTTGCCCCTCGATAGCATCGCGGTGATAACGTTTCGTTAATCACCTTCACGCACAGGCGCCGCGAAAGCGAGGCTTTCAGCCTCCGGCGGTGCCACTTAATCAAGACTTCACTGCGCTTTGCTACCCGCTACACCAATGGATAGGTGAGATGCATCTGCTGTTCGCCACATCGATCGTACCCGATGGCGCTCTCGCCTCGGGTTACGAGATTGCCAACGCGGCGATTATCGACGCGTTGCGGCGCGCTGGCGCGCGCGTGACAGTTATGGGCTTCATTTGGCCGGGCAAGGCGCCCGTCGATCCACAAAACACGGTTCTGCTCGGCGCCGTCGACGTCCGCACGGAAGGCGCCTCGTCGCTGCGCAAGCTCGCCTGGGCAGGCAAGGCGGTGCTTGCCGGCCTTACCTTTTCCTCCGTCAAGCTGCGCGTCGTCACGGATAGTGACATCCGCGCGGCGATCGAGCATGCCGGCCCGTTCGATGGCTATGTGCTGAATTCCGTCCAGTTTGCCGGCGCCTTTGAGAACCTGTTCCGCGACCGGCCTTCGATCTTCGTCGCCCACAATGTGGAACATCGCTCGGCCGAGGAAAACGCGGCCGCCGCGGGCAGCGCCGTCGAGCGCTGGCTGTTCCGCCGCGAGGCCAGGCTGCTGAAGACCATGGAAGAGCGCCTCTGCGCTGCCGCGCGGTTTGTCTTCACCCTGGCCGAGGAGGATCGCGCGGCGCTTGGCGTCGGCTCGAGCGACCGCTCGGCGGTGCTACCGCTGATCACCCGCGCCGAGCCGTCGGCAAGCAAAGCCCCGCGCCGCATCGACTGCGACGCGGCATTGATTGGTACCTGGACCTGGCAGCCGAACCGTATTGGCCTTGACTGGTTCCTCGCCAAGGTCGTGCCGCATCTGCGACCCGATTTCCGAGTCAGGATCGCCGGCAACATGCCGTCGGGGGTCACATCCGCGCATCCCGGGGTGGAATTCGTCGGCAGGGTGCCGGACGCCCAGGCCTTCGTACGCGGCGCAGCGGTCATTCCGCTGATCAGCACTGCCGGCAGCGGCGTGCAGCTGAAGACCATCGAAACCTTCGAGCTCGGCCTGCCTTCGGTCGCCACTAGCCGCTCGCTGCGTGGCATAGGCTACCGCCCGGAAAACTGCGTGGTGGCGGACGATCCCGCCGCCTTTGCCGCGGCAATGGAGGCGGCGGCGTCCGATATCCGCGACGTTGACGGCAGTGCCTTCCATCGCCGCCAGGTCAAGGCGCTCGATGCCGCGATCGGAGTCGGGCTGGAGAAGCTTGGCGCCGTCGGGTTGGAGGCTGCTGCATGAACATGCATGCCGCCCGCGCCGCCTTCGGTTTCGATACGCTGAAGACCATCCTCGGCATCCCAGTGCTGGCGATCCGCTGGGACGACGCCATCGAGCTGCTTGCCAGGCTGGTCGCCGAGCGGCGCTTCACCAAGGTCAGCTTCCTCAACGCCCACAACGCCAACATCGCCTACGGCGATCCGGTCTTTGCAGAAGCGCTCGACGATTTTTTGATCCTGCCGGACGGCGTCGGCGTCGACATCGCCGCCAAGCTTCTCTATGGCGCGCCGTTCCCGGACAATCTCAACGGCACCGACTTCGTGCCGGCGTTTCTCCAGGCTTCGAAGCGACCGCTGACGGTGGCGCTGCTTGGCGCCACGCGCGTCAACGCGGAGGCCGCGTCGGTCAAGCTTTCCGCGCTTGCCGGCCAGCACAATTTCGTCGTCGTCCATGACGGCTATTTCTCCGCCGCCCAGGAGCCGGAGATCGTCGGGCGCATCGCGAAATTGCGGCCCGACGTGCTGCTCGTCGCCATGGGCGTGCCGCGCCAGGAGTTGTGGATCGCGCGCCATATCGACGCCCGGCATTGCACGCTGCCGATCGCGGTCGGCGCACTGCTCGATTTCCTGAGCGGCACGGTGCCACGCGCGCCATTGTGGATGCGCCGGCTGCGGCTGGAATGGCTCTATCGCCTGTGGATCGAACCTGGCCGGCTTTGGCGTCGCTATGTGGTCGGCAACCCGGTCTTTCTGTGGCGCGTCCTGAAGCAAAAATTGTCGGGCAGGCTTCAAGCGGCGGAGGCGCGCCGTTGAACAGTCGCTTCGTTCCGGATGCCGCCACCGCGGTCGAGCCGTTGCCGCGCACCCCCTCGGCCGCGATCGTGACCGCAAGCTACGCGCCGGACTTCGAGCGCTGCCGCCTTTTGTGCGAGACCATGGATCGTCATGTGGCCGGCGTGGCGCGACACTACATCCTTGTCGAGCATCGTGACGTCGCGCAGTTTCGCCAGTTGGAAGGCAGCCGCCGCACGATCGTCGACGAGCAAGACCTGCTGCCGCGCTGGCTGCATGTCTTCGACGATCCGCTGAGCGGATTTCGTCGCCGCATCTGGCTGAGCCTGCGGACGCAGCCGCTGCGTGGTTGGCACGTGCAGCAGTTGCGCCGCATCGCGATTGCGGCCCGCGCGACGGAGGACGTGCTCGTTTTCTGCGATTCCGATGTTGCCTTCCTGAAAGCGTTCGACACCGGCGCCTTCTGGCGCGACGGCAAGGTTCGGCTGTTCAGGCGTGATGGTGTCCTGGCCAATCATGGTCACGACGAACACCGCGTCTGGTCCCGCAATGCCGGCGCGGCGCTCGGCATCGACCGGGCCCGGCTTTCGACCCATGACTATATTTCGACCTTGATCGCCTGGCGCCGGGAAACCGTCAATGCGATGTGCCAGCGGATTGAAAAGGTGCATGGCCGCGAGTGGGTGAGCGTCGTCGGCTCGGCGCGCAAATTCTCCGAATGCATGATCTATGGCCGCTACGTCGACGACGTGCTGGACGGCGCCGGCCATTTCCACAGTTCCGAGGAGTTCTGCCGCGTCCACTGGAATGGCGAGGCGTTGTCGGACGACGCCTTCCGCCGCTTTGTCGACGCCATGGCGCCGGAGCAGGTGGCGATCGGCATGCAATCCTTCATCGGCACCGACATCGGCCGCATCCGCCGCCTGATAGGTTTCTGATTGGAATCAGATAGCCTTCGCCGGCCGGCGCATCGCTGAATAGGTCAGCAGCATCGAGGCGAGATAGAGCAGCAGGAAGACGATGTTGAGCGACAGCACCAGGTTGGGCGTGTCGGTAATCGTCGTCAGCGCATAGGTGAGCAGCACCGCCTTCAGGCCGGCGAGCAGGCCGAGATTGATCGCCCGCACCGCCGTCTGGCCGCGCGCGAAGAGGAGCTCGGCCTGGTATTCCACCAGATTGCGCAGGCCGGGCACGCAGATCGCCAGGGCTACCAGCGGGGCGGCCTCCGCGACATTCCTGCCCAGCGCGTTGGGGAAGAAGTGCAGCACGATGCCGAGCGAGAGCAGCGCCAGCGTCGAGACCAGGAAGACGCCGCCCTCGATGCCGCTTTTGACCATCAGTCGCGAAAGCAGCTCGGGCGCTCGCATCATGCGCTGCACAAGCATCATCGAGAAGGTGCGGATCGGGATCGCGGTAAGGTCCACCAGCCGCATGATGATGGCGTAGATGCCGGCGAGATGGGCTCCGCCGATCGACAGCACCAGAAGTTTGTCGAACTCCATCTGCAGATAGAACAGCACCTCCGATCCGGCGACATAGACGGAATCGGCAAGCCGCCGCAAATAGAGCTCGATCCGCAGCCTGAGCCGCTGGCGGGGGTAGAAGAAGACGAAGGCGACGATGAGCGAGGCGGCGTTGGCGCCGATGTAGAACCACGACCAGACGCCGATGGTGTGCTGTGCGGCAAACATGAACAGCACGGCGCCGACTGCCCTGAGCGCCGTCGCCAGGATCGCCAGCAACGCGGCGCGGCCGAACTTGCCGAGACCGTTATTGACGATCAGCACGACCTCGACCGGCCGCCACAGCATTGCTTCGGCGAAGACGACCGCGGTGAAGACCGGCAGCGGCACGGTGCCGGCGAAGAAGACCAGGTAGACGAGGTAGGACGCGGCGGCGAGGAACGGCAGCGAGGCGGCGCCGAGCAGCAGGAACCCGGCGGTGAAGGTGCCGATCAGGTTGGGGCGGATCGTGGCGGTTCGATAGAGCGCCGAGATGAAGCCGAAGGCGAGTATGCGCGACAGCATCACGCCCGCCGCCGACGCGGTGGCGAACATGCCGAACTCGGCGATCGACAAGGTGTTGGCCAGCGCGACGAAATAGGCGAGCGAGAACACCAGCCGGCCGCCGGCGCCGCTGATGGCCGAGAAATAGTCGTAAACCAGCTTCCGGCGCGTGGCCACAAAGTGGCCGATCCGCGCGAGGGGCCGCCTTTGCGGTATGTCGCTGGTCTGGGTCATAGGTCGGCCGGACCATAGGCGGGAAAGCTTAACGTGCCGTTCTGGCGGCCTCGCTCATGTCCGCGCAAACGCTGCAATCAGGGCGAGAAACTGGACTTGGCCCAGCTCAAAATTAACCTTTTATTTCCTATGCCTGTTTAGCGTGGCTTAACGATTGGCCACCCCGCCGTCCCCAAGCCGCCAGAGAGTAACTCCACCACAATGGTCGACAGGGAAAACCGTGAGGACTGGAGGCGCGAGCGCTCGTTGCTTGCGCTTGGCCAGGCCGTCCGTGGCGAGGACAACACGGTTTCGATCGGGGACCGGGTCAACTCGTCCTGGCGTGAGGACGCCGCCGCACGCCATCGCGCCGCGCGCTCCGAGCGCGAAGGGCGGTTGAATCCAAGCCCCGCTGATACCGACGAGTTCGGCTACGCTATGCCCGAACCTGCTCCGGATCCGGTTGAAACCGAAGCCGGACGGACCCGGAGCGACGCACCGGTCGAGCGGCGAGATGAAGGCCGTGTTCCGGATCATCGCCCTCAAGCCGCCATTGAACCTCGCTTCGCGGGGCGGCCGCCTGCCGGCAGGGATTCCGATTCGCAGGAATGGAAACCGCTGATCGACCCGGTGCAGGTCGTTCGCGGGATCACCCGTTCCAAGGCGTTGATCCTGTCGACAACGATCCTTGGCGCCGTGCTCGGCGTCGCCATCGCACTGTCGACGCCCAAGAAATACGAGGCCACCACCGACGTCATCGTCGACCCGCGCGACCTCAAGCTCACCGATCGCGATCTGACGCAGAATGTGGTCGCCTCGGATGCGACTCTCGCCATCGTCGAGAACCAGGTCCGCATCCTCACCTCGAGCAGGGTCCTGGAAAAGGTCGTCGCCGACCTCGATCTCACCAAAGATGCGGAGTTCAATGGACAAGGCTCCGGCGGCCTCGGCGTCATGTCGCTGATCCGCTCGGTCCTGTTGCGTCACGACGCGCTGGGCTCCGCGGACGAAGCCCGCCTGCAGGCGCTGACCGTGGGCAATCTGGCCAAGAGCCTCGACGTCGAGCGCGGCGGCAAGACCTTCGTCGTCTCGGTCTCCGCCACCACGCAGGATCCGAAGAAGTCGGCGCAAATCGCCAACGCCATGATCACGGCCTTCAAGGATATCTCCAGCGACATCCAGAAGAGGACTGCCGGTCGCGCCACCGACGAACTCACGGCCAGGCTCGAGGAATTGCGCAAGGGCGTCGAGACGGCCGAGCGGAACGTCGAGAACTTCAGGGCGACGCACGATCTCGTCGATGCGCAGGGTCACCTGATCAGCGACGACCAGATGCTCAAGCTCAACGAGCAGCTTTCGGTTGCGCGCGCCCGCACGCTCGAGCTCAACGCCCGCGCCGCCTCGGCGCGCTCGCTCGACGTCAATTCGGTCCTCAGCGGCACCTTGCCGGAGGAGCTCAGCTCCAACACCATGAGCGAGCTGCGCTCGCAATATGCCCAGCTGAAGCAGGAAGCCGACCGCGCCGCGATCAAGTTCGGCCCGCGCCATCCGGAGATACAGGCGCTCAACGCCCAGCTCGCCGGCGCGCGCGAACGCATTGGCGCCGAACTGCAGCGCATCGCCGCCTCGCTGCAGGTCGACCTGAAGCGTTCGGTCCAGCTCGAGCAGGACCTTTCTTCGCGTCTGGCGCAGGCCAAGGTGCAAAGCGGCGACGTCAACAACAACCTCGTTTCGCTGCGCGAGCTGGAGCGCGAGGCGGCCGCAAAGCGGTCCGTCTACGAGCAGTTCCTGCTGCGCGCCAAGGAAACCGGCGAGCAGAAGGACATCAACACCGCCAACATCAGCGTCATTTCGGACGCCTATCCGCCGCTCGAGGCCAAGGGACCGTCGCGTGCCGTGATGGCGCTGGCCGGCCTGTTGGCGGGCCTGTTCGGCGGCATCGGCCTGGGCGCGCTGCGTGGCGCCTACGCCAGCCTGCGCGAAACGGCTGACTCCCGCTCGCGTGGTGGAGCCGACGAACAGCGGCCGATCGTCGAGGAGAAGGCCCACAAGGCCCCCCCACCACCGCCCGCGCCCATTGCGCCGCCTCGCAGGGGGCAGTCCAATGACGACGACCGGACGGGACGTGCCGGGTTCATCGGCGCTTCGCTGCGCAATCTGTGGACCGCGGTGACCAGAAGGCCGGACACCGTCCCAAGCGTTGTGCCTGACGCCCGGGCGGCCATGCCGCCGGCGAGCTGGGGCGAGCCGTCGATGTCGGCCGCGCCGCCACGGGCCTTCCAGTCACCGCAGGGACGAGGTCAGCCTGCAAGCGACCCGCAGCCCTCTGGCCGCGCCTATGATCGACCGGCGCCAGATGCCCGGCAGGCGCCGCTCGCCCAGCAGCCGGTTGCTGATGCGCGCGCGGTCTCCGACGTCGACCAGCAGGGCCAGGTCGACGAGATCCGCGCCAGCCTGCGTGAATTCCGCGAAGCGGTGCGCGAGCTGACCGAAAGCCGCTCGCGCCGCCGCTATTTCTAAAACACGCCGCGTCCGATAAAAGCGGCATCCGACGACGCTTTGACGGGATTGCCCTGGCGAATTTTCGTGAAAATGCCGCGCTTCGGTGGCCGGCACCTGGCTCGATTGAGCGGTGGCGGGCCGAGCAACCGGGCTGCGCATGGCGTGCCGCCGCTGAGCAATGGTGAAGGTGAGTGATGGCCGAAGTGATTGACGGGAAGAGCGTCGCCGAGGATGTGGTGTCGAAGGTCAAGGCGCTGACATCGGAGCTTTCGGCCAAGGGCGCGACCAGGCCGGGCCTGGCGGTGGTGATCGTCGGCGAGGATCCGGCAAGCCAGGTCTATGTCGCTTCGAAGTCCCGCACCGCCAAGGAATGCGGCTTCCATTCCGTGCAGCACACGCTGCCGGCCGACACAACCGAAGAACAGCTTTTGAAGATCATCGGCGACCTCAATGCCGATAAGTCGATCCATGGCATTCTCGTCCAGCTGCCGCTGCCGGGCCACATCGATTCCGGCAAGGTCATCCAGACGATCGCGCCCGAGAAGGATGTCGACGGCTTCCATTTCATCAATGTAGGCAAGCTCGGCACCGGCGAGTTGGAGACGGCCTTCGTGCCCTGCACGCCGGCGGGTTCCATGCTTTTGATCGAGCGGGTGCGCGGCAAGGATCTGTCCGGTCTCAACGCCGTCGTCGTCGGTCGTTCCAACATCGTCGGCAAGCCGATGGCCAACCTGCTGCTTGCAGCCAACTGCACCGTCACCATCGCGCACAGCCGCACCAAGGATCTGCCGGCGCTGGCCAGCACCGCCGATATCCTGGTCGCCGCCGTTGGCCGCCCGGAAATGGTCAAGGGCGACTGGGTGAAACCCGGCGCCACCGTCATCGATGTCGGCATCAACCGCATCCCCGCGCCGGAGAAAGGCGAGGGCAAAAGCCGTCTGGTCGGCGATGTCGCCTATGCCGAGGCGGCGAAGGTCGCCGGCGCCATAACCCCCGTGCCCGGCGGCGTCGGCCCGATGACCATTGCCATGCTGATGGCGAACACTGTAGCTTCCGCCTACCTCGCGGCCGGATTGAAGCGGCCGTCCTTCTGATTTTAGAAAGCCTCAGCATTGCCGAACCTAACTGCTCCTGTTGAACGGCCGGTCAGCAGCGATCCCGTTCAGGGCGGCCGGCAGTTCGGTTTCCTGCTGGTCGACAAGTTCTCGATGTTCTCGCTCGCCGCGGCCATCGACTGCTTCCGTTCGGCGAACAGGCTGCTCGGTCGTGACTTCTACGGCTGGACGACGATTTCGGCCGACGGCGACGCGGTCATGGCCTCCAACGGCCTGCCTCTGAAGATAGATTACTCCGTCGCCGACATGCCGCCGGTCGACATCCTGTTCGTGTCGGTGGGCCTCTCCATAGAATTCCCCGGCAAGAGCAAGGTGCTGGCGGCGTTGCGCAGCTGGGGCAGGCGTGGCAACGCGCTCGGCGCCTTGTCGGTCGGCTCCTACCTGCTGGCCGAAGCCGGACAGCTCGACGGCTACCGTTGCACCATCCACTGGGAAAACCGAGCCGGCTTCATGGAGCGCTTCCCGGACATCAACTGCACCGGCAACGTTTTCGAGATCGACCGCAAGCGCTACACCTGCGCCGGCGGCACCACCTCGATCGACCTGATGCTGGAGATCGTGCGCGGTGATTTCGGTTCCAACCTTGCAAACGGCGTCGCCAACCAGTTCCAGCACGAACGCATCCGCTCGGCCGGCGACCGGCAGCGCGTCGGGCCCGAACGGGATCTCACCGGCAAATCGGAGAAGCTCAGGCGGATCGTCGAGTTGATGGCCGACCATCTCGACGAGCCGCTGTCGGCGGTGCAACTCGCGAAGTCGGCCGGCCTTTCGGTACGCCAGGTCGAGCGCCTGTTCCTGCGCCATTTGAGCGTGACGCCCGGCCGCTACTATATGCGTTTGAGGCTGGAGCGGGCGCGCGAGCTTCTGCGCCAGACCAATATGCCGATCCTCGACGTGGCGATCGCCACCGGCTTCACCTCGCACTCCTATTTCGCGCAAAGCTATCGCCTGCAATTCGGCCGCCCGCCTTCCGAGGAACGCCGCACCACCTATTGAGCAGCCTTCGTTTCGCATTCCGTCGGGCTTGTCTCCCAAGGCCGCCTCAAATAGCTTTCCGGCGCGGACGGGGCTCACTCAGGAGATTTTAATGGCGGGACTGGCACGGAGCGTCGCTGCGGCGATCTTCCTTTTGTCGACGACGACCTTCGGCTTTGCCGCCAACAAGGTCATCGTCATTCTCGACGCGTCGGGTTCCATGTGGGCCCAGATCGACGGCAAACCCAAGCTCGAAATCGCACGCCAGTCCCTGCGCAACGTGCTGCAGTCAGTGCCGGCCGATGACCAGATCGGCTTCATGGCCTATGGCCATCGCACGAAGGGCAGTTGCGACGACATCGAGCTGATCGTGCCGCCGCAGGCAGGTTCGGCCGGCGCGATTTCCACTGCCGCCGACAGCTTGAAATTCCAGGGCAAGACCCCGCTGACGGCCGCCGTCAAACAGGCGGCCGAGGCGCTGAAATATACCGAGGACAAGGCGACCGTGGTCCTCATCACCGATGGGCTGGAGAGCTGCGGCGGCGACCCCTGCGCGCTTGGCAAGGAGCTGAAGGCAAAGGGCGTCGACTTCACCGCCGACGTCGTCGGCTTTGGCCTTTCCGCCGACGAAGGCAGGCAGATCGCCTGTCTCGCCGAGAACACCGGCGGCAAATACATCCAGGTTTCCGACGAGAAGGCGCTGAAGGAAGCGCTGGTTGAAACCGTCGCGCCCTCCGCTCCGACGGCCGCGTCCGCCCCAGCCCCGGCGCCCCAGCCTGCGCCGGCCGCCACCGAGACCGCATCGGCCCCCGCTGCGGCGCCAGCCCCGGAGCCCGCCAAGCCTGAGTTCAATTTCACGCCGGGTGTGGTCATGGCGGAAGGCGGCGAGCGGATCACCGACGGCAATGCCTGGGAGATCTACAAGGCCAAATCCGACGGCACGCGCGGCGACCAGGTCACCACGGAATACGGGCCGCTCAAGACCAATCTCGAACCTGGCGACTATGTCGTCGTCGCCCGCAACGACGAGGCAAGGACCGAGCAGAAGATCAAGATCGAGGCGGGCAAGACTTATGACCCGCTATTCACGCTGAACGGCGGTACGCTGGTCATCCATCCGCGTGCCAGCCAGGGCGCCGAGAGCAGTGCCGAAGCCCGTGTCGACATCGCCTATCCGGGCGGAACCACCACCAGCTATGGCGATGCAAAGGTCATGGTGCCTGCCGGCGAGCAGAAGGTGACGGTGCAGATCGGCGCCGGCACGGCGACCGAGACCGTTCGGCTTGCCGCCGGACAGACCGTCGAGAAGGACGTCATCGTCGGTGTCGGGCATGCGGTGCTCAACGCCTACTATGTCGCCGGTGGCGACAAGGCGGACAATTCCGCCGTCGGTTTCGAGATAGTCAAGGCGAAGAAGAAGACCGATGGCAGCCGCGAAAGCGTCGAGCACTCCTACGGGTCGGACAGCAAGTTCTGGCTGCCGCCGGACGACTATGTCGCTATCGCCACGCTCGATCTCGCCGTGGCCGAACAGCCTTTCAGCATCAAGGCCGGCGAGAGCCAGGACATCAAGGTCGCGCTCGGGGCCGGCGTGCTGGCCATGTCGGCGCCTGGCGCCTATTCGATCGAGCTGTTCGCGGCGACGAAGGACATCGACGGCAAGCGCAAATCGCTTGGCTTGAGCTATGGCGACAGCTGGCAGCAGACGGTCCCCGCTGGCGACTATGTCGTCGTGCGCCACATGTCCGACCAGGGCCAGGACAAGGAAGTGCCGGTTACGGTCAAAGTCGGCGGACGGAGCGAGATCACCGTCCAGTAGGTTCGGACGGGCAGACGAAAGGCGCTGGAACAGTCGTTGGGCGCCTCCAGCTCCCCGCTATTGGAGGAGGCAATCATGGACCGGTTCACGGGCGGCTGCCTGTGCGGCAACGTCCGGATCGTGGCGACGGGCTGCCCATACCGCGTCGGCCTTTGCCACTGTCTCGATTGCCGCAAGCATCATGGGGCGCTCTTTCACGCGTCGGCGATCTTCCCTCATGGTGCGGTGAAGATCGACGGCGAGACACGCGACTATGCCGGGCGGTTTTTCTGCCCGCGCTGCGGCTCGTCCGTTTTCGCGCGCACCGGCGACGAAATCGAAGTGAGCCTGGGCTCCCTGGATGCCCCGGATCAACTGATGCCCACCTATGAGCTGTGGACCGTGCGTCGCGAATCCTGGCTGCCGCCGTTTCCACTCGCAAGACGGTACGAGCGTGATCGAGACGCCGCGGGCCGCTCCGAGGAATAAGCGCGCGACCGGACGGTCGTTCGCTTTGGGGATACGGTAAGGCTCAGGCGTTGCCGAACGCCGCGGCGCCGTGATCGGCGCGCCCGACCAGTTGCCGGAAGCCGGCGAACAGCTCGCGGCCGAAGCCGAATTCATTGCCGATGAGATCGGCATCCGCCGTGCGGCGTAGCGCGAACTCCGCCCCCGGCACCAGCACTTCCAGCGTCCCGGCATCGGCGTCGAGGCGGATGATGTCGCCGTCATGGATCCTGGCGATCGGTCCTTCCTCGACCGCTTCCGGCGTCACATGGATCGCCGCCGGCACCTTGCCGGAAGCGCCCGACATACGTCCGTCGGTCACCAGCGCGACGCGCTGGCCACGATCCTGCAGGATGCCAAGCACGGTGGTGAGCTTGTGCAATTCCGGCATGCCGTTGGCCTTCGGTCCCTGAAAGCGGATGACGGCGACGAAATCTCCCGTGAGCGTGCCGGCCTTGAAGGCATCGTTCAGCCCCTGCTGGCTGTCGAACACCTTTGCCGGCGCTTCGATGACGCGCCGCTCGGGCTTCACGGCGGAAGTCTTGATGACGGCATGGCCGAGATTGCCCGCAAGCACCTTGAGCCCGCCCGTCGGCTGGAACGCCTTCTTGAAGGGCGCCAGCACCTTCTCGTCGCCGCTCTCGCGTGGCGCCGCCTCGCGCACCACGCCGCCATCGTCGCCGAGCCTGGCTTCGACCGCATATGGCCTGAGGCCTTCGCCCCAGACCGTCTGCACGTCCTCGTGCAGGATGCCTTCGTCAAGCAGCTCGCGGATCAGGAAGCCGAGGCCGCCGGCGGCGTGGAAATGGTTCACGTCGGCGAGCCCGTTGGGATAGACGCGGGCGAGCAGCGGCACGGCTTCCGAAAGGTCGGAAATGTCCTGCCAGGTGAGCGAGATGCCGGCGGCGGCGGCCATCGCGATCAGGTGGATGGTGTGGTTGGTCGAGCCGCCCGTGGCGTGCAGGCCGACGACGCCGTTGACGATGGAGCGCTCGTCGATCATGCGCCCGACCGGCGTGTACGCGTTGCCCAGCGCGGTGATCGCCAGCGCCCGCTTCGCCGCTTCCCTGGTCAGCGCGTCGCGCAGCGGCGTGCCCGGGTTGACGAAGGAGGCGCCGGGCGTGTGCAGGCCCATGACCTCCATCAGCATCTGGTTGGAGTTGGCGGTGCCGTAGAAGGTGCAGGTGCCCGGCCCGTGATAGGACTTTGACTCCGCCTCCAGCAGTTCGGCGCGCCCCACCTTGCCTTCGGCGTAAAGCTGGCGGACCTTGGCCTTCTCGTCGTTCGGCAGGCCGGTCGTCATCGGCCCGGCCGGAATGAAGATCGCCGGCAGGTGCCCGAAGGTCAGCGCCGCGATCACCAGGCCCGGCACGATCTTGTCGCAGACGCCGAGGAAGACGGCGGCGTCGAACATGTTGTGCGAGAGGCCGATCGCGGCCGCCATTGCGATCACGTCGCGCGAGAACAGCGACAGTTCCATGCCGGGCTGGCCCTGGGTGACGCCATCGCACATTGCTGGCACGCCGCCGGCAACCTGCGCGATGCCGCCCGCCTCGCGCGCTGCTTCCTTGATCATCGCCGGAAAGGTCTCGAACGGCTGATGCGCCGACAGCATGTCATTGTAGGAGGTGATGATGCCGAGGTTCGGCACGCGGTCGCCGCCAAGTGCCACCTTCTCGGACGGGCTGCAGACGGCGAAGGCATGGGCGAGGTTGCCGCAGCCCAGCACCGCGCGGTTGGCCGTGCGACCGGACGCTTCCGCGATGCGGCCGAGATAGGCTTCGCGTCCGGGTTTCGAGCGCTGGCGGATGCGTTCCGTGATGGCTTCGATATCGCGTCTGGCTGTCATGGTCGGTCCTTTCGAGTCCCGGGCAACGTCCTCCCACGGCTGCCGGGACTGCCTCTTTGGAAATCAGGGTGCCCAGAACACCTCTACCGGGATCGGCGATGCTTCGAGCACCTTGCGGATGGGCTTTTTCTCGCCCGGTCCCATTGCGCCGTCGAAGGCTGCGCGCTTGTCATCGCCTTCGATCTGCAGCGCGATGAAGCCGGCCGCTATGATGCGCGCCATAGAAAGCGTGAGCCGCGGCTCGCCAGCGCTTTGCGCATGCACCGGCAGCACGATCCGCTGTGAGGACGGATCGAGCAGTTCCGGGAGATTGCCGGCGTCGGGAAAGAATGACGCGGTGTGGCCGTCGCCACCCATCCCGAGCAGGACTGCGTCGAGTGGCCAGGCCAGGGATTTCAACGCCTCGCTGTCCGCCGCCGCCGCATCCTCGATGCTTGCCGCTTCATGGTAGAGCGGCACGAAGCGCGCTGCCGCCGCTTTGTTCTGGAGCAGGTTGGCGGCCACGAGCCCAGCGTTGGAGCGCGGCGACGATGGCGGCACGAAGCGCTCGTCGACCAGTGTCACCGTGACCTTGTCCCAGGCGATGGGCGTGGCGGACAGCGCGGCGAAGAATTTCGCCGGAGTCGTGCCGCCTGATACTGCGAGCACCGCGCTGCCACGTTTTGCGACGGCATCGGTCAGCCTCGAGGCGACCTGGCCGGCAAGTGCCGCCGCCAGCTCCTGGCGATCGGCAAAGCCGTTCCAACGGTAGTTGGGCGCGTTCAATTGCTCTCGTGCCATGTCCGTCCGTCACGTTCGATGAGCGCAATCGAGGCCGATGGCCCCCAGGTGCCGGCCGTATAGCCCTGTGCTTCCTGCCGGGCGCTTTCCCAGGCGTTCTGGATCGGGTCGATCCACTTCCATGCCGCCTCGACCTCGTCGCGGCGCATGAACAGCGTCTGGTTGCCGCGCACGACATCCATGATCAGCCGCTCATAGGCATCCGGCGCGCGCCCGTCGAACGACTGCGCGAAGCTCATGTCGAGCGAGATCTGGCGCAGGCGCATGCCGCCCGGACCCGGATCCTTGATCATGATGAACTGCTTGACGCCTTCGTCCGGCTGCAGGCGGATCACCAGCTGGTTGGCGAAGATCGGCCCGGCGCTGTCGCCGAAGATCGAATAGGGGATCGGCTTGAACTCGATGACGATCTCTGAAACGCGGGTCGCCAGCCGCTTGCCGGTCCTGAGGTAGAAGGGAACGCCGGCCCAGCGCCAGTTGCCTATCTCGGCCTTGATGGCGACGAAGGTCTCGGTGTTGCTGTCCTTGCCGAGTTCCTCGACATAGCCCTTGACCGGCCCGCCGGCGGAGGCGCCGGCACGATACTGGCCGCGCACGGTGTGCTTGGGCGCCTCGTTGCCGTTGATGCGCTTCAGCGCCCGCAGCACCTTCAGCTTCTCGTCGCGCACCGCGTCGGCATCCATCGACGACGGCGTTTCCATGGCGACCAGGCAAAGCAGCTGCAGGATGTGGTTCTGCACCATGTCGCGCAACGCGCCTGCCTTGTCATAGTAGGTGACGCGGTCCTCGAGACCCACGGTCTCGGCGACCGTGATCTGCACATGGTCGATCTGGGCGGAGTTCCAAAGCGGCTCGTAGAGCGCGTTGGCAAAGCGCAGCGCCATCAGATTCTGCACCGTTTCCTTGCCGAGATAGTGATCGATGCGGAAGATCTGGCTTTCATGGAAATCGTCGCCGACGGCGTCGTTCAGCGCGCGCGCCGAGGCAAGGTCGCGGCCGATCGGCTTCTCCAGCACGATGCGCGAGTTCGGCGTGATCAGCTTGTGTTCCTTGAGCTGGTGCGAGATGTCGCCGAACAACGCCGGCGCCACCGCCAGGTAGAAGGCGCGGATGCGGTCGCTGTCGCCGATCGCCTTCTTCAACTTGTCGAAACCGGTGCCAGTGGTCGCGTCCGCCGGGACATACGACAGCCTGGCCAGGAAGGTTTCCAGTTCTTTAGCGTCGACGTCCGCTGCCTTCACATGGTCCGAAATCGCTTGCTTGGCGAAGGCCCGGAACTCCGCGTCGGTCATTTTCGCGCGCGACGTGCCGATGATGCGCGTCGGTTCGGAAAATTGGTGGTCGCGCTGGCGATAGTAGAGCGAAGGCAGCAGCTTGCGTTCCGACAGGTCGCCGGTGCCGCCGAAGATGATGAAGTCGAAAGGATCGACAGGGATGATCTGGCTGGTCATGGTCAGTCCGATTTGAGGCCGGGCGCCGGTAGCGCGAGTGGTATATTCTAATCGATTTAAATTTTCCAGTGCCATGGTGTCACAGCAAGAGCCAATCGCTGCATATCGGTTGGCGTCCCCTGTGCCCTTGACACCGGCGCTGCACGGAGGCTTGTCGGCGGGGCGACGGCTTCCGGCAGCGTTCGCGGCTGCAACATAGAACGTGAATGTGACGAAAGCTAAGGGAGAATGGCGGCGCGGTCGTTCTCCTGAAATTCTGGGATGGGTTCAATGGCGGGCAAAAGCATGCGTCTGGAAAATAAGGTCGCCATCATAACCGGCGCGGCGTCGGGCTTCGGCGAGGGCATGGCCAAGCGCTTTGCCGAGGAGGGCGCGCGCGTGGTGGTTGCCGACCTCAACGCCAAGGGGGCCGAGCGCGTGGCGCAAGAGATCGGCGACAACGCGATCTGGACGCAGACGGATGTCTCGCTGCGCTCCGAGTTCGACGAGATGATCTACGCCGCCAAGAGCGCCTTCGGCCGCATCGACATCATGGTCAACAATGCCGGCTATACCCACCGCAACGGCGACATGCTTGGCGTCGACGAGGAGACCTTCGACCTGATCACCGCCGTCAACATGAAGGCGATCTATCACGCAGCACTTGCCGTCGTGCCGATCATGGACCGTCAGGGTGGCGGCGTCATCCTGACCACGGCCTCGACGGCGGGCCTCCGTCCGAGGCCCGGCCTGACATGGTACAATGCCTCCAAGGGCTGGGCCATCACAGCGACGAAGTCGATGGCGGTGGAACTTGCCCCGAAGAACATCCGGGTCAACTGCCTGTGCCCGGTCGCCGGTGAAACCGGCATGCTGGAAAAATTCATGGGCGCGGACACGCCGGAGATCCGCGAGAAGTTCCGCGCGTCCATCCCGCTCGGCCGGCTCTCGACACCGCTCGACATCGCCAACGCTGCGCTTTGGCTGGCCTCGGACGAAGCCGCCTTCATCACCGGCGTGGCGCTGGAGGTCGACGGCGGGCGCTGCGTGTAGGCAATTCCCGGGAGAAGTGTGGAACGGTTCCCGTCCTGAATTGCCTGGTAACAAGCCGGTAAACTGTTCGCCAAGGCACACAGCCGACATGCGGTTCCGGTTTGACTCGACGATCCGCCGGAGGGCATAACGGATCGGGTCGGGTATAGCGGCTGATGAAGGCTGGTCTGCGGGAAATTCGCAAGAATTTGGCGTGGCGGTTGCGGCTCTACCGGGCCGGGCGCGCGAGGGCGCGAAGCGGCGCGGTTTTCATAGGTGTCACCGGAAGCTCCGGAAAGTCGACGGCGGCCGGCCTGCTCGGGCACATCCTGGCCGGACAGAGTGCCGTCCACACGCAGATACTTGCCAATGCGATGACCGCGTTGGTCAACACGCTTTACAAGCGGGTGCCGCGGGCCGGCCCTCTCGACTATGTGGTCTTCGAAGCCGGGGCCTTCGGCGTCGGTACCATCAGGCCGATGGCGGAAATGCTGAAGCCGCACGTGGCCGTCGTCACGATGGTCCGGCTGGAGCATCTTTCCAGTTTCAGGACCCTGGAAAACGTCGCTCAGGAAAAACGTGCACTGGTCGAGGCCCTGGAACCGGGCGGCCTCGCCGTGCTCAATGCCGACGATCCCAACGTGCTTGCCATGGCATCGGGCCAGCATCGCTTCGTGACGTTCGGCGAGTCGGAAGCAGCCGACTATCGCGTCACCGATATCAGCGCTGCCTATCCCCGCAGGCTCAGCTTCACGCTGCTCTGGCGCGCCGCGGCACTGGACCTGCAAACGTCATTCCCTGGCGCGCATTTCTGGCTACCTGTGGCCGCGGCGGCGGCCACCGCGCTGGAACTTGGAGTGCTGCCCCAGACGGTGGCGGATAGGGTCGCGACATTCGAACCACTGGCCAACCGTTGCCAGGTAATCACCACCGACGGCGGCCCACACTTCATCGTGGATTGCGCCAAGGCGCCCGGGCATTCGGTGGGCCTTGCCTTCGAGATGTTGGCAAGCTCGACTTTCGACAGCAAGCGGATCGTCCTTGGCCAGTTGTCGGACTTTACCGGCTCGAACATAAGATATGCCAGGGCATATGAGAGCGCACGGGAGATCGCGGGCCAAGTGATCTATGTCGGCGAGCATGCGCATCGATCGAAGGCCAGTCAGGACGATCGAGACATCGGCAGGTTCGTCGAATTGCGCACGCCCAAAGAGGTCTCGGATCACATCAAACGCACGGCGGCGCCCGGCGAACTGGTCCTGCTCAAGAGTTCCTCCAATCTTCACCTGGAGCGTATCGCGCTTGCCTGGTCCCGCGACGTCAAATGCTGGATTCCGGCCTGCGGCAAGAAGGAAGGCTGCCTGACCTGCGGCCTCTACGAAGTGCCGTTCGATGAACATCGGGACTTCGTCAGGAAGCGCAAGTTCCATCGCCGCCTGCAGCGCCTTCGCCGGGCGTTCGGCGGCTGACGCAGCCGCGCGGCGATCCGGATCAGGCGCCGGTTTTGACGTAGCTCTTGTAGACCCAGCCGTGCTTGCCGTTGTAGACGATCTCGCACCACTGCTTGCAATTCATCACCTGCACCGGCGCCTTGGCGGGCACGGTCAGGATCGCGGCAGCGCCCTTCTTTGGGCCTGCCCGCATCGTCACCGGCCGAAGGATGTGCCCATTCGCGCCGGCGCTGGCTTGCCTAGGCTTGGCTGCGTTGTCGCCGGTTGCCGCCGTATCGGCATCGGGAGCCTGCGGCTTGACTTCCGGGATGGCCGCGGTCTCGGCGTCCGCATTGTTCCCGGCCGCCGATTGGTCGTCCGTCGGCGCGGGCGCCGCGACTTCCGACAGCGCCGTCGAGGCGTCGTTCTCGGCAGGGGCTTCGGCGTAGGCCGCCACCGCTTCCTTTTGCGCGGCCGGCGGGCTGGCCGCGGGCTGGTTGGAAGCCGACTCGGTGGAAGCCGCCTGGTTGGCTGGCGCCGGTGATGCCGCCGCCTCGGCCGGAGCAGGTGTTGTTCCGCTTCCGGCAGGGTTCCAGCGGGGGCTGCTGGAGGCCAGCGCGGGAATAGCGGCCTCGCGGACCGCGGTGGCCGGCGAAACCGCGTCGGCCTTGCGAGCGGCCTGCGGCGCTGCCGCAACCGTCACGACGGCGTTTGCCGCGGCCGGCGCGATCTTCGTCGTCTTGACCGGAACGGCGGGCACGGTCTGCCCTGTGCTGGCGACGGTCTGCCGGCCGTTGCCGGGCAAGGCCAGCCAAAGCGCTACCGCCGCGACGCCAAGCAGCGCCACGGTGCCGACAGCTGCGATCACCAAATGCGAATTCGATTGGACATTCTGCCAGAAGGATGGCCGTACATCATAGCCGAACTGCATTGCGAAGCGCCGTCGTTCCGGCGCGCCGAAACTGAAGGGCTCACTCACTCAAACCACCTCCAAGTAGCAGGCCGACGTTCTTTCGA
This sequence comes from Mesorhizobium sp., assembly GCF_024509055.1. GTDB lineage: Bacteria > Pseudomonadota > Alphaproteobacteria > Rhizobiales > Rhizobiaceae > Mesorhizobium. The sequence goes on along the minus strand of NZ_JANINM010000096.1, from coordinate 26,491 downwards.
TCACTGCCGTAACAGCCGGCTTTCGATCGGCATCGGTCCCGAATTGCGGCGGGCAGGCCCGCGCAAATCCCCGTATCTATCGCCCAGAACTTGCACCTATCGCTGCCGATTATGGCATCAGTGCGAAATTCTGCGCCTTTGTTAAGGATTCTGCAACTTGCCGCAGCGGCATGTCGCTTGCCGAATCAAAGGCTTCGGACCGATGCCCGCTCAGATACGGTCGCGCAGCGCATACCAGCTGAGTGCCAGGAATAGCAGCGGCGCGCGGAAGCGCCGGCCACCAGGAAAGGCTGGAATCTTCAAATCCTCGATCAGCTTCAGCCGGTCGCGATTGCCGCAAACCGTCTCGGCGTAGAGCTTGCCGAAGAAGTTGGACAACATGACGCCATGCCCGGAATAGCCACCGACGGAGATCACGTTCGGCATGACTTCACGCACGAAGGGTTTTCTCGGCACCGTGATGCCGACATAGCCGCCCCAGCCATGCGTGATCTCGACATCCTTGAGCGCCGGATAGAGCTCGGCGATTTGCCGGCGGATATGGATGTGGATATCTTTCGGATCGTTGACGGCGTAGACCTCGCGGCCGCCGAACAAAAGCCGGCCGTCCTTCGACTTGCGGAAATAGCGCACGACGAAGCGGGAATCGTCCACCGATTCGCCGCCGGGCAGCACTTTCGAATCCGCCCCCAGCGGCACGGTCGCGCCGATGAAGGAGCCGATCGGCATGATATGTGCCGCGCTTACCGGCTCGAGATTGCCGCCATAGGCGTTGACCGCGATCAGGCATTTGTCGGCGGAGATCGTGCCTCTTGCGGTCGTGACCTTCACTTTGCCGCCGGCGGAGGTGATGCCGGTCGACGGCGTCTGCTCGAACAGATGCGCGCCGGCAGTGGCCGCCACCTTGGCCGTGCCGATCACCAGCTTCAAGGGGTGGATATGGCCGGTGCGTTTGTCGCGCGCGCCGCCGAAGTAACGCGTCGAGCCAAGACGTTGCGCCGTTTCCGCCGCGTCCATGAAGCTCACATACGGATAGTCGAAGCGGCTCGCCATGATGTCGGCATGGCGCTTGTAGTCGTCGACGTAACGTTCCTTATGCGCCACCGACAACTGGCCCGGCATGTAGTCGATATCGATGCCGTTGGCGGCGCTGAAGTCGAGCAGATGCGCCTTGGCCTCTTCCGCAAGATCGAACAGCGCCTTGGCGCGCGAGAGGCCATACTCGGCCTCCAGTTCCTCGGCCCAGGCACGCTGGCCGGTGCCGAGCTGCCCGCCATTGCGGCCCGAAGCGCCGTCGCCGAAACGATAGGCTTCGATGAGCACGACATTCGAGCCGGCCTTGGCAAGATGAGCCGCTGCCGACAGGCCGGTAAAGCCGCCGCCGATAATGACGACATCGCATTGGCGGTCGCCATCGAGGGCAGGATACTCGGGCCGAGGCCCGGCCGTATCCTCATACCACGAGCGCCCGGGGGAAATCGGGGATTGATAGTTCATGATCGGTCAGACGTTGAGAAGCAGATATTCCCGCTCCCACGGGCTGATCACTTCCATGAAGGTCTCGAACTCGGCGCGCTTGATAGCCGCATAGGTCGCCGCGAAGGATTTTCCCAGGAGAGCGCCGAGTTCCGTGTCGCTTTCGAACAGGTCGACTGCCTCCAGCAGGTTGCGCGGTAGATCGATCTCGTCTTCGTTGGCTGTCGTCAGCACCGGCGCTGACGCCTTCTCCTTCTTCGTGATGCCAATCAGGCCGCAGGCCAGCGAAGCGGCGAGCGCAAGGTAGGGATTGGCGTCGGAAGACGGAATGCGGTTCTCGACGCGGCGCGCCGCCGGGTCGGAGCGCGGCACGCGGAAGGCGGTCGTGCGGTTGTCGTAGCCCCACTGGGTGTTGACCGGCGCCGAAGCGGCCTGGGTCAGCCGACGATAGGAATTGACGTAGGGCGCAAACATCACCAGCGCGTTGGGCACGTGCTTCTGCATGCCGCCGATGAAATGGAAGAAGTCGTCTGTCTCCGAGCCGTCCTCGGCCGAGAAGATGTTCTTGCCGGTCTTCTTGTCGACCACCGACTGATGGATATGCATGGCCGAACCCGGCTGTCCCTGGATAGGCTTGGCCATGAAGGTGGCGTAGATCTCATGCTTCAGCGCCGCCTCGCGGATGGTGCGCTTGAACATGAAGACCTGGTCGGCGAGCTCGATCGGGTTGCCATGGCGCAGGTTGATCTCGAGCTGGCCGGCGCCCTCTTCATGGATCAGCGTGTCGATCTCCAGGCCCTGCCGCTCCGAGAAATGGTAGATGTCGTCGATCAGCTCGTCGAACTCGTTGACGCCGGCGATCGAGTAGCCGGCGCCGCCGCCGATAGGCCGTCCCGAGCGGCCGACAGGCGGCGTCAGCGGATAGTCCGGATCGGGGTTCTTTCGTACCAGGTAGAATTCGATCTCGGGCGCCACCACGGGCTTGAGGCCGCGCTCGTCGTAGGCGGCAAGCACGCGCTTCAGCACGTTGCGCGGCGTGAATTCCACCGAACGGCCGTCCTGATGCACGAGGTCGCAGATCACAGCGGCGGTGGGGTCTTCTTCCCAGGGCACGACGGTGAGCGTCGAAAGGTCGGGCAAAAGCTTCAGGTCGCCGTCATCCTCCGGATAGTGGAAGCCGTTGCCGTCTTCCGGGTAGCCGCCGGAGATCGTCGTCATGAACACCGCCGAAGGCAGCGCCAGCGAGGTGTTGGAGGTGAATTTCTTCGACGGCATCATCTTGCCGCGGGCGACGCCGGCCTGGTCCGGCGTGATGCATTCGATGTCCTCGATGCCGCGCCATTCGAGCCAGGCGCTGGCTTCCTTCCAGTTCTTCACACCACGTTCGTTTTTCAGGAAAGCGGGCGTGCGGGCGCGTCCCCCCCGGCTTGACGGACGGACTTCCTTTTTTTCAGGCGGCATCATTCACCAGATTGTGTTGCGGATTTCAAATTATAGCCGGGCCTCGTGGGGGAAGGGAAGGGGAGGCGTCCCGCTCGTCACAGGCGCGGGACCGCCAGCCGGAGACTTGGTCCCGTCGCTGCGGCTGGCGATCGCGCCCGACAAGGTCTAGATGAACTATCCGAGAGGCGAGTCTCTGTCCATGTCCGATTCACGTCTGACGACCATAGGCTTCGATGCCGACGACACGCTGTGGCAGAACGAGCAGTTCTTCCGCATGACCGAGAAGCGCCTGACCGCTCTGCTGGCGGACCACGGCGATCACGAACACGTCGCTGCAAGGCTGCTCGCGGCCGAGAAGCGCAATCTTGCCCTTTACGGCTTCGGCATCAAAGGCTTCACCTTGTCGATGATCGAGACGGCGGTCGAGGTCACTAATGGCGAGGTTCCAGGTTCGGTCATCGGCGAAATCCTCGCCGCCGGCCGTGAGATGCTCAGCCATCCGATCGAGCCGCTGCCATATGCGCGTGAAACGGTCGAGACGCTCGCTGGCTCCTTCCGTCTGGTCTTGATCACCAAGGGCGATCTTTTCGACCAGGAACGCAAGCTGGCGCAGTCAGGGCTCGGCGATCTTTTCGACGCCGTCGAGATTGTCAGCGACAAGAGCGCGGCCACCTATGCCCGTATCTTCGGCCGCCATGGCGACGGGCCGCAAAACAGCATGATGGTCGGCAACTCGCTCAAATCGGACGTGGTTCCGGCCATCGAGGCCGGCGGTTGGGGCGTCCATGTGCCGCACGAGCTGACCTGGGCGGTCGAGCATGCCGAGGCGCCGGTTACCGCGCCGCGGTTTCGTCGGATCGCCGACCTTGGACAACTGCCTGCGTTGATCGAGACCATAGCGAAGGCTGGCTAATCGCCTGATCTCGGGCAGGAACGTCGGCGATCCCGCTTAGTGCTGAACTGTCAGCGGCCAATCAGCCTATCGATCACCGGTTGCAGCCGTTCGGGCGTGATCGGCTTGGCGACCACGGCGTCGATCACGCTCGAGAGGCCGAAGCTTTCCGGCGTGCCGGTCCTGGACGAGAGCAGGATCACCGAGGGCAGTGCTTTGCCCGACGCGCGCCGCAACGCGTCGATGCCGGAGACCAGCCCGTCGCAATCCTTGTTGTCGGCTCCGCCGTCCAGGATGACAGCGCAGGGCACATGGCCGCTCAGTGCCTTCCCGGCGGTGTCGGGCGATTCAGATATTGGCTTCAGTCCCGATTTCTCGACGATCTTCGAGACGACGACCCGGTTGATCGAGGATTTTCCGACGACAAGCACTTTGGAAAAGTCGGTCGGCAACCCGCCGGCACGGTCTGCCGGTTTCAATGGTTTTGCAGGGTCGTCGGGATTGGCGGGACACATGGGGCTGGGCGGGCCTCTGGTTCAATGCAGGGTTGAAACCTGAGGCGCAATTGGCGTGAGATCGCCCACCGTGTCAAGCTGAAACGATAGAACGCGAAAATATAACAAGAACTGCTAAAATTCAGCGCAAGTTCTGACTACCGCAATGAACGAAATTCGAAAAGAGACGACTGTCTCCCGAACGTATAACGCACGGGAGACACTCGCCAGCGATTGTTGACGTTACGTCAGCTATGGCTCTGATGTGTAACGATGACCGGGATCAAAAGATCACCCCAGTTGCCGTCGCCGCCATGGTGCCTGGCCGAACGCACCAGTTCCACCGAGACGCCCGCCTCGACTGCCTTCATGACCGACTGGTTAAGCCTGTGCAGGTCGTTGGCAAGCATGCGGATCGTTGCCTGCTGGTCGACGCTCATCGCGCTCGACTGTTCTTCGGCGCGTTCCTTGACTCGGCTTATCGATGCCATTGCTGTTCTCCTCGATGTAGATGCCCTGTGGGCGTTTCCTCTGGTTGTTATCCGTTACTCGGCCGCAGGCCTGAATTGGGCGTGCTCGGTCGATTCATGCATGGCGGTGGTCGAAGACTGCCCGCCCGTGATAGCCATCGACACCGCGTCGAAATAGCCGGTGCCGACCTCGCGCTGATGCTTGGTCGCGGTGTAGCCGTTGGCCTCGGCCGCGAACTCGGCTTCTTGCAACTCCGAATAGGCCGCCATCTGCCGGTCCTTGTAGCCGCGCGCCAGTTCGAACATGCCGAAGTTCAGCTGGTGGAAGCCGGCCAGCGTGATGAACTGGAACTTGTAGCCCATGGCGCCGAGTTCCCTCTGGAACTTGGCGATGGTCGCGTCGTCGAGGTTCTTCTTCCAGTTGAAGGACGGCGAACAATTATAGGCGAGCAGCTTGCCCGGATGATGCTTATGCACGCCCTCGGCGAACCTCTTCGCCTGCGCGAGATCGGGCTTCGAGGTTTCGCACCAGATCAGGTCGGCATGCGGCGCGTAGGCGACGGCGCGCGCGATGCAAGGCTCGATGCCGTTCCTGACATTGTAGAAGCCCTCGACCGTGCGGCCGGCGTCGTAGTCTACGAAAGGCCGGTCGCGCTCGTCGATGTCGGAAGTGAGCAGCTTTGCCGCTTCCGCGTCGGTGCGCGCCACCACCAGGGTCGGCGTGCCCATGACGTCGGCCGCCAGGCGCGCCGCGTTGAGGTTGCGGATATGCGCGGCCGTCGGGATCAGCACCTTGCCGCCGAGATGGCCGCACTTCTTTTCCGACGCCAGCTGATCCTCGTAATGGACGCCCGCGGCGCCCGCTTCAATGAAGGCCTTCATGATCTCGAAGGCATTGAGCGGTCCGCCGAAACCGGCCTCGGCGTCGGCGACGATCGGTGCGAACCAGGTGTCGACCGACAGGCCCTTGCCTTCGGAAGTCTCGATCTGGTCGGCGCGCTGCAAGGTGCGGTTGATGCGCTTGACCAGCTCCGGCGCGGCATTGGCCGGATAGAGCGACTGGTCAGGATACATGGCGGACGCGGTGTTGGCATCCGCGGCGACCTGCCAGCCCGACAGATAGATCGCCTTCAGCCCGGCCCTCACCTGCTGCATGGCCTGGTTGCCGGACATGGCGCCGAGCGCGTTGACGAAGTCTTCCTCGTGGATGAGCTTCCAAAGCCGGTTCGCGCCCATTTCGGCGAGCGTCTGCCTGATCTGGACCGAGCCACGCAGCCGCTTCACATCCTCCGGCGAATAAGGACGTTCGATGCCATCGAAACGGCCCTCCGGCGCGGATGGGACGAGGTTGTAAAAATCGGTCATTGCTCACTCCAGGTCATTGAAAGCTGGTTCGAGCAGCGCCTTGCTTCAACTGTCATTGCGCTGCAGGTGTGTGACATCGTTTACATTGCAGCGCAAAATACGCCACGAAAACCGTGGTTTCGCGCTGAAAATAAGAGAAAAGCTGTGTTGCCTTTGACAGGCTGGCTCTGTAAATTTGTCACGATTGTAAATGGTGATGCACAGCCTCCTGACGGGTGGCTCGAGTCAAGCTTTGTCAAGGATTGCCGGGTGGCCGACCAGAAGATCTTCGCGGGGCCGCGTATTAGACGGCTTCGCAACGCCAAGGGCCTGACCCAGACGGCGATGGCCGAAGGGCTGGGCATCTCGCCCTCCTATCTCAACCTCATCGAGCGTAACCAGCGGCCGATCACGGTGCAGCTGATCCTGAAGCTTGCGTCCGTCTACAAGGTCGACCCGCACGAGCTGCAGGGCGAGACGAAGGGGTCGATCGCGGCCCTGAAAGAGGTGTTCGGCGATCCGCTGCTCAGCGCCGAACTGCCGGGAGATCAGGAGCTTATCGATCTTGCGGAGATTGCTCCGAATGCCTCGGCCGCGATGGTAAAACTGTTTCGCGCCTATCGCGAGCAGGCCGAGCGGCTGTCGGACCTCAACGAGCTGCTGGCGCGTGAGGGCAGGGCGACAGCTTTGTCCGGCGCGCGGCTGCCCATAGATGAGGTGCACGAGACCTTCGAGCGCCGGGCGAACCACTTCGCATCGCTGGAAGAGGAGGCCGAGGCTTTCATCTCGGTGCTCGATCCTGGCGATGATCTGTTCGGCGCGCTGAAGGCCTGGCTGAGGCGCGAGCATGGCATCGTCATCAAGGTGCTGCCGGTCGCTACCATGCCGAACTGGCGCCGCCGCTACGATCGCCACTCGCAGCGCCTGTTCCTGTCCGAGCGGCTATCGCCCTTCGATCAACTGCGCGAGATCGCGATGGAGGCGAGCCTGATCCGCATGACGGTGGCCGTGGCCGCCGAGATTGAGGCGCTGAAGCTCGGTACCGATGAGGCGCGCCGGCTCGCCCGCTTCGAGCTCGGCCGCTATGCCGCGCACGCGCTGATGATGCCCTATCAGGCTTTCCATGCCGCGGCCGTGCGCGCCCGCTACGACATCGATGTCCTGCGCTCCCGCTTCGGCGTCTCCTTCGAACAGGCTGCGAACCGGCTGACCATGCTGCAGCGACCGGGCGCATCCGGGGTGCCCTTCTTCATGCTGGAGGTCGACAATGCCGGCAACCGCTTCCGCAAGGCGGGCAGCCTGGGCTATCCGCAAAGCCGGTTCGGCGGCGGCTGTCCGAAACTCGCGGTCCATGCTGCCTTCTCGCAACCGGCGCAAATCCTTGTCGAGGCCGTTGAGATGCCCGACGGGGCCGAATTCCTCTGCATCGCCCGCACCCTGGAAGGCCCGCAGGGCGCCTTCTCCGAACGGCCGCGGCGCACGGCCTTGCTGCTTGGCTGCGACATCGGCTTTCGCGACGAGATTGTCTACGGCGCGGCGTTGCCGACGGTCGCCGCTGGCAAGGCGGGGGCGGGTCCCGTGTTCGCCACGCCAGTCGGCCCCGCCTGCAGGCTCTGCGAGCGCGCCGGCTGCCTGGCTCGCGCCGAGCCGCCGGTGACGCGCCCGCTAGGCCTCGACGAGATGGTGACGGGTCTCAGCGCCTTCGATTTCCAGGGCTAGGTCCGGGGCCCCCCAGCGGCTTTTGTCCCATATTTCAGCGACTGCTGGATCACGCCTCGTTTTCGTCTTTGCGCTACGCGAATGGGACATAGTCTTGTCGTCCTTGGTGCATCGTACCGCCCGCAACTCGCTGACAGTCGTGTCCATGACCGATACCGCCTCGCCTCGCGTCGCCTTGCCCACAGTCTCGCCGCGCGAGGAGCGGATCGGCATGCTGCTGGTCTTCCTGTCGGCGCTGATGTGGAGCTTTGGCGGCACCATCGCCCGCTTCATCCATGTCGGCGACAACTGGACCGTCGTGTTCTGGCGCTCGCTCTGGGCGGTGGCCTTTCTCATCGCCTTCATGCTCTGGCGCGACGGCTGGCGCGGCACCTGGAAACTGTTCCGTGACATGGGCTTGCCCGGCCTTGGCGTCGCAATCTGCTTTGCCACGGCCTCGACGAGCTTCGTGGTGGCGCTCTCCTACACCACGGTCGCCAACATCCTCCTGATGCAGGCCGGCGTGCCGTTGCTGGCGGCCTTGCTTGCCTGGGTGCTGTTTCGCGAACGCGTCAGCCCGGGCACATGGGTCGCCATTGCCGCCGTCATCGCGGGTGTCGCCATCATGGTCTCGGAATCCCTCGGCGGCGCCGTCTCTCCGATCGGCGACGGCCTCGCGCTGTTGATCGCGGTGATGTTTTCGTTCGCGACCGTCATCACCCGGCGTTTCGCCCATGTGCGCATGGTTCCGGCCAACTGTCTCGCCGCCTTGCTTGCCTGTGTGTTCGCTGCATCACAGGCATCGGAGTTCGCGGTCTCCGGCCGTGACATGGGATTCCTCTTCGCCTTCGGCGTGATAAACCTCGGCGTCGGTCTCGCCTTCTTCGCCATGGGCGCGCGGCTGGTGCCCGCGGCGATCGCCGCGCTGCTCGGCACTTTCGAGCCGATCCTTGGCCCGATCTGGGTCTGGCTGGTCCATTCAGAAGTGCCGTCGGTGCGCACCATCATCGGCGGCGCGGTCGTCGTCACGGCGCTGCTGGTCCATATCGGCTTCGAGTTCAAACGCCAGACGCGGCCGGCGCGGCCCGGCGTCACCGGCCTGCCGTCTCCCAATTGATTGTAACGCCCCTCCCCATTGACAACCGCGTTGCTGGCCGGGCAGGCTGAGGCCATTGCAACAACAAGACAGGCGTGTCTTGCCAAGTTTATTCGCCGGTCTGGTCGGGACCGGACAACACTGTCGTATTTCTTCTTATGCCGCGGCGAATGCCGTTGCCGCCATTCCGGGACCTCCCCGGAGATGGCGAAGCGCCTGCAACCATCGCACGACGGTCCGGCGCATTGCCGGCAGTTCACGCTTGTCGCTTCCAGTAAAGCTCAATAATCTGAAACGAACGCCGCCCCGCGCCCATATCGCCGCGGGCGGTGGGGGAACATTCATCAAAGGAGAGAAGCATGATCCGCAAAGCGCTTTGGCTTTCGGCAACCTCGGTATTTCTGACGCTTTTTACCATCGGCGGCCACGCCGAGGATCGCGTCATCAATGTTTATAACTGGTCGGACTATATCGACAGTTCGATCATCGACGACTTCACCAAGCAGACCGGCATCAAGGTCGTCTACGATACTTTCGATTCCAACGAGATTCTCGAGACGAAGCTGCTTGCGGGCGGCAGTGGCTACGACGTCGTGGTGCCGAGCGCCAACTTCCTGGCGCGCCAGATCCAGGCCGGCGTGTTCCAGAAGCTCGACAAGTCGAAGCTGCCCAATATCTCCAACATGTGGGACGTCATTACCGAGCGCACCGGCAAATACGATCCCGGCAACGAATATTCAGTCAACTACATGTGGGGCACGGTCGGGCTCGGCTACAACGTCAAGAAGGTGCAGGCCGCGCTCGGTACCGACAAGATCGACAGCTGGGACGTGTTCTTCAATCCTGACAAGCTGGCCAAGCTGAAGGACTGCGGCGTCTACGTTCTGGACTCGCCGGCCGACGTCATTCCCGCGGCGCTGAAATATCTGGGCCTCGATCCGAACAGCACCTCGCAGGATGATATCTCGAAGGCCGAGGAAGCACTGCTCAAGGTCCGTCCCTACATCCGCAAGTTCCACTCCTCCGAGTATATCAATGCGCTCGCCAATGGCGATATCTGCATGGCGATCGGCTGGTCCGGCGACGTATTCCAGGCCCGCAACCGCGCCCATGACGCCAAGCAAGGGGTCGAGATCGGCTACTCGGTTCCGAAGGAAGGCGCCCAGATGTGGTTCGATCAGATGGCGATCCCCGCCGATGCAAAACATGTCGCCGAGGCGCATGAATTCCTCAACTACATGATGAAGCCGGAAGTGATCGCCAAGTCGTCGAACTACGTGCTCTACGCCAACGGCAACAAGGCTTCTCAGCAATTCGTCGACAAGGCGATCCTGGAAGACACCTCGGTCTATCCCGACGCCGAGACGCTCAAGAAGCTCTATACGGTGCAGCCATACGATCCGAAGACCCAGCGCGTCATCACACGCACCTGGACGAAGATCGTCACCGGTCAGTAACAGTCGCGGGTGACCCCGGCAGCAAACTGCCGGGGTCACATTTCTTTAGTCAATTCCAGGAAAAGCACGGCGGTTTTCCGCCGGGAATTGCGTCACAACAAGCTGGTAGAACAGGTCCGCGCTTGCTCGAGACGACGGACCGCGCGAACGGCACTTTAAGACAATGGGAGTGGGGATATGAAATCGCTTGGCAGCATCCGCAGGGATTTCGCGCCGTGGAGTGATCCGAACGCCAAGCCGTATATCCAGTTCGACAAGGTCACCAAGAATTTCGGTGACTTCACCGCCGTGAACAATCTGTCGCTGACCATCTTCGAGCGCGAGTTCTTCGCCCTGCTCGGCGCCTCCGGCTGCGGAAAATCGACGCTGCTCAGGATGCTTGCCGGTTTCGAGGAGCCGACCTCGGGCCGCATCCTGCTCGACGGCCAGGATCTGCGCGGCATCCCGCCCTACCGACGGCCAGTCAACATGATGTTCCAGTCCTATGCGCTGTTCCCGCACATGACCGTGGAGAAGAACATCGCCTTCGGCCTCAAGCAGGAAGGCATGCCCGCGCAGGACATCGAAAAGCGCGTCGCCGAGATGCTGAAGCTGGTCAAGCTCGAGCAGTTCGCCAAGCGCAAGCCGCACCAGCTTTCGGGCGGCCAGCGCCAGCGCGTCGCGCTTGCCCGCTCGGTCGCCAAGCGGCCGAAGGTGCTGCTTCTGGACGAGCCGCTCGGCGCGCTCGACAAGAAGCTGCGCGAGGAGACCCAATTCGAACTGATGGACCTTCAGCAGGAACTGGGCCTCACCTTCGTCGTCGTCACACACGACCAGGAAGAGGCCATGACCATGGCCGACCGCATCGCCATCATGGACAAGGGCGAGGTGATGCAGGTCGCCACGCCTGCCGAGGTGTACGAGGCGCCGACTTCGCGCTTCGTGGCGCACTTCGTCGGCAACGTGAACATGTTCGAGGGCAAGGTCGCCGAGCGCTCCGCGAGCACCACGCGCATCACCGGCGCGACCGGTGCGCAGATCGTCGTCGACAATGGCGGCGACGCCGCGGCCGGTGCCAACATCGTCTTTGCGATCAGGCCGGAGAAAATCAGGGTTACCTCGAAGAAGCCTGCCGATGCCGTCAACGCGCTGGAAGGCGAGGTGTACGATGTTGCCTATCTCGGCGACATGACCGTCTATCACGTCAAGCTCGATGACGGACAGATCGTGCGGGCGAGCGCGCTGAACGCGGCGCGCGTCTCCGAGGACCCGCTGACCTGGAACGACCGCGCCTGGGTTTCGTTCCGGCCCGATGCCGGCGTCGTGCTGACAAGGTAGGAGGGGGCCATGACCGACATCGCCGCCGCCGTCTCCCCATCGACCGAAACCACCGCCGCGTTGCCGGCGAGGCTGGCGAAGGGTGTCATTGACCGCCTCGTCATCATTATCCCCTATCTCTGGCTGCTGTTCTTCTTCCTCATTCCGTTCATCATCGTCTTCAAGATATCGCTGTCGCAGTCGGCGATCTCGATGCCGCCCTATACGCCGGTGATGGATTTCGCCGATGGCTGGTCGGGCTTTATAGGTCAGTTCAAGAAATTGAGCTTCGACAACTACACCTGGCTGACGCAGGACGCCCTTTACTTCAACGCCTATGTGACGAGCCTGGTCATCGCGGCGATCTCGACGGTGCTGACGCTGATCGTCGGCTATCCGATCGCCTACGGCATGGCCCGCGCCCCGGCGACGATCCGCCCGACACTGTTGATGCTGGTGATCCTGCCGTTCTGGACTTCGTTCCTGATCCGCGTCTATGCGTGGATCGGCATCCTGAAGCCTGAAGGGCTGCTCAATCAGCTGCTTTTGTCGCTGCACATCATCAGCGAGCCGCTCGTGATCCTCAACACCTACACCGCCATCTTCATCGGCATCGTCTACTCTTACCTGCCCTTCATGGTGTTGCCGCTCTACTCCTCGCTTGAGAAGATGGACTACTCGCTGATCGAGGCGGCGCAGGATCTCGGCTGCCCGCCCACCGGCGCCTTCTGGAAGATCACCTTCCCGCTGTCGCTGCCCGGCGTCATCGCCGGCTGCCTGCTGGTGTTCATCCCGGTCGTTGGCGAGTTCGTCATTCCGGATCTCCTCGGCGGCTCGCAGACGCTGATGATCGGCAAGACGCTGTGGAACGAGTTCTTCTCCAACCGCGACTGGCCGGTATCGTCGGCGGTGGCCGTCATCCTGCTGCTGGTGCTGACCGTTCCGATCATGTTCTTCCAGCAGGCCCAGGCGCGTGCCCAGGAGCAAGGCAAATGAACTCGACCTGGAGCCGCTTCAACATCACCTCGATCGTGCTTGGCTTTGCTTTCCTCTACCTGCCGATCGTCCTCCTCATCATCTTCTCCTTCAACGAATCGAAGCTCGTCACCGTTTGGGGCGGCTTCTCGACCAAGTGGTATGTCTCGCTTTTCCACAATCAGGGCCTGATGGACGCGACCTGGGTGACGGCGCGTGTCGGCGTGATCTCCGCCACGGTGGCGACCGTGCTCGGCACGCTGGCCGCCATAACCTTGACGCGCTACACGCGCTTCAGGGGCAGGGTGCTGTTCTCGGGCATGGTCTTCGCGCCGCTGGTCATGCCGGAAGTCATCACCGGCCTGTCGCTGCTGCTGCTCTTCGTCGCCGTAGGACTCGACCGTGGCTTCCTGACGGTCACGCTCGCCCACATCACCTTCACCATGTGCTTCGTCGCCGTCGTCGTGCAGTCGCGGCTGGTGTCGTTCGACCGCTCGCTGGAGGAGGCGGCGATGGATCTCGGCGCGCCGCCGGTGAAGACCTTCTTCCAGATCACCTTGCCGGTCATCCTGCCGGCGATCATCTCGGGCTGGATGCTGGCCTTCACGCTGTCGCTCGACGATCTGGTCATCGCTTCCTTCACGTCGGGTCCGGGCGCCACGACGCTGCCGATGAAGATCTACAGCCAGGTCCGCCTCGGCGTGACGCCTGAGATCAACGCCGCCTGCACCATCCTGATCGCGGTGGTCGCGGTCGGCGTCATCATTGCCTCGATCGCCAACAAGCGCCGCGAGGTGCAGCGTCAGCGCGACGAGCAGGCCGCCCAGCGCGGATAGAGGGACCGGCATAGGCCCGTTCGGCAGGGAACGGGCCTTTCGTTTGCTACTGGCCCGAAACGCCGCGGCTGATCGGCGAGATGAACGGCGAGCTCCAGTTGCCACCGACGAAGAACAGCGACTGATTGGGGGCTTGAGGGGGCGGATTGGCCGTCTGGCCGTTGGCCTGCGGCTGCGCTGGAGGCTGGCCCGTCGGGACGATGCCGCCGGAGAGCGCCAATCCACGCCCGGTATAGGAGGCAATGCCGGAAAGCCAGATCTTGTACTTCTGCGAATTGACCTCGGCCTTGTCCAGCCGCGCCACGCCTTTCGAGATGCTCGCCTTGATCTCCGCGCCGTCGATCGGCAGCGAGCCGTCGGCGACATCGTCGAGCGCGAAAAAGCCGCCCTGCTCGTTGTGCTTGAGGAAGGCGGGCAGGTTGAGCCCGTTCAGCGAACCCGGTCCGAACGTCGCCGAGAACGATCCATCGGCATTTTCGAAGATCGAATCCCAGGCCTTGCCTGGTCCCTTGAGGATGACCGAGACGGTTCCGGTGCCGGCCGGCACCAGCCGGGTCATGCCAGCGGCAGTGGCGAAGGCGCCGGTGTCGACGTCGGACGCCAGCAGCCGCATCTCGACCTGCGTGCCTTCCGGCTTGCGGTCGAAGCGCAGGCTGCTCTGGACATTGCCGCCGAAGGCCGACGCATCGGATATGTCGAAGACGGCGAGGCCGTTCTTGACCTGCGCGGTCGCGGCGACGTCCGCAAGCTGGACCGGTCCGGCCGTTGCGTGCGCGGCCGAGAGCCTCAGATCGAGGTTGATCCGGTCGGCGAAGCTGGTGTCGATCTCGCCGGGGCCTGCCTGGCCGGTGGGCGCGATCGGAGTGAACGCGGACAGGAAGGATCGGAGGTCCAGCGTGTCGAAGGCGAGCGTGCCAGCGATGACGGGCCGCGCTTCAGCGAAGGAGAAATCAAGCGCGCCCATGCCTGGGTTGTTGTCTAGCGCAACGGTGGTGTTCTCGAACTTCGCCCGGCCTGCCGAAGCCGTCACCTTGCTGGAGACCGAGACCGAGCCGATTGCGGCTCCCGGAGCGATACCCGCCTGTGACCATTCCAGGACGCGCCGAAGCGAGGGCGCCGCGAATTTCGCCTGGCCGTCGAAATAGGCATTGTCCGACATCGAGGCGACGCCATCGAAGGAGAAAGTCGCCGGGGCCGCCTTGAACGAAAGCGTGACGGGCGCGCCCCCTCCGGCAAACAGCACCAGCGGCCTGGCCGAGGAAAAATCCACCTGGACGCTCTCTCCGCGCCATATCCCCGTTGCCGTCAGCGATGCGTCGCTGTTCATCGCCGCCCAGTTCACCTGGCCGCTCAGGCTGCTCAGGATCTCGGTGTCCTTGCCACCCGCCGAGGTGATGACACGGCCGTCCCGGAATTCGACCACGCCGAACGGATCGGATGGCAACTTGCCGAGATCGGGCTTTTGCGGGTTCGCGCCGACCACGACGCGCGCGGTGTCGATCGAGCGCGCGATGCGGCCGCCGCTCGGCAGCGGCGGCAGGTAGAAGCCGCTCGCCGTCCGCTCCACCCGGATCGTCGGCCGCACCAGCCTTGCCGTCGAAAACGCCACGTCGCCCCGCAGGGCGGCCATGGCGGAAAGATCGACCTCCACGCGGTCGGCCACGATCACCGGCGGCGCATCGGTCTCTGTCCATTGCGACAGCGTCACGTCGCTCAAGATCGCCTGGAATTTCGGCCAGACCTCGATGCGCGGCGAGCCGTCGATAGTGACCCGGAATCCGCTCCAGGCGCTCAGCTCCCACGCGATGCGGTCGCGCACGATGCGCGTCGAGGCAATCAGCGGCAGGGCGGCGACGGCGAGCGCAAGGACAAGCACGGCAACGCCGACCGCCCACACCCCACGTCGGATCATAGATGATCGCATCTCGCCCCGTATGCTTCCATTGCCGACAAAATTGCCCGACGGGTGTAACCGAGCGCTGACGCTTTTCAAGTCTTTATGGCCCGGCAATGGCCGCGCGAACAAAATCTTGCTATGCTGCGCTGCAACATGCATAAGCGGTCCACCTTATCGGATGCCCCAGAATGGTGCGCCGGCTTTGGGACAACGACCTATGCGATAACAGGCTTAACCGCCTGAAACGCGACACGCTTTGGGAGGAGCGATGATGGCAGCCGAGACACCCTTGTGGGCACCGACGCAGGAGCAGATCGACGCGGCGCCCATGACTGCTTTCATGAAGGCCGCCGAGGCCAAGGCCGGAACCACCTTCTCCAGCTATGTCGAGCTCCATGGCTGGTCGATCGACAACCGTGAGACGTTCTGGGGCCTGGTCTGGGATTTCTGCGGGCTGGTCGGCGACAAGGGTGAACGGGCGCTCGTCGACGGCGACAGGATGCCTGGCGCCGCCTTCTTCCCCGACGCCAGGCTCAATTTCGCCGAGAACCTTCTAAAGAAGACCGGCAGCGGGCCGGCGATCGTCTTTCGCGGCGAGGACAAGGTCGAGCGCAGGCTTTCCTGGAACGAGTTGCGCGCGCTGACCTCGCGTCTGCAGCAGCTCTTCCTGTCGCTCGGCGTCAAGGCCGGCGACCGCATCGCAGCAATGATGCCCAACATGCCGGAGACGGTCGCCGCGATGCTGGCTGCCGCCTCGATCGGCGCGGTCTGGTCGTCCTGTTCTCCCGATTTCGGCGAGCAGGGCGTGCTCGACCGTTTCGGCCAGATCGAGCCCACCGTTTTCATCGCGCCGGACGGCTATTGGTACAACGGCAAGGCGATCGAGGTCGCCGACAAGGTTCGCGCCGTGGCGGCAAAGCTTGCCAGCGTGCGCAAGGTGCTGATCGTCGACTATCTCGGCACGTCTTCCGACGTCGCCGCCACCATCGACAAGGCGGGGTCGTTGGAAGAGGCGCTCTCGCCATTCGCTGCGAAGGCGGTGAGCTTCGAGCGGCTGCCGTTCTCGCATCCGCTCTACATCCTGTTCTCCTCGGGCACGACCGGCGTTCCGAAATGCATCGTGCATTCGGCCGGCGGTACGCTGATCCAGCATGTCAAGGAACAGCGCCTGCATGCCGGACTGCTCGACGGCGACCGATTCTTCTACTTCACCACCTGCGGCTGGATGATGTGGAACTGGCTGGTCTCGGGGCTGGCCTCCGGCGCGACGCTTCTGCTCTATGACGGCTCGCCCTTCTATCCCGACGGCAATGCGCTGTTCGACTTCGCCGATGCCGAGAAGATGACCTATTTCGGCACCTCGGCGAAGTTCATCGATTCGGTGCGCAAGGCCGGTCTGAAGCCGATCGAAAGCCATGACCTTTCCAGCGTGCGCACCATATCGTCCACCGGCTCGCCGCTGTCGCCGGAAGACTTCCGCTTCGTCTATGACGGAATCAGGAAGGATGTGCACCTGGCCTCCATCTCCGGCGGCACCGACATCGTCTCCTGCTTCGTGCTCGGCGTGCCGATCGAGCCGGTCTGGACCGGTGAGATCCAGGGACCGGGCCTCGGCCTCGCGGTCGACGTCTGGAACGACGACGGCAAGCCGGTCAGGCAGGAGAAGGGTGAACTCGTTTGCGCCAGGGCGTTCCCATCCATGCCGATCGGCTTCTGGAACGACCCCGAGGGCAAGAAGTATCACGCGGCCTATTTCGAGCGTTTCGACAATATCTGGTGCCATGGCGACTTCGCCGAATGGACCGCGCATGGCGGCATGATCATCCATGGCCGTTCCGATGCGACGCTCAATCCCGGCGGGGTGAGGATCGGCACGGCCGAGATCTACAACCAGGTCGAGCAGATGCCGGAGATCCTTGAAGCGCTCTGCATTGGCCAGGATTTCGACAATGACGTGCGGGTGGTGTTGTTCGTGCGGCTTGCCGCCGGCGTGAGCCTCGACGAGGACCTGGAAAAGCGCATCCGCGCAAAGATCCGCACCGGCGCCAGCCCGCGCCATGTGCCGGCCAAGATCGTCGCGGTCACCGACATTCCGAGGACCAAATCCGGCAAGATCACCGAGCTCGCCGTGCGCGACGTCGTGCATGGCCGCGCCATCAAGAACAAGGAGGCGCTCGCCAACCCGGATGCGCTGGAGCTGTTCAGGAACCTGCCGCAGCTTGCGAGCTAATGCATGTCGCCCAAAAGTGCGCAGCGGTTTTGGGACAACGACACGCATCAAAACAAAACTTAAAGCGCGTCGCGTGAATTCGCTCAAACGCGACGCGCTTTAGAACGCCGGAGCATGGTTAAGGAATTCTGTCGGTCGAATTTACCTAGATTTCACGAGTGGTACACATTCGTAAATTTTTTCAGGGTCCGGTAAGGAGTTGTTAAGGGACGGCGTCGATAGTCGCGTGTAACTTGAGGGAGAAATCCCGTTCCTCGTCCCCTGAGGATCAGATTCGCTCAAGCCCCGTTGTGACAGCAATCCCATTTTCCAGGCGTCCTCACGGACGCCTTTTTCTTTTGGCAGGCTGCGATGCTTACTCGGCCAGCACGCGGGTCGAGGGGAAGGCCACCTCCACCAGCGTTCCCTCGCCGGGCGTGGAGGTGATGATGAAGCGGGCCCGGTTCGCCTCGACCATCGCCTTTGTCAGCGGCAGCCCGAGGCCGGTGCCGTCGCCGCGCCCGCGCTTCAGCGCGTTGATCTGCTTGAACGGCTTCAGCGCCTGCTCGATTTCGGCTGGAGTCATACCGATGCCGGTGTCGCGCACCCGCATGACGACGTCGCCCGACGCCTCGTACGCTGTCGAGACGATGACCTGGCCGCCGGCCTGCGTGTAGCGGATGGCGTTAGACAGGATGTTGAGGGCGATCTGGCGCACGCTGCGCAGGTCCGCCACCACTTCCGGCAGCCGCGATGCGAAGCTCGAACGGATGATGACGCGTTCCCGGTTGGCCTGCGGCTGCATCATCGCGACGGTTTCGGCCAGCGTGTCGTTGAGCGACACCGCTTCGTAGTCCATCTCCTGCTGGCCGGCCTCGATCTTCGAGATGTCGAGCAGGTCGTTGACGAGGTCGAGCACGTGGTTGCCGGAGCGGTTGATGTCGCGCAGGTAGTCGCGGTAGCGGTCGTTGGCCACGGGACCGAACTTCTCATCCACCATCAATTCGGAAAAGCCGATGATGGCGTTGAGCGGCGTGCGGATCTCATGGCTGATGCGCGCCAGGAAATCCGTCTTCTGCGAGGAGGCGCGCTCGGCCACGGCGCGAGCCTGGGTGAGGTCCTCCTCAGCCCGTTTCCATTGCGTGATGTCGCGCACGACAGCGCAGAAGCCGCTGTCGCCGGGCAGCCTGCCGATGGTCATGAACAGCGGGATGAAGCGCCCCTGCGCCTCGCGGCCGATGACCTCGCGGCCGTCGTTGAGCACGCTTGCCACGCCGGGCTCGGAGAGACCGGCGAGATAATCACGCGCGGCGCGCTGGCTCTCGATCGCGAACAGCGAGGCGAACGGCTTGCCCGCGACCTCGTCGCTGTCGAAGCCGAACAGCGCTTCGGCCGGCCGGCTGATCGAGCGGATATTGCCGTCGCGGCCGATCAGCACCACGCCATCGGTGGCGGTATCGATGATGGTGCGCATTTCGGCGATGCGCGACTTCAACTCGGACACGTCCGGCTGCTGGCTTGGTTCATCGTTCGCGGCGCTGAAATGGGCAGGCGTGGTGTCGTCCTCGCCGGATCGGCGCACCACCAGCATCAGCGCCTTGCCGCTGCGCCATGGGACCGAGCGCAGCAGCGCATCGATCGGGAATTCCTGGCCCTGGCGGGTCGTGAGCTTGAGCGATCGGTCGCTTTCATCCGCGCCGCCATCGTCGGCGTAGTGGTCGGCGAACAATGCGCCCAGGCCGCCAGCATCGGCTAGGTCGTCCAGCGCGTCATAGCCGGTGAGTTCGAGGAACGCTTCGTTGGCATAGTGCAGCACGTCGCCGGAATGGATGAGCAGCGGCACGGGCAGCCTGGCGACGATGGACGTGTCGGGCCCGCCGGCTTCCTCTCCGGTCGAGAAGGCGGAAGGCACGAAGCCTTCGAGCTTGAGCGGCGGCACCGTGAGGCGCGGCCGCTCCGCGGCTGCCTTTTCCAACTCGGCCACGCGGGCGCCGGTCTCCGAACTGGCTTCGGCGCCAGCTTCCTTCCAGTCCTCGCTGTCTTCCGCGTCTCGGAAATCGTCGGCGGTCATGCTGTCGTCGCCTGCGCCCGTGCGGGGTGCAGGCGCTTCGGCTGCCTTCGGCTGCGCCGTGGTTGGCCCGGCGGGCTCATGGACCTGCGCGGTCTTGTCCTTCCCAGAAGCCTCGCCAGGCTTGTCGGCAGTTTCCGCCTGACCTGCATAGCTGAGCAGCGAGCCGGAGACCGCCGGGGTCTGGTCTGGGGAAGCGCCGCTCTCGCCGGGGACGTCCTCGGCGCCGTCGAGCCGCGCCAGATCCTTCAGGTCCTCCGCCTCGGTCTCCGCTTCCGCGCGCTCGGCCGTGTCGGCCTCGGCTATCGGCGTATCTTGCGTTTCGCGATCGCGCGGAGTTGCGTCCTGCTTACCCAACTTGGGTTCATCAAACTTTGCTTCGCCGGCCTTCGGTTCTTTCGATGCTTCGGCCTTGCCGGCATTGACCTGCTTTTCAGCCGCATCGCCAACGGGCGCCGGCGGCTCCGCCGGGCCGGAACTGTCCTTGCGCAACCGCTCGCCGATTTCACGGAAGGCGCTGCGCTCCAGGACCGACAGTCCCCGGTCGCTTCCGGGCTGCCTGTCACCTCCGGATTGCTTGTCGCTTCCAGGCTGCTTGTCATTCGCCGGCTGCCGGTGCTCGGCCAGCCGGATGACCTTGTCGGCGTAGCGCCGCTCCGGCTTCGGCACGATGCTCAGCGCCGGCACCTCGCCGCGGAACGGGTCTTCGGGTTTCGGCGGTTCAGTCGAGGCCTGCTCGGCCGTGATTTCCCCAGCCGGGGACTTGGGTTCGGTCGCCGGCGCGCCATTCGGCACAAGCGCCATGCCAAGCGCCTCCGGATCGATCACGGCGTCGGCGCTGCGCGCGACGCCGAAGCCGCGAAAACCCTCGAAGGCGCGGCTGCGGCCGTAGACCGGCAGCGCCGCCAGGTCGACCGGAATCTTCAGCTCCGTCCCCGCCACCGGCCATAGCACCGAGCGCCCGGACCAAGTGTCGCGCCGTTCGAGCAGGCCGGCGATCTCGCCGGATGCGTCGAGGCCGAACGTGGTGGCGACATCCCTGAAGCGGCGGCCGATCACGTCCGCGGCCGGCTTGCCGACAATGTCGGCGAATTCCGGTGACAGCATGCTGAACTTGCCCTCGGCGTCGGTGCGCCAGACGAAGCGCAGCGGCGGCGCCGAGCGGTCGATGTTTCGGGCCGCGGCGGCCGGCTGCTCCGGCACCGCGGTCTCGGAGACGTCCATCGCCTGGCCTGCGTCCGATGCCGCTTCGAGCGGCGTCCGCGCGTCGGGTTCAGGCCGCTTGGGCTCGTCGCCGCCAGCGTTGAAATACCAATGGTCATGTTGGGCCGGCGAGGCATCCTCGACCGGCTCGCTGGCACGAGCGCTGCCGGGCGCCGGAACGATCGGCGCGGGTTGGCCTTCGGCTGCGGGCGCACTGCTGTCTCCCGAAAGTTTCGGAGCGGCTTCTGCCTGTTCGGTTGTGACGGCAGGTGCCGGTGCCGCATGATTGTCCTGCGTCGGCTCTGCCTCCACGACGGCGCTTTCGCCTGCTGGAGCGGGAGGAGCTATCTCTGTCGCGGGCCCTTCCTGATCGCCGTCGAGTTGGTCCTCGTCGATTACCACGAGAAGGTGGCGTGCCTCGGTCAGCCGTGCGAAGCCCGCGGGGTAGGAGGTGCTGGCGCCGGGAACGAGGCGCTTGACGACGCGGTCGCCAGCACTCGCCACGTCCGCGACCAGCGCGGCCAGCGTCTGCGGCTTGATGCCGAGCGCCGCAAAGCCCTCGGATGCCGCCTCGACATGTCCCTGGCCATCCACGAAGGCAATGAAATGCCCGGCCTCGGTGAAGCCGCCGATGGCGCGGCTGGCGATCTCGCCGGCGCTGCGCGAGCTGGTCTGCGCCGCCGGCACGGCCAGCATGATCGCCTTCTCGCCGTCCGGCATTGTGACCGCGCTGGCCAGGAGGCCAACGGCGCGGCTTACCATGCCGGTCGCCAGCCTGACGGTGATGGCGCGGTCGCTGCCGATTTCGGGAAAGCCGCTGGTCGCCATGACCTGCCGCCTGGCGATCAGCGGCAATCGCGCCGAAGCGCCGATGATGGCCTCGATATCCGGATAGCCGAACACCGCCGCGCCGGGGCCATTAGCCCAGATGACCTGCTCGAGGTCGGCCGACAATATGGCGAGCGCGTCGCCGGCCGCAAAGCGCTGGCGGACCGCATCGAGCACGGCGACGTCGAGGAAGGAGTAGTTTTCAGGCGGCATGCGCAGGCGAACGCTCCCCGAACGGCTATTTTCAGTTAACGCTTTGTTAATAAAAGCCTGTGGGGCGAAGGTCCACAAGCCATGCGCGAAGTGGCCGAAATCTCTGGCCTCTTGGTTAACGGCGGGGAGGAATCTATGGTGCATTGCAACAAAGATGTTGCAATGCACAAAAAATCCTTTATATTGCCATCATACATGAACGAGACGGCTTTCTGTCAAAGCCGCTGCCCCGAAAGGTTGGAAAATGTCCAAGACCACCACCAAGACCGCCGAGACCATCGAAAACGTCGAATTCCCGAGCTTCGACGCTTCCAAGGCCACCGACCAGATCCGCGCCTTCGCCGAGAAGGGCGTCGAGCAGTCGAAAGAAGCCTACACCAAGCTGAAGAATGGCGCCGAGGAGACCCAGAAGGTTCTGGAGTCGACCTACGAGACCGCCAAGACCGTTTCCAACGACCTGTCGCTCAAGACCATCGCCATCCTGCGTTCCAACGCTGAGGCCAACTTCTCGCATCTGGAAGCCCTGATCGGCGCCAAGTCGCTGTCGGAAGTCGTCGAGCTGCAGACCGCGTTCCTGCGCAAACGCGTCGAGCTGGCCGTCGAGCAGGCCAAGGAGTTCCAGACCGTTGCTTCCAAGGCGGTCGAGGACGTTTCCAAGCCGGTCAAGACCGCTTTCGAGAAGGCCTTCAAGGACGCCAAGGCGGCCTGATTTTTCGCGCACGACCCAAACCGCATCAAAACGTCGCATTCGTCAGACAATAGATGTGGGATAGGGTTGTGCAACCAGATACCCGGGCGATCGGAACCTCCTCCCTCCGCTCCCCGGGGTGACCAGCCAGCACCTCCTCCCGCTGGCTCGTAACAGGAAAAGGCCGGCACCTCCTCCCGCCGGCCTTTTCTTTTGCCCGGAAGCCGGCGGTCCACAGAAGTCGCCCCTTTGCTTCCGAAAGGCCTTGAATTAAAATCCGATAGCCCGTATTGGACGCATCGCCGAACGACAGGGCGTATTTGAGGTGAGTGCAACTCAACCTCGATCCAGCCCAGGCAGATGTGCCGTTGTAGCTCAGCTGGTTAGAGCGCCGGATTGTGGATCCGGAGGTCGCTGGTTCGATCCCAGCCAACGGTACCACTGGCTTTTGCATGTAATGTATTGAATTTGCTAAGGAATTTGTGATTTCGGCCGCAAGGCCTCGGGCGGTAAAAGACCCCGCAACTATGTGTGCGGCAATGGAGTGCGATTGGGTCGAATCCAGTCCTCTACCGGACTGCATCAACAATTGACGCAAGCTATCCAGTGATCGCCGCGCGATCTTCTAGAGGCGAGGAGCTTTCGGACGTAGCAGGTGCATCAGGCGCAGGCTTCATAGCTTCTGGCCCTCGAAACGATATGGCCGCTTTGCGCCGTGATGTCGCCGTCCGCCGATCCCTTGCCAAGCCTAAAGCTGCCATATGTTCACTTTCGGCCGGCGGCCAACATGGACATTTCCGACCGCGTTGATGGCCGCCTATCACGACCCAAGCCGAAATACGGATTTGGTTGCGCTCGGGCGATAACATCATGCCGTCGATTGGACGCAGATGGGCTAGGTGGCCCTCGCGAATGGCGACATCAGGTGCGCCAAGGTCTGGAAATGGCCGACGGCGAAGCGACGCCCGCCAGCGCGCGGAGGGCTCGCCCACCAAACGTAACCTACGCGGCGCGTCGTTGAGCGAATTGGGGACTCGGCCGGGCTCGACGAGGGTCGACCGCAGTCACGATGCTGTGGTGGTGATCGCAGTAGACGCGATCCGTCGAAGTTGGCCCAGCACAAAAACGATAACCGCCGGGCACTGATGGGTCTTCGCTGATCGGGAAGCGGCACTGATAGACGCCTAGTTGAATGAGCGGGACGTCTCTCGAAGTCAGTCTGGTATTTTCGCGCATGATGGTTTTCAGGTTCCTAGTTCATAAGCCGATGCCGGTTGGCGGCCGCAGCGCGACCGCACCGAGGCGAGCGTCTCTCGTTTTGAAAGGCTATGGATCGTCATATGGTGTGGTCGCGGCATTAATGAAGCCCTAGGCCCGCTATACGAAGCCGATAGTTTGCGACTTAAGGCCACACCTTCGGCTGCCGAATGGCAGTAATCCGCTGAACTCCCCCGATGGCGGACAGTCCGCTGTCGGCCCCATGGCGGAAGAAGCGCCTTCAGCCGGTCACGTCTTTACCGGCCTGGTACGACGCAGGCGAACGTCGGGGCCAGGCGCGACCTTCGCGAGGCCTTCCGTGTATGGGTACGAGGCGGAAGTGACTTCACCTTCGCTTACCATAACCCAACAACTTTTCTTGAAATGGCTGGACTTTACTCGTGCCTTGAACCTATTCTAGTTGCCGAGTTATCCAGAAGCTGCAGTGATCGTCGGTCCACCAGCCGTTTTCGCGGCTGCGGTTGCGTTATGCAGCTTCGTCGGGGTCGGGGGGGCATCGTGGTCAATGTCGACCTTCAGTCGCTTGTATCGAAGCTCGGGCCGTTTTGCCGAACCGCATTGGAAGGTTCGGTCGGGCTGACGCTTTCCCGAACGAACTACAATGTGGAGATCGAGCACTACCTGTCGAAGCTCATCGAGAGCGCCGACAGCGACATCTCTCTTGTTTTCCGCCATTTCGAGATCGATGCGGGCCGTGTCGCCAGCGACCTGACGCGCGTCCTTGACCGCCTCAAGACTGGAAACAGTCGTCCGCCGGCGCTCGCCCCGAACATTGTGAAGCTCATTCGCGAAGCATGGGTCGTGGCGTCCCTGCAGTTCAACCAGGCAATGATCAGGAGTGGGCACCTTTTGGTCGCCCTGCTCGGCGACGATTCACTGGCGCCCGTCGCGCGAGATGCTTCCTCGCAGTTCGCCAGGATCAATGTGGAGACGTTGCGGTCTTCGCTGGCCAAGATCACCGAGGGCAGCACCGAATCGGCAGGAGCGCCGGCCGCCCACGGCGAACCCGGCCGCAGCGCTCAAGCCGCGGCTAGCCCAGCAGGCGCCGCGCTTGATCAGTACACCGTCAATCTCACCGCAAGGGCGCGCGAGGGCAAGATCGATCCCGTGCTCGGGCGTGACGCGGAAACACGTCAGATCGTCGACATCCTGACCCGGCGCCGCCAGAACAATCCGATTTTGACGGGAGAGGCGGGTGTCGGCAAGACAGCGGTCGTCGAAGGTTTTGCGCTGAAGATCGCGGCAGGGGATGTGCCTCCCGCTCTTAGGGATGTCGAGCTACGCTCGCTCGATCTCGGCCTTCTGCAGGCTGGCGCAGGCATGAAAGGCGAGTTCGAGAATCGCCTCAAGAATGTGATCGAGGGCGTCAAATCTTCGCCAAGGCCGATCATCATGTTCATAGACGAAGCCCATACGCTGATCGGCGCGGGTGGGGCGGCTGGCCAGAACGACGCGGCCAACCTGCTCAAGCCAGCGCTCGCCCGTGGCGAGATGCGCACGATCGCGGCAACGACCTGGGCTGAGTACAAGAAGTATTTCGAGCGCGATCCGGCCCTGACGCGTCGTTTCCAGGTGGTCAAGGTGGAAGAGCCCGGCGACCAGGCGGCGATCGCCATGATGCGCGGCATCGCTCCCACGCTGGAGGCGCACCACGGTGTCCGCATCCTTGCCGACGCGGTCGAGGAGGCGGTTAGGCTGTCGCGCCGCTATATTCCGAGCCGTCAGCTTCCGGACAAGGCGGTGAGCCTTCTGGACACCGCTTGCGGGCGCGTCGCCATCGCCAGCCATGCCATTCCGGCCGCCGTTGAGGACGGTCGTCGCCGCATAGACATGATCGATATGGATCTTCGGGTGCTCGCCCGGGAGGCTCGTATCGGTGCAGACCATGACTCACGGATGCGGGATCTGGAGGCGGAACGCGAGAAGGCTGTGGCCGAGCTCGCTGATCTTGAAAGCCAGTGGGAAAAGGAGCGTGAGCTCGTCTCAGAGATACGTTCGCTTCACGATCGACTAAGCGAGGAGCAAGAGGCGGCCGCAGGCGAGTGGAATACCGAAGGCGCGCCGGCGGAAGGTGCCGACGATCCTGACGCGCTGCGCGCAGAGCTGAAAGCACTGCAGGAAAAGCTGGCGGTTCTTCAAGGTGAGAATCCGCTGATGCGGGTGACAGTCGACGCCCAGGCCATCGCCGAGGTGGTCGGAAACTGGACGGGAATTCCGGTCGGTCGGATGGTGTCCGACGAGATCAGGACGGTGTTGTCGCTGAAAGACAAGCTGGAAGAGCGGGTTATCGGCCAGCCGCACGCGCTCGAAGCGATCGCCGAGACTATCCGAACGTCGCGCGCCAAGCTGATTGATCCGCGTAAGCCGATCGGCGTCTTCCTGATGGTAGGCACCTCGGGTGTCGGCAAGACCGAGACGGCACTGGCGGTGGCCGATCTCCTCTACGGCGGCGAGCAGAACCTTACCGTCATCAACATGTCCGAGTTCAAGGAAGAGCATAAGGTCTCCATGCTCGTCGGCTCGCCCCCGGGCTATGTCGGATATGGTGAGGGCGGCGTGCTGACGGAGGCAGTGCGTCGCAGGCCCTATTCGGTGGTTCTTCTCGACGAAATGGAGAAGGCGCACCCGGG
>NZ_JANINM010000095.1 GCF_024509055.1 Mesorhizobium sp. | reverse complement strand
ATGGCGTCGAACTCGCTCACGCCCCGCCCCAAAATGCTTTATGCTTAAAGATAATTGCAGATGCATATGTTTTCGTCTAGTAGGATATTAAGGGCCGCTACGAGCCTTGATGATCACCAGACAAGAGGGAACGAAAGACCATGGACACGCAAAAACTCCTCGGCGAGGTCGCCGGCCAGCTGCTTTCGGGCGCCATCAAGGTGGTCGACCTGTCGGCGCCGCTCGGACCGAACACGCCGCTGATCAAGCTTCCGCCGGAACTCGCCGTCGACACGCCGAAGGTCGAGATCCACTCGATCTCCAAGTACGACAAGAACGGCCCGTGGTGGGCCTGGAACTGGCTGAAGCTCGGCGAGCATTCAGGCACGCATTTCGACGCGCCGCAGCATTGGATCACCGGCAAGGACTATCCGGACGGCACCACCGACACCATTCCGGTCCAGAGCTTCGTCGGTCCGGTCAACGTTATCGACTGCTCCAAGGAAGCCGCTGCCGATCACGACTTCCTGCTCACGGTCGACCATATTAAGGCCTGGGAGGCCAAGCACGGCGCGATCAACCCCGGCGAGTGGGTGGTGATGCGCACCGACTGGTACAAGCGCAATGGTTCGGAAGCCGAATTCCTCAACGCCAACGAGACCGGCCCGCACACCCCCGGACCGACGGCCGAGGCCATCCAGTTCCTGATCAGCAAGGACATCAAGGGCTGGGGTTCGGAGACGATCGGCACGGATGCCGGCAAGGCTGGCGGCATGGAGCCGCCGTTTCCGGCGCACACGCTGATGCACAAGGCCAACCGCTATGGGCTGGCCAGTCTCTGCAATCTCGACCAGCTGCCGGCGAAGGGAGCGATCCTGATCGCCGCGCCGCTCAAGATCGAGCACGGCACCGGCAGCCCGATCCGCGCGCTGGCGCTAGTCCCGAGGGGGTAAGGCCGAGGTCACGTCGATGAGCGGCGTCGATCACATCATCGTCGGCAGCGGCATCAACGCGCTGGTCTGTGCGGCGATGCTTGGCGCCAAAGGCGCGACCGTGCTGGTGCTCGAGCGCAACGACCGCATCGGCGGCTGCATGCGTACCGAGGAGATCACCGCGCCGGGCTTCGTCCATGATGTGATGGCGACGACCTTCGTGCTGTTCATCACCTCGCCCGCCTTCGCCGCGTTGGGCAAAGACCTTGCGCGGCACGGGCTGGAGTTCTGCCACACCGCGACGCCCACGGGCGTGCTGCGGCCCGACGGTAGCCATGCGGTGCTCACCACCGACCGCGCCGCCAATATCGCGGCGCTGAACGGAATAGCCTCTGGCGACGGAGATCGCCATGGCGGCGACGTCGGCGGCATCGAGCGCGATGCCGGGCTGCTCTTCGGCTTGCTCGGCGGCGCGCTCTGGTCCTATCCGACGACGAAGCTTTTGGCCGGTGCGGCCTGGCGGCGCGGTCCGCGCAACCTTGCCGCCTTCATGGGCAAAGCGCTGGTGCCGGCGCGCGGCTGGCTGGAGACGACCTACACCTCCGAAATGGTTCGTGCGCTCTGGGCGCCCTGGGTGCTGCATGCCGGGCTCGGGCCGGAAGATGCCTTTTCCGGCCAGATCGCCAAGGTCATCGCCTTCGCGCTGGAAGCCGCCGGCGCGCCTATCGTCAAGGGCGGCGCAAAAAACCTGCTGGCCGCCTTCGAGGCGCTGATCAAGGAACGGGGCGGCGGCATCCGCGTCAACGCGGATGTCGCCTCGGTTGTGCAAAGCGGTGGCCGGGCCACTGGCGTGCGGTTGGCCTCGGGCGAGACGCTGACGGCGGCCGAGAGCGTCATCTGCTCGGTCACGCCGACCCAACTCTACGGACGGCTGCTCGGCAAGGAGGCGCCGGATGCTGCCGTGAAGGCGGCGCAGGACTATCGCTACGGCAAGGGCAACTTCCAGGTTCACTACGCTTTGAGCAAGGCACCGGCCTGGCGCGGCGAAGGCCTCGACAAGGTGGCGCTGCTGCATCTGACGCCGGGGCTCGACGGCGTCTCCAAGGCCTGCAACGAAGCGGTGCGCGGCCTGCTGCCGGAAGTGCCGACGATCTGCGTCGGCCAGCCGCACGCACTCGACCCGTCGCGCTGCCCGGACGGCAAGGCCATCCTCTGGCTGCAACTGCCCGAGGCGCCGCGCCACATCAAGGGCGATGCAGCGGGCAAGCTCGAAGCGCCTGTGGACGGGCAGTGGACCGAAGCGTTGCGCGAGGCCTATGCCGACCGCGTCGAGGCCATCCTCGCCCATCACATCGACGGCTTCCACGAAACCGTGATCGCGCGCCGCGCCTACTCGCCGGCCGATCTCGAAGCGATGAACATCAACCTGGTCGGCGGCGATCCCTACGGTGGCTCCTCCACGATCGACCAGTCCTTCCTGTGGCGGCCGTTCAAGGCGAGCCGCAACCACGAGACCGGCATCAAGGGGCTCTACCATATCGGCGCCTCCACCCATCCGGGCGCGGGTCTCGGCGGCGGCTCCGGCTTCCTTTTGGCAGGGAGGCTGTGATGGAACAGAAGCTTCCGGAAAGGCGCCAGCGCATCTCCACCCTAGGCCAGATCGGCCTGCAGCAGTTCGCGCCCTATCTGATGAACCGCATCATGGGCCGCTACAACGCCACCTTGCGCGAGGACTTCCGCAAGCAGGGCCTGACCATTCCGCAAGTGCGCACGCTGGCAGTGCTGTCGGTCACCGACGGCGTCACCGTCAACGACCTGTCCGTCTATACGGTCATCGAGCAATCCACCTTGAGCCGCACGCTCGACGCGCTGGAGGGCCAGGGTCTGGTGCGGCGCGAGCAGGGCGTGACCGACAGCCGTTTCCGCCACGTGTTTCTGACCGATGATGGGCGTGCCCTGTTCACGCGCGCCTGGCCCGCCATGCACGAAGCCTTCGAGGCGATGTTCGAGGGCGTCGACGATGCCGAATATGCCGCGTTGATCGCGATTCTCCAGAAGATGCTGAAGAACATCCGCAAGCACGACATTTGAGTTTGATGTACGCGCCGCCCCCGGTGGCAACGGGAAGGCGGCAACGGAAGGAGGCAGAAATGGCCGAACGGTCTTTTGCCAAGGAAGTCGAAAAGCTGAGGCTGGGCGCCGGCGAGGAATTCGCCGGCGAGGGCATCCTCGCCATCACCAAGGCGCTGCTGCAATGCGGCGTCGGCTATGTCGGGGGCTACCAGGGCGCGCCGATCAGCCATCTGATGGACGTGCTGGCCGACGCCCAGGATATCCTGGGTGAACTCGGCGTGCATTTCGAGGCGAGCGCCTCGGAAGCCACCGCCACCGCCATGCTCGCGGCGTCCGTGCACTACCCGATCCGTGGCGCCGCCACCTTCAAGTCGACGGTCGGCACCAATGTCGCCTCCGACGCGCTCGCCAATCTTGCGTCGGGCGGCGTCACCGGTGGCGCGCTGATCATCGTCGGCGAGGATTATGGCGAGGGCTCTTCCATCATGCAGGAGCGCAGCCACGCCTTCGCCATGAAGAGCCAGGTCTGGCTGCTCGATCCGCGCCCGAACCTGCCTTCCATCGTCAAGGCAGTCGAGGATGGATTCGAGCTGTCGGAAGTGTCCAACACGCCGGTCATGTTGCAGGTGCGCATCCGTTGTTGCCACGTCCATGGCCATTTCATCGCCAAGGACAACAAGCGCCCGCCGATGACGGTGGCCGACGCGCTGTCGGCGCCGCGCCGCGACACCGGCCGCATCGTGCTGCCGCCCGCGTCCTTCCTGCATGAGAAGGAGAAGGTCGCCAAGCGCTGGCCGGCGGCGGTGGATTTCATCAGGAGCCGCAAGATCAACGAGATGTTCGGGCCGGACCAAGGCCAGGTCGGCATCGTCATGCAGGGCGGCATGTACAACTCCGTCATCCGTGCTTTGCAGCGGCTCGGTCTCGCCGATACCTATGGCGACACCGACGTGCCGCTTTATGTGCTGAACGCGGTCTATCCGCTGGTCGATGACGAGTTCCTGTCCTTCTGCGAGGGCAAGCAGGCGGTGCTGGTCGTCGAGGAAGGCCAGCCCAACTACATCGAACAGGCCTTTGCCGCGATGCTGCACAAGGCGGGCCGCGGCACGAAACTGGTCGGCAAGGAGCATCTGCCGATGGCCGGCGAATATACTGGACAGGTGATGCTCGACGGCATCGGCTCCTTCCTGCGGGCGAATGCCCCGCACCTACTGCCAGGCGAGGTGAGGGCGCCGAACAAGGTCGGCGAGGGCGTTGACACCGCCGATCTCATCAACGTCGTTCCTGGCCGCCCGCCGGGTTTCTGCGTCGGTTGCCCGGAGCGGCCGATCTTCGCCGCCACCAAGCTGGTCGAGCAGGAACTCGGCAAGCACCACATCGCCTCCGATATCGGCTGCCATTTGTTCTCGATCATGCCGCCCTTCGAGCTTGGCGCCACGACCATGGGCTACGGGCTTGGGCCGGCCTCGGCGTCGGCCTTCAACTCGCCGGAGGCCAAGCGCCGCTCGATCTCCTTCGTCGGGGACGGCGGCTTCTGGCACAACGGCCTGACCTCCTCGATCGGCAACGCCGTCTTCAACAAGAATGACGGCGTCATCGTCATCGTCGACAATTTCTATTCGGCGGCCACCGGCGGCCAGGACATCCTGTCGTCGCGCGCCTCCAACCGCACCAAGTCGACCAAGCATCCGATCACCGAAGCGGTGAAGGGCATGGGCGTCAAATGGCTGCGCCACATCGACCGCACCTATGATGTCGGTAAGATGCAGGCCACGTTGCGCGAGGCGCTGACCACCGACGAGAAGGGGCCCAAGGTCATCGTCGCCTCCTCCGAATGCATGCTGAACCGCCAGCGCCGCGAGAAGCCTGTCGTCGACAAGGCGATCAAGGGCGGCGAGCGCGTCGTCAAGCCGAAGTTCGGTGTCGACGAGGACATCTGCACCGGCGACCATGCCTGCATGCGGCTCTCGGGCTGCCCGTCGCTGTCGGTGAAGACGCTCGACGATCCGCTGCGCGACGATCCGGTGGCGTCGATCGACCAGAACTGCGTCGGCTGCGGCAATTGCGGCGAGGTGGCGGATGCCGCCGTGCTCTGCCCGTCCTTCTACCGCGCCGATGTCGTCCACAATCCCGGCCGCTGGGA
>NZ_JANINM010000094.1 GCF_024509055.1 Mesorhizobium sp. | reverse complement strand
TGAAGAGCGCGGCACGCATACTGGACGTCCTGGAGCTGTTGGGCAGGGCGAAGGGACCGCTGTTCCTGAAGGAGATTGCGCGGAACCTGGGCTATCCGCCCAGCAGCACCCATGGGCTGCTGGCGACGCTGGTCGCCAAAGGATATGCCGGGCGCGACGATGCAGGCCGCTACATGCTGAACGCCGCCTATCGCAACGGTCCGGGCTGGGCGAGCGGTCCAGACGCGGAGCTGATCTCCTTTTCCGAACCTTACATGCGCGACCTTCGCGACCGATGCGGTGAAACGGTCATGCTCGGCATCCTCAACCAGGACCTGATGCTCAAGGTTATCGCCAAATGCGTCGCGAACCGCGCGGTCCGCTACGACTCGCCTTTTTCAGGGGGCGTGCCGTCCTATTGCTCGGCAATGGGACGCGTCCTGCTAGGCGCCAGGGATGCCAAGACCGTCGATCGATATCTCGCCGGTGAGAGACTGGTGAAGCTGACGCCGTTCACGATAATCAGCAAGACGCATCTTCGCCGGCTGTTTCGCGAGACCCGCCAACGTGGCTATGCCATCTCCAGTCAGGAGATGGACATCGGCTCGATCGGTGTGGCGGCGGCGATCCAGAACGCATCCGGCGAGATCATCGCCGCCCTCGACGTGGCGGCGATCTCCAGCAGGCACGCGGATGTCGAGGCGAGCATCGTGCCGTTGGTGAAAGAATTCGCTTCCAGGATCAGCGTGAAATTGGGCTATTCGGGTGAGCTTTGATCAAGGAGCTCCGTATCTCCCATCAGCCGCCGAACTCGGCCAGATTACCAGACCGCCGCTTCAATGCATGAAGAGGGATTGTCTGATCCAGGTGCAATCACGACGGCTGGCGTAGTCGCCCGGGATGTCGACTACCAGGGCGCGAGCGGGCGCCTTTCTTAACGCCCGACATCGCGGCGCTCCGCAGGCTGGCGGATCGGCCGCCAGTCACTGGGAGACATCAGCGAACAGTCTTTCCGACAATCCTGTAGGTGGACGAGAATATCTCTTCCACGGGCGGGTGGCCGAAGGTGCGCAGCGGATACTTGTTCATCAGGTCGTCGAATTGACGCTGGGCGCGGGCAGCATTGGAGACATGATCGACGCCCGGAATCTGCCGGTCTCGCATCACTGTACGGCCGTCGATCACCACGGTCCTGGCATCGCGTCCCGACGCCGAGATCATCAAGGTCTGGATCGGGTCGATGATCTGGCCGAGATCCGGATTGGCAAGGTCCCAGACCACCAGGTCGGCCCGGCAGCCGGGCGCGAGCCGCCCGAGGTCGGTACGCCCAAGCGCATCCGCGCCACCCAGCGTGGCGGCATCAAAATAGTCCTCGGCGCGGCAAGCGGTGGCGTTGCCTTCGGCCAAGCGGCAGGTCATCAGCCCGATCTGCATGTTGAGCAACATGTCGGGGGGAGATGTGTCGGTGCCCAGCCCGATGCGAATGCCGCGCGCGCGATAGGTGGCAAAGCTCTCCAACCCGTTGCCGAAGCGGCCGGCGACAAGCGGGCAGTGCACGACGACCGCGCCGCTCTCGGCGATGATCTCTAGATCGCGCCCAGGCCCGGGCGCGAGACGTGAGGGGCTGACATGCGTCCCGTGCGGCAACAGCGTCCGGTCAGTGAGGAAGCCTAGGCTCTCCAACCATTCGATGGACGTCATGCCATGAAGGCGGCTCACCGTCTGACGTTCGAATTCGCTTTGCGAGCAGTGCAGCCTCACCGGAACGCCAAGCTCGCGGCCCGCGGCAGCGGTGCGGCGCAACAGCTCAGCCGTGCATGTTTCGATGCGATCCGGCGCGAGCATGGTGCGGACCAGCCCGCGATGCCGACCGTCCATCCGACCGCAGAAGGCAATCGCATCGTCCAGCCCTTTCAGGCCCCGCGGCTCGTCGAAGAAAAGGTCGATCCTGCCGTCCGGCTCGACATAGGAATTGCCCGTTCTGTAGGCCGGGCCAAGATAGACGCGAAGCCCGAGTTCCGCGGCAGCGCCCGCCGCTCCTTCAAATTCCTCGACCGTCTCGCCCCACTCGCGGTAAAAGAGCGAGGCGATCGGCAGCGCCGTCGTGACGCCGTTTCGAATGAGCTGCGCGAAAGCGTGGGCTTTCTGGAAGACAAGCTCGTCGGGTGTATACATTTCGTAGGGGCCGGCATCCATGTAGGACTTCGGCCATACACGCCCCTTGCGCCATGCCGGATGGTTGTCGAATGACAGGACAGTGGTGTCGAGATCGGAAAGGGCATCGAGGTCGATGAACCCCGGAGCGATCAGGGATCGGCCGCAATCGATGCGTTCGTCGACCTCGCCTGCAAATCCGTGGCCAACGTAAAGGATCTCGGCATCCTGGTAGACCACTTCGCCACACGGCAGCAGAATGTGCTTGCCATCTTCATGCCCGACCACCCAGGCGGCCGTCATGAGTGTCCGTTTGGTCCGCTGTTGCATGCTTCTTCCCTTATCTCCCCGCATTGGCGCTAGCTTTCAGTTGTCGTTAGAAGGACGCCGAAATCTCTCTCGCCGTCGCCAAGGCGAAGCTTCGCCTGTTCAGCAATAGTTGGTCGGTAGTCGGCACGGCGCACATTTCGCGCGTGCCCGGCAAGTGGATACGGCTTGCGGCGGAGACCTCGGCAGCCTTCAGTTGGCGGCCAACCGTTCCCGATAGCCGGCAATAGGTCCTTTAGGTCGCGCTCGCGCGCCGGCTTCACCGCGCCGTAGAGCTGAGCTAGCTTCATGGGTAGACATTTGGCTTGCATCATATAGTATACACTGAAGGCATATAAGTGAATACGAAATATGCGCTGTCAACCTTGGGTCCGGAGCTACCGCGCTGAAGGCCGGCCGCACCAGTACCCTCCCAGTCCATAAAGGAGA
Source organism: Mesorhizobium sp. (assembly GCF_024509055.1). GTDB lineage: Bacteria > Pseudomonadota > Alphaproteobacteria > Rhizobiales > Rhizobiaceae > Mesorhizobium. The sequence goes on along the minus strand of NZ_JANINM010000094.1, from coordinate 2,251 downwards.
TCACATGACGAAGCTCGGATACTTTGCCGCCGCCTGTGCCATCTTGCTGAGCTGCGGCGCCTCTGCGGAGGTGCTTCAGGAACGGAACATGCCAATGGATATCGCGCTCGAGCTGGCGCAAAGCGCAGTGAAGGCCTGTGCTGCCGATAATTACAACGTGTCGGCGGCAGTCGTGGACCGCGCCGGCGTTCTCAGGGCGCTGCTGCGTGCGGACAATGCCGGCGTCCACACCCCCGATTCCGCGCGGCGCAAGGCCTATACCGCAGTCTCGTTGCGCGCGCCCACCAGCGCGATAGCCAAGAACATCCAGGACAACCCCGCCGCGGCCCAGCTTGTCGCCGTCGATGGTTTTCTGATCCTGGCCGGCGGCGTGCCGGTCAAGATCGGCAACGAGACCATTGGCGCGATCGGCGTCGGCGGTGCTCCTGGCGGCAATCTGGACGAGGCTTGCGCGCTGGCGGCGATCAAGCAGGTCGAAGGCAAGCTCAAGTAACCGGCCTGGGCCAAACGCCGAGAGCGCCGCGGATGTCGACGGCGAGGAGCGTACGGCTCCTCGCCAGGACCATCGAGGCGGCCTTGCGGATTGCGTTGCGCTATTCAATGAGATCGGTGTCGCGGCTGTAGCGCCAGAACCGGTCAGGCGTTCGCAGCGCCTCGCGCAGGCCCAGCCGTTCGATCATCAGCTCCGTCTCCCGCTGCGCGGCATCGAGAACCGCGTCCTGATCGACATGGACCGGCCGGCGGTCGCGCAGCAGCACGCGCCCGCCGACGAGGACAGTATGGACGTCGTTGCCGTTGGCGAAATAGGTGACGCGGAATTCTGGCATGTTGGCGGGGTAAAGATGCGGGCGGCGCAAGTCGACCAGAATGACATCCGCTTTCTTGCCAGGTTCCAGCGAACCGATCTCGTGATCGAGCCCGAGAACACGCGCACCATCGATGGTGCACATTTCCAGGACCTTGCCCGGCGGAAGCCAACTCGGATCATGGAAATGGGTGCGGTGATAGTGCATGCATTGCTGCATATGGCGGAACATGTCCGCCGAGCGATCCGGCGCGGTGGCATCGGAGCCGATGGCAACCACGACACCCGCATCGAGGAGCTCGGTGACAGGACAGCGCGCCAGGATGGCGGCCACCGCGCTGGGATTGTGGACGATGCAGGTACCGGTCTCGGCGCAGATCGCAATTTCCTCCTCGTCGAGACCTGTGGCATGGGAGAACAATGTGCGCGGGCCGAGCACGCCGACCTGATGGGCGATCTTCACGCTGCCCTTCTTGTGGCCGTCCTGGGTGAAGACCAGGTTGCGTTCCTCGGCAATCCGCTTCACCTCGCGCGACTGGGCGATGGCAGCCTCGGCGTCCGCGCCTTCAAGGTGTTCGCGGTGGATGGTAGGCGTCAACAGGGCGACGTGCAGACGATCCTCGTGCGTGCGATGCCAGCGATCCACCAGCTTCAACGAAGTGTCGAGTTGCCGGTCGAATGACACCGGGTAATCGGCGCGCACGGAACCTTCCCAGCGCGCGTAGGTCAGGGGATGAGGAGGACGGGTGGTGCCGACCGCCACCACCGAGCGCGTGCCGATGCCGACCACACCTTCCATATGCGCGTCGCCGTAAGCAGGGTCGTCGGTGCGCATAACCGAGTCGCCGCCGCCGAGCAGGGACACGCCCGTCGTCACGCCGAAGCGCAGGCGCTCCAGGGCGGCAAGCTGAGCCTCGGCATGCCAGAATTCCGGCGTCGAACCCACGGTATAGGCTCCCCGGCATGCCTGGTACCAGATGTCGCCACGGCCGCCGCCCATCGTCTTGATGAGACCATGGCCGGCATGGGCGTGGCTGTCGACGAAGCCCGGCATGATCGCCATGCCCTTGGCATCGATCGTCTCGCGCGCCGGATGGCTGCGCGCCACCTCGTCCGCGGGTCCGACGGCCACGATGCGGTCGCCCTCGATCGCAACGGCGCCGTCGGGAATGATACGTCGTTGATCATCGATGGCGATAACGGTGCCGTTCTTGATCAGGATGTCGGCCATCAGACGGTCGCCTTCTTGTTTTCTCTGGAAAGGATGCGGTCGAGCGACGGTGCGAGGCGCAGGAGTTCGCGGGTATAGTCGTGCGTGGGGGACGAGAACAAAGTCTCGGTATCGGCAAGCTCGACGATCTCGCCCGCCTTCATCACCGCAACGCGATCGCACATCTGCCGTATCACCGCGAGATCGTGGCTGATGAACAGCATCGACAGCCCGGC
>NZ_JANINM010000093.1 GCF_024509055.1 Mesorhizobium sp. | reverse complement strand
GAGGGCGCGAGCCGCAAGCCCGGCGACACCGTGATCCGGCTGCCTTCGTTCGAACAGGTCGAGGGCGATCGCGATGCCTATGCCCGCGCCTCGCGCGTGCTGCACCGCGAGGCAAACCCCGGCAATGCGCGCCCGCTCGTCCAGCGCCATGGCGACCGCGACCTGTGGCTCAACCCGCCACCCATCCCGCTGACTTCCGAGGAGATGGACGCCGTCTACGACCTGCCCTATGCGCGCGCGCCGCACCCGTCCTACGGCGATGCCAAGATCCCCGCCTGGGACATGATCAAGTTCTCGGTGACGGTGATGCGCGGCTGCTTCGGCGGCTGCACCTTCTGCTCGATCACCGAGCACGAAGGCCGCATCATCCAGAACCGCTCCGAAGGCTCGATCCTGCGCGAGATCGAGAAGATCCGCGACAAGACCCCGGGCTTCACCGGTGTCATCTCAGACATCGGCGGGCCGACCGCCAACATGTACCGGATGGCCTGCAAGGACCCCAAGATCGAGGCGGCATGCCGCCTGCCGTCCTGCGTGTTCCCCGACATCTGCCCCAACCTCAACACCTCGCATGACGACCTGATCCGGCTCTACCGCAAGGTCCGCGAGGTGAAAGGCGTCAAGAAGGTGATGGTCGCTTCCGGCGTGCGTTACGACCTCGCCGTCAAGAGCCCCGAATATGTCAAGGAGCTGGTGACCCACCACGTCGGCGGCTACCTCAAGATCGCGCCCGAGCACACCGAGCGCGGGCCGCTCGACAAGATGATGAAGCCCGGCATCGGCACCTATGACAAGTTCAAGGAGATGTTCGACGCAGCCGCCAAGGAAGCCGGCAAGAAATACTATCTCATTCCGTATTTCATCGCCGCCCATCCCGGCACGACCGACGAGGACATGCTGCACCTGGCGCTGTGGCTGAAGAAGAACCGCTACCGCGCCGACCAGGTGCAGACCTTCCTGCCTTCGCCGATGGCGACGGCGACGGCGATGTACCACACCGGCGTCAACACGCTGAAGGGTGTGCGGCGCGGCGCCACCGACAAGGTCGAGACCGTTCGCGGCGGGCGGCAGCGCCGGCTGCACAAGGCGTTCCTGCGCTACCACGACCCCGACAATTGGCCGCTGCTGCGCGATGCCTTGAAGGAGATGGGCCGCGCCGACCTCATCGGCCCTCGCCCCGACCAGCTCGTGCCCTCCCACCAGCCGCCCGGAACCGGCAAGGCCGCCGGCACGAAGCGCCCCATGCGGCCGATAGCCAGGGGGCAGAGATTCACCACGAAGGGCGTGCCGTTTCTGAAGAAGTGAGGCGGGGGGGCCGGCGGTCTCTGTACCGCTTCGTCAGCATAGCTGACCTGGCGGTTGGCGATCCGAGCCATACGAAGATTCGATTTCGCCGACAGCATTGCGGCTCGTTTCAGTCATCCAAATCAGGCCTTTCACCCGCCTGAAAGCACCCCAACCCCACGGGGGCCTATTCTTAAGTGTGGCTTTGGTGCGAACCGCCGCAGTATTCACGGATATTTGTCCGTCACCCCTGGTCCAAGTATCAGCGCAACCTCATGACGCTGTTGACTTGCCTGCACAGTCCATTCAGCTTGCCTGCTTTGCAGGGTGATACGGGGCGCGGCTTTTGTCAGTGGCAATTCCGTTTTATTTGATGACGGTTGGATGTACTGGGTGACCGTGCTGCTCGAAAGCGTAATTTGCAAACTGCAGGTGCCCCCGTTGAGTGCGATGATGTGGAGGAGTCTTGCCTTTGCATTGATGGCTATGGCCGGCTTGTTGCTTTGTGCCAACGCCATGGCCGCTGAAAACCCCGACTTCACCGAAACTCATGAGTTTCTTCATGTGGTGATAGACGGCAAACCCTATCGTCTCGACAGCCTTGTGGTGAAGAAATCGGAAGCTAAAGGACCTTTGCCGGTTGCGCTGATTACGCATGGCACAGCCTTGTCCATCAGTGAGAACCGGGCCAAGAGCGTTGAAAATTTCAGTTGGCGAGCCCGTGATATGGCCGCCAGAGGCTGGCTGGCGGTTGTTGTGATCCGGAGGGGATATGGCCGATCGGATGGCCCTTTCCTGAAGGATACCTGCGAGAAGCCCCATATCAAACTGGACCTCGAGGCGGCAGCGGATGATCTGCAAGCGGTGATTGACGTGTTGAAGAAAAGGCCGGACGTCGATTCATCGCGCATCATTGCCATGGGCGATTCCATGGGAGGAGCGACTGCGGTAGCGCTGGGTGCTCGCAATCCAGCCGGCCTGGTCGGGGTTGTGAGTGTTTCTGGTGGCCTGCACCTCAATTGCGCAGGATGGGAGGACAAGCTGGTAGAGACATATAGGGCCTATGGCGCAACCAGCCATGTCCCCAATCTGTGGCTTTATGCGAAGAACGACGAATATTTCGGGCCAGCGGTGGTTGATCGTATGCAAACCGCCTTCATCGAAGGCGGTGCAAACTTGTCGCTGAAGGAAATCGATCCCTTTCAGAAGGAAGGCCATGGCCTTTTTCTTGGAGGAGGGGTGCAGTGGCTCGATAAATTAGATTACTTCCTTCAGTATAATCACCTGCCGACTTGGAGTTACGACGACGCGTCAAATATACAAAAGCGTCTTAATATCGGAAGTAGATGGCTCCGTTTCGCGCAGCAGTACTTATCTGCGCCAGTATCGAAAATAATGTCTTTCTCGCCAAGCACGAGGCGAGCCTTTTACATGTATGACGGCACGATGGATTTTGTGGCGGGCCGCGCTGCAGCGATTTCTCGGTGTGAAAAAGCGAAGATCACTGACTGTCGTATTGTCATGGAGAACAATCGCTGGGTTGGACCCGCGACACAATGAGGTTGTGTCGTGGTGGATAGTGGCAGGACGACAGCTGCGCCGTACTGCAGCGCCGATTTTGGTCGGAGGACAAGTTCACTTACGATCTGGCTTGCCTCGGGAGCGGACTTTCCGTTTGCGGCCCCATTCGGGCCATTCAAAAATGGATCGCGAATGGCTGTGTGAATGGCCCCCCAGCGGCCTCCAGTTCTTGAATATCAGCCGCCGTTTCACCAGCCACACCGCTATTGTCCTGTTTCAGCCCTAGCCTGGTGGCGGCGCCTCCCGTTGCATGACAGCGGCAAAGAAGCCGTCGGTGTCGTTGCGCGCGGGCGTCAGTGATAGATAGTCGGGATGGGCTGAATTCGTCAGTTGTGGCGCGGCCTCGCGCAGCGGCACGGCACGAAAAGCGGGATGCGCGGCGAGGAAAGCGGCGACCTGTTCCTCGTTCTCCTACGGCAACAAGGAGCATGTCGCGTAGACAAGCCGGCCGCCCGGCTTCACCAGACGCGCCGCGCTCGTCAGGATCCGGGCCTGCAGCGGCACCAGATTGTCCAGCCCCTGTTCTTCCGTCGCGCGCCAGCGAGCATCGGGATTGCGCCGCCATGTGCCGGTGCCGCTGCATGGGGCGTCCACCAGCACGCGATCGAAACCACCCTTGTGGCGCTTGACCCACTTATCGGTCTCGCTGGCCAGAAGCCGGGTTTCGATATTGTGCAGCCCTGCCCGCCGGAAGCGCTCGGCGCCGCGCCTTCGGCGGCCCTCCACGTCGTCGCAGGCGACGACGCGGGCCGCTCGACTAGATGATGAAGCCCGGCATCGGCACCTATGACCGCTTCAAGGAGATGTTCGACGCAGCCGCCAAGGAAGCCGGCAAGAAATACTATCTCATTTCGTATTTCATCGCCGCCCATCCTGGCACGACCGACGAGGACATGCTGCAGCTGGTGATTTGGCTGACATGCCGGTTGGCGGCGCGAGCCGGGAGATCCGACTTTGCTTGCGGCTTTGCGCCTTCATGCTGGACGTTCGGGCCTATGCGATTTCCGCATGGGCCGCCGTCGGTCGAGTCGAACTGCACTCAACGAGATCGTAAACCAGTCGCGCCGTCGCGATGTCTTCGACGGCGATTCCGACCGATTTGAAAATGGTCGTTGACGACCGTTCCAGTCCTTTTGAGCCTGAAAAGAGCTCGCCCGCTTCCGCAAAGATTGTGGCCCCGGACAGTATTACATCGCCCGACTCCTTGAATACGGCTTCGCGCGAATCCACGACTAACGTGTTACGCATGGCTGCGTCGTCGAGTTCTCTCCAGGTTGGGCGGGGGGACCCGACCGCGTTGACGTGTGCGCCTTGCTTTAGCCATTCGCCCTTCAGGAAGGGCTCTATGGCATTCGTTGCGGTGACCAGGACATCCGCGCCTCGCACGGCAGATTCAAGATCCATCGCCTTTGCTTGATGCATTTCGGCGAAGCGCCGCGCATGATCCGTTGTGCGGCTCCATACTCTCACTTCTTCAAATTTGCAGACGTGCCGAAGAGCCTCAAGGTGGGCATGCGATTGAACCCCACTCCCAAGCAGCGCCAGGACTTTGCTGTTCTCGGGGGCAAGATACTTCGTCACCGCTGCCGAAACAGCCGCGGTTCGCATTTCCGTAATGAGCCGCCCGTCCAAGACTGCCAAAGGCGTTCCTGATGCCGGCTCAAACAACATAATCATCGCCTGATGTGTGGGCACCGTCGTGCCGGCGTTCTTTGGAAAGAAACACACCAGCTTCGCGCCCATTCCCTCCTCAGCCGCTGCAGGCATGACGCCGAGGAACCGCTTCCCTTCCTCGATGGTGAGCACGTTACGCACGGGCTGAATGACGCGTCCGGTTGAAAAGGCTAACAGAGCCTTTTCCATCGCAGGTATGAGCAACTCATAACTCAAGACCTTCGCAATATCGGATTCGGACAGAGTGAGCACAATCGGATCTCCCTTCCACTGAGGGCAATTCAGGAAAACGGCATTTCCGGATGTGTAGCGGCCGAGACTAGCACGGCGCGAGTATCATGTCCGCACTTGCCTGGAGCCGAGCAAAGTTGGCGCCGGCTTCCTTGAAGCCGCGTTCGCCGATCTGCTCTCCGCATTGAGCGAGCTCCGATTGCCGCGACGTTCAAAGACTCCAGGGGCTATCACAGCCCCAGTGCCGCGGCGACCCGTTCCTGGAAATACTGCACTCCCCGCTCATGCCGCCCCGAGAGCGGGCCGGAGCTATAGGCCCCTGCGGCATAGTTGCGATGCGTATCGGCGCAGATGGTGTAGTCCTCGCGTACCACGG
>NZ_JANINM010000092.1 GCF_024509055.1 Mesorhizobium sp. | reverse complement strand
ACCGCCATCCATACCGAGGCGGCGTCGCCGAAGAGCGATGTCATCGCCGACTGGGCGGCGCGGCTGGAGGCGACTTGCGAGGCGCATGTGCACGACTCGCACAATGACGAAAGCGCGGTCTCGGCCCTGCGCGCCAAGCTGCTGGCGATGCGCGAGCGCTGCCGCCGGTTCGCCTTCGAGATGGATTTCTCCTTCCTGATGCGGCAGGAGCGCAAGCTCTTGTCGATCGGCTACCGGGTGGAGGATCGCCAGCTCGACGAGGCCTGCTACGACCTGCTCGCCTCCGAGGCGCGGCTCACCAGCCTGTTCGCCATCGCCAAGGGCGACCTGCCTACCGAGCACTGGTTCCGCCTCGGCCGGCCTATCGTCGAGATCGGCTTCCAGGGCGCCTTGATGTCCTGGTCGGGCTCGATGTTCGAGTACCTGATGCCGCCACTGGTGATGAAGGAGCCGCAAGGCTCGATCCTCAACCAGACCAGCAAGCTCATCATCAAGCGCCAGATCCAGTATGCGCGCTCGAAGAATGTGCCGTGGGGCATTTCGGAATCGGCCTACAACGCCCGTGACCGCGAACTCACCTACCAGTACACCAATTTCGGCGTGCCGGGCCTCGGCCTGAAGCGCGGTCTCGGGCAAAACACCGTGATCGCGCCTTACGCCACGATCCTCGCCGCGCAGTTCAATCCGCGCGAGGCGGTGCAGAACCTCAAGCGCTTGCGCTCGATCGGCGCGCTCGGCCGTCACGGCTTCCACGATGCGGTCGATTTCACGCCGCAGCGCGTTCCCGAAGGCACCGACCACGCTGTCGTGCTGAACTACATGGCACACCATTCCGGCATGTCGATCGCCGCCGTCGCCGACGCCATCTTCGAGGGCCGGCTGCGCGAGCGCTTCCACAGCGACCCGGTGATCGAGTCGGCCGAGCTTCTGCTCCAGGAGAAGGCGCCGCGCGACATCCCGACCGCAACCGTCAGGACAGAGGCCGACGAGCGCGCCAAGGACGAGACCGAGACCGAGAGCCCGGACAGCCGCGTCATCCTCGATCCGATCAAGGCGCTGCGCGCGACCAACGTCATGTCCAATGGCCGCTACTCGGTCATGGTCACGGCCACCGGCTCCGGCTACAGCCGCTTCGGCGAGCTTGCCGTCACCCGCTGGCAGCCCGACCCGTGCGAGGATCGCCTCGGCTCCTACATCTTCCTGCGCGACACCGCGAGCGGCGACTGGTGGTCGGCGACCGCCGAGCCGAAGCGCGCCGACGGCGAGCGCGTCCAGACATTGTTTGCCGACGACAAGGCGAGCTTCACCAAATCGGTCGGTTCGCTGCGTTCGGAAGTCGAATGCATCGTCATTTCGGAAGGCAATGGCGAGGGCCGCCGCATCACCCTCTATAATGACGGTTCAACCGACCGGCACATCGAGGTGACTTCCTTTGCCGAGCTGGTGCTCGGCTCGGAAGCGAACGACAACGCGCATCCGCTTTTCTCGAAGATGTTCGTCGACACCGAGATCGCCGCCAACAATGGCGCGATCTTCGCCACCCGGCGCAAGCGCGACAAGAACGACCCCGACCTCACCATGGTGCATTTCGTCACCGATCCGTCGGGCCCGTCTCGCGACGCCGAGGCCGAGACCGACCGACGCGCCTTCATCGGCCGCGGCCGCACCATCGCCGACGCGGCGGCTTTCGATCCGGGCGCCAGGCTCAGCGGCAATCACGGCTTCACGCTCGACCCGGTCGCGGCGCTTCGCCGCCAGGTTCGCGTTCCCGCCAACAAGAAGATATCGCTGACCTTCTGGACCGTTGTCGGCGCCGATCGCGCCGAGCTCGACGAGGCGATGGGCCGGCTCGACCATCAGGAGAGCTTCGCCCGCCAGGCCATGCTCGCCTGGACGCGCAGCCAGGTGCAGACGCGCCATCTCGGCCTCAGTCTCACCGACGCCGCCAACGTGCAGAAGCTGGCGCGCTACCTGATCTATCCCGATCCGTTCCTGCGCTTGCCGGCGGACTCGATCGCGCAGGGCCTCGGCCGCCAGTCGAGCCTGTGGCCGACCAGCATCTCCGGCGATTTCCCGATCTTCCTCGTGCGCATCGGCGACGTCGCCGATCTCGAGATCGTCGCCCAGGCGCTGCGCTTCCAGGAATATATGCGCGCCCGCGGCATGATGATCGACTTCGTCGTCGTCAACGAGCAGGCGTCTTCCTATGTGCAGGACCTGCAGCGCGCCGTGGAAACCCTGTGCGAGAACAGCCGCCTGCGCGGCCGCGAGCTCGGCCCGCGCCAGCACATCTTCGCCGTGCGCCGCGACCTGATGGACGAGCCGACCTACAAGACCTTGCTCTCGGTCGCGCGCGTCGTGCTGCACACCCGCAACGGCACCATCTTCGACCAGCTCGAACGGGCCGATACGGCGGCGCTTCAGGCACGCGACGCCCTGCTGCAGGCCGAAGGCGGCACGCCAAGGGAGCCTTCCGCGCCATTGCCGGTGCCTGTGCCGGCAAGCCAGGGTTCGGCCGATATCGCCGCCGACGGCAGCGGCCTCAGCCTCTGGAATGGCTTTGGCGGTTTCGACGGCGACGGCCGCCACTATGTGACGCGGCTGACCGGCCGTCGCACGACGCCGCAGCCCTGGATCAATGTCATCTCCAACGCCTCGTTCGGCTTCCATGTCTCGGCAGAAGGCGCCGGCTTCACCTGGAGCCGCAACAGCCGCGACTATCAGCTGACGCCCTGGTCGAACGATCCGGTGTCGAACCGGCCGGGCGAGGGCTTCTATATTTTCGACCACAACAGCGGCAAGGCGTTCTCGCCCATGGCCGCGACGGTGCGCGACGCTTCGATGACCTACGAGACCTGGCACGGCCAGGGTTTCTCGACCTTCCGTTCGAAGCGCGGACCGTTGGCGATGGACCTGACGCAGGTGGTCGATGCGGCCGATCCGGTGAAGATCACCCGACTGCGCATCCAGAACACCGGTTCGGCGCCGGCAAGGCTGCGCGTCTATGCCTATGCCGAATGGGTGCTGGGCGGCCATCGCTCGCGCACGGCCGCCACCATCGTGCCGACGCGTGACGCGGCCACAGGCGCGCTTTTGGCGCAGAACCCTTACGGGCTCGACTTCGGCGACCGGGTGGCTTTCCTTGCCGCCGGGGGCGAGGCGCATTCGGTGACGGCCGATCGCAGCGAATTCCTCGGCCGGCACGGCACGACGGAATATCCGCAGGCGGTGCTCGGTGGACTGGGCCTGTCCGGCCGCATCGAGGCCGGCGACGATCCCTGCGCGGCGATCGCCAGCGATGTCGACATCCCGGCCGGCGGCGACGTGACCTTGTTCTGGCTGCTTGGCGACGCGGCCAATCCCGCCGAGGCGAGCGCGCTGGTGCAGACCCATCGCCGCAAGGACTTCGACCAGCGGCTGACCGACAACGAGCACGCCTGGCGCGGCTTCCTGGATACCATCCAAGTCGAGACCCCCGACGAGGGGCTCGATGCCATGGTCAATCACTGGCTGCCCTATCAGGCGGTCGCCTGCCGCATCCGCGCGCGCTCGGCCTTCTACCAGGCGAGCGGCGCCTTTGGCTTCCGCGACCAACTGCAGGATACTCTGGCGCTCCTGGCGCACGATCCGAAGCTGGCGCGGGACCAGATCCTCAACGCCGCGCGCCGGCAGTTCCCGGAGGGCGATGTGCAGCACTGGTGGCTGCCGCGCACCGACGCCGGCGTGCGCACCATGATCTCGGACGACGTCGTGTGGCTGGCGCATGCTACGGCCCGCTACATCGAGGTGACCGGCGATGCCGCGATCCTCAAGGAGCAGCTGCCCTTCGTCGACGGGCAGCAGCTCGGCGAGGGCGAGCATGACGCCTTCTTCACGCCAGAAATCACCAAGACCACCGCTTCGCTCTACGACCATTGCGCGCGGGCGCTCGACCTCGCGGTCAAGCGCAGCAGTCCGGCCGGCCTGCCGCTGATGCTCGGCGGCGACTGGAACGACGGCATGAACCGCGTCGGCGAGGGCGGCAAGGGCGAGAGCGTCTGGCTGGGCTGGTTCCTCTTGAAGACGCTGGGCGACTTTGCCCCCATCGCCAGGGGGCAAAGCGACGCCAAGCGGGCGCAAGCCTGGACCAAGCACGCCGATGTGCTCAAGCGGGCGCTGGAAAGCACCGCCTGGGACGGCCAATGGTACCGGCGCGGCAGCTTCGACGACGGCACGCCTCTGGGATCGCACACCTCCGACGAGTGCAAGATCGACTCCATCGCCCAGTCGTGGAGCGTGCTTTCGGGCGAGGGCGATCCGGCGCGATCGACCACGGCGATGCAGCAGGCGACGAACATGCTGGTCGACGACGAGCTCAAGATCATCAAGCTGTTCACGCCGCCCTTCTCCAAGACCGAAAAGGACCCAGGCTACATCAAGGCCTATCCGCCGGGCGTGCGCGAGAATGGCGGCCAGTACACCCATGCCGCGACATGGTTCGTCATCGCGCTTGCCGAGATGGGCAATACCGACGAGGCCTATCGCTGCTTCTCGATGCTGAACCCGGTCAACCACGCTTCCGACGAGGCGGCGGCCGAGCATTACCGTGTCGAGCCCTATGTGGTGGCGGCCGATATCTATTCGGGCGAGGGCAAGGGCGGTCGCGGCGGCTGGACCTGGTACACCGGCTCGGCCGGCTGGCTTTACCGCGCTGCGGTGGAAGGCATCCTCGGCATCGAGCGGCGCGGCAAGCAGATCACGTTCAGGCCGAAGCTGCCCAGCCACTGGGATGGCTATGCCGCCACGCTCAAGATGTTCGACGCCGAGATCAAGGTTCGGGTCGTCCGCGACAAAAAGACCAAGTCGATCTCGCTCGAAGTCAACGGCGCGAAGACAAAAACGGCGTCCTTTGAGCCGAAAGCCGGCGAGAAGACCGAGGTCGTCGTCAAAATACCTGCGTAAAATCAATGGCTTGATTTAGAAGCCGCGCATCCTCCGGGATGCGCGGCTAACTTCATTCTTTACTTGGCCCGAGAACCCGGCGGCTGCCCTTTGCGGTCTTTTAGGGCCGGCTAAGCAAGCGCCTGGTGATTAAAAATGTGGCAGAGCGAGGCAACTGCCATTATTTTGCCGCAAGGCTGACATTTCACCTTTTATCTCAAACCGTTAGGTGATCACGTCAGATTTCG
>NZ_JANINM010000091.1 GCF_024509055.1 Mesorhizobium sp. | reverse complement strand
CGACCGGTGACACCGGCGCCACGGGTGCAACTGGAGCGACCGGAGCAACAGGCGCGACGGGCGACACTGGAGCCACAGGCGCGACGGGCGACACTGGAGCAACAGGTGCGACAGGCGCAACTGGAGCAACAGGCGCCACGGGCGATACTGGAGCGACCGGAGCAACAGGCGCGACGGGCGATACTGGAGCCACAGGTGCGACAGGCGCAACTGGTGCGACCGGCGATACCGGCGCCACGGGTGCAACTGGAGCGACCGGAGCAACAGGCGCGACGGGCGACACTGGAGCCACAGGTGCGACAGGCGCAACTGGAGCAACAGGCGCGACCGGAGATACCGGCGCCACGGGTGCGACCGGAGCGACGGGCGCAACTGGTGATACCGGCGCGACGGGTGCAACCGGGGCAACTGGTTCTACCGGTGCCACCGGTTCGACCGGGGCGACTGGGCCAACAGGTGCTACCGGCTCGACCGGTGCAACGGGCTCGCCCGGTCCGACCGGATCTACCGGACCGACCGGCTCCGGAGGCGAGACTGGTGATCATGGTAGCGATGCCAACAATGGCCACGGCAACGGTCAACAGCCACCACCCGGTAACTCCGGCGGCCATAACAATGGCGACAACGGCGTCCACCAGGGACAGGGCAACTCCGCCGGCGGTCAGGGCAAAGGAAACGGCGGCCAAAGCGCCGTGGTGACTTCCAGCACCCTGGGGCTCAAGGACACGACGCAGTTCCTGCAGTCAGGCTCTGGCGGCGGTAATGGCAAGAGCTCGTTCGGCCAACTCATCAATCAGGTGGTTGGCTCGACGACGACGGATCTCTTGAACGTCCTGAATTCGGTCAAGGGCTTCGGTCAGAACCAGAACCAGCCGTCCGGCGCGACGTCCGATCTTAATTCGGACAAGGGCAAGCAGGGCGCCGGATACGGCCAGACCGACGACACGCTCAAGAATGGCTTGAAGAACATCCTCAAGCCGCATGATTGAGCACGGCCTGAATAGGGCCGCCGCCGGAAGGTGAGAACGGACGCGGGCCGGGCGGAAACGCCAGGCCCGCTTCTCGTTTGCGATCGAGACGCCGCACTGGAAGGCGGATCTCAGACCTGCCTCGCGGGCTGGGCGCCCTGGTTCGTCGGTCACTGCGTCGTGCCGGATTAACCAAGGGTAGCCTTTGCAACCTTTATACATTTACAAGTTGCTAATTTTCGAGTTTACTAATTCTTAGTAATTGGGGAGCGCTGGGGCGAGACGGCTGGCGGGCTGTCGATCCCTAGAGGGTTGGGGAGCAGGAGCTGGGGGGCGTAGCCCATATGGCGGACGAATAAGACGGGGCATGCTGGCAAGCGTGCACTCCAGGTCCGCATGACGTTTGTCCGCCTGCGAGAGGCGGACAATTCCTGATCCGGATTTCCCTTGTGTTCAACGCCGAGCGATCGGCGCTGTTGCTGCTGGGGTGCGTTATGGGTCGAGTGAAATCGCGTGTGTCGCCGGTCGGGCTTGGTGCTGGTTCCAGCAACCCCCCGATCCACATTCCGACCGATTCCGTGGGCCATGCGCTGCGACCCGGCCCTTTCTGGTCAGGCGCCTCGGAGCTCGCTTTCGTCGATCCCTCCATACCCGATCTTGGCACGGTCCTGTGCAACCTCAGGCCGGAAGTCGAGGCGATCGTCCTCAACCGCGAGATGCGGCCTTCCCGGCAAATCGCGCGAGCGCTCGAAGGCCGCGACGGCCTCGATGCCCTGCACGTCATCGCGCATGGCGCGCCCGGGCGCGTGAGTTTCGCCGCCGGCGAATGGTCGGCCGACACGCTGGAGCGGGATGCGGCCGAACTCGCTTCGATCGGCGCGGCCCTGGCCGAGTCCGGTGGCTTGCTCCTGTGGAGCTGCAACGCCGGCGCCGGTGTCGTCGGAACGAATTTCATCGATGCCCTGTCGGACGTGACCGGCGCGCCAGTCGCTGCGGCGACCGGTCTGGTTGGCTCGACCGAGCAGGGCCGCGTCTGGAAACTGAACTTGCAGACAAGGAGGGCCGCGGCGCGGCCTCCGCTTGGGGAGGTAGGCATGGTGAACTACGCAGCAGTGCTGGCAGTGCCGTTGATCTCGACCGGCAAAGGCGAACGGCTGACCATTTTCGGCAGATGGCCAGCAGGCACCGCGGCTGGCACCTACTTCGTCGTCCTGAACGACGGCGGCACGCTGAATGTCATCGGACAGTTCATCGTGCCGGCAAACTTTGGAGGCACGTTCGCGATCTCCGAAGCTCTCCCTGCGGGGCGCTATGCCGTGGGTCCACGCAGCCCCGGCCCGAACACCATCGCCGTCTACAATGGCACGTGGCATCCGGCTGGCAACAACGCCGGATCATGGTCGGTCAGCGATTTCAATGCTGCGATAACGGCGTCCCTCAACAATCCAGTCGAAGTCACCCCCCGCCAGTCTGATCGGGGGGCGTAAGATGATAACCGGCCGCGAAATCGCCTTCATCGACCCATCAGTCGCCGACATCCCGGAGTTTGTTGGGGGGCTACGGTCAAACGTTCTGCCAGTGCTTCTCAGCGGTACGATGCCGGCCTCGCAAGAGATCGCGCGCGCCCTGCGCGGCCAAGCGAACCTCGATGCTGTCCACATTGTCGTCCACGGTCGCTCGGGCGAACTCAATTTCACCGGCGGAGCACTCTCAATTGCCAACGTCGACAAGCACTCGGATGAGCTCAGAGCTATCGGCGATGCACTTGGGCCGGACGGCGATCTGTTGCTGTGGGCCTGCAACGCGGGCGAAGGCGCTCGCGGGCGTGCGTTTGTCGCGGCTCTGTCGGATGCGACCGGTGCGCCCATTGCGGCGGCGGCGGGTTTAATTGGTGCCGCTGCACGGGGTGGAAGCTGGCAGTTGGGAGTGCTGCCAGGTCACGCAGTTATATCACCTCCACTGACGGTGGCAGGCATCGCGGCCTACGGTGGCGTCCTAAATAATAGTGTCGCTGCGCCAGCGGGGCTCAGTTTCATCGAAATTGCGTTCCCTAGCAGCCCGACAGCCGGCGTCTATTTTCTTACCGCAGTTGTTGGAGGAAATACGATTGTTGTCGGATCTTTTACTATTCCTTCGGGTAGCGTGAACGGCGGAACGATGGTCGTTCCTGTCTATCTTACGTCGTCTGCTACTGTTACTGTGAATTCTGGCACTTATAACGGCGGAAGTAGCGCA
This sequence comes from Mesorhizobium sp., assembly GCF_024509055.1. GTDB lineage: Bacteria > Pseudomonadota > Alphaproteobacteria > Rhizobiales > Rhizobiaceae > Mesorhizobium. The sequence goes on along the minus strand of NZ_JANINM010000091.1, from coordinate 1,986 downwards.
ACTTGGGCCGTTGGTGCTGCGGTCAGCTCTACTACTTGGACCGTGACTGACTTGACTGCTGCCGGCCCGACTGGCCCGACTGGGGCTACCGGAGCAACGGGCGCTACCGGAGCTACAGGTGCGGAAGGCGCTACGGGTGCCACAGGTGCAACTGGCGCCACAGGCGCGCAGGGCGTGACGGGTTCGACCGGCGCCACGGGCGCAACCGGCGCCACGGGTGCCCAAGGCGTGACGGGTTCGACCGGCGCCACGGGCGCGACAGGCGCCACAGGTGCCCAGGGCGTAACGGGTTCGACTGGCGCAACCGGTGCCACAGGCGCGCAGGGCGTAACGGGTTCGACCGGCGCGACTGGCGCAACCGGTGCCACAGGCGCGCAGGGCGCGACGGGTTCGACCGGCGCCACGGGCGCAACCGGCGCTACGGGTGCGCAAGGTGTGACGGGTTCGACCGGTGCAACAGGCGCGACTGGCGCCACAGGTGCGCAGGGCGGCACGGGTTCGACCGGTGCGACGGGCGCAACCGGTGCCACGGGCGCGCAGGGCGTGACGGGTTCCACCGGCGCTACAGGTGCGACCGGAGCCACAGGCGCGCAAGGCGTGACGGGTTCGACCGGTGCGACGGGCGCAACCGGTGCCACGGGTGCAACTGGAGCAACTGGCGATACCGGGGCGACAGGAGCAACCGGAGCGACTGGCGCAACGGGTACCACTGGCGCGACCGGAGCCACAGGCGATACCGGCGCTATGGGTGCTACCGGAGCCACTGGCGATACCGGGGCGACCGGAGCCACAGGCGCGACTGGCGCCACTGGCGCAACTGGTGACACTGGCGCAACCGGAGCCACGGGGGCCACCGGACCTACCGGCGATACGGGTGCCACCGGTGCAACGGGCGCGACTGGCGCAACTGGTGACACTGGCGCCACCGGCGACACGGGTGCTACGGGCGCGACGGGAGCCACTGGTGCAACCGGCGCAACGGGCGATACGGGTGCGACCGGAGCGACGGGCGCAACGGGTGCCACCGGCGCTACGGGCGATACCGGAGCGACTGGTGCAACAGGCTCCACGGGTGCAACAGGCGATACCGGCGCAACCGGAGCCACGGGAGCCACTGGCGCGACCGGAGCCACAGGCGATACTGGCGCCACGGGTGCAACTGGCGCCACCGGAGCTACCGGCGATACCGGTGCCACAGGCTCGACCGGCGCCACGGGTGCGACTGGCGCTACAGGTGCGACCGGCGCAACTGGTGATACGGGGGCTACGGGCGCAACCGGCGCTACTGGCGATACCGGAGCGACTGGCGCAACGGGAGCAACTGGTGCAACCGGCGCGACGGGCGATACGGGTGCCACTGGACCAACCGGCGCGACTGGTGCCACTGGCTCGACCGGCGCAACTGGCGATACGGGCGCGACTGGAGCAACTGGTGCGACCGGGGCCACAGGCGATACCGGGGCGACCGGGGCCACAGGCGCGACTGGTGCGACCGGCGCAACTGGTGACACTGGCGCCACCGGAGCTACCGGCGATACGGGCGCAACTGGAGCAACCGGTGCCACAGGCGCAACTGGCGCTACCGGTGCCACTGGCGATACCGGAGCGACTGGCGCAACGGGCGACACAGGTGCGACTGGCGCAACAGGTGCCACCGGAGCGACTGGCGATACGGGTGCCACTGGTGCAACCGGCGCGACTGGTGCCACTGGCTCGACCGGCGCTACCGGCGCAACTGGCGATACGGGTGCGACTGGAGCAACTGGTGCGACCGGAGCCACAGGCGATACTGGCGCTACGGGTGCAACCGGCGCGACCGGCGATACGGGCGCCACCGGCTCGACCGGCGCCACGGGCGCAACCGGCGCTACGGGCGCGACTGGCGCTACCGGGGCCACTGGCGATACCGGAGCCGCCGGTTCGACTGGAGCAACCGGCGCCACCGGAGCTACGGGCGACACAGGTGCGACTGGCGCAACAGGTGCC
>NZ_JANINM010000090.1 GCF_024509055.1 Mesorhizobium sp. | reverse complement strand
GCCATGCTCACCACCTTCAACGAGGTGGACATGAGCGCGGTGATGGCGCTGCGGTCCAAGTACAAGGACGTCTTCGAGAAGAAGCATGGCGTGAAGCTCGGCTTCATGGGCTTCTTCACCAAGGCGGTGACGCATGCGCTGAAGGAGATCCCGGCGGTCAATGCCGAGATCGACGGCACCGACATCATCTACAAGAACTTCGCCCATGTCGGCGTCGCCGTCGGCACCGACAAGGGCCTGGTGGTTCCGGTGGTGCGCGACGCCGACCAGATGTCCATCGCCGAGATCGAGAAGGAGATCGGCCGGCTCGGTCTTGCCGCGCGCGACGGAAAGCTCTCCGTGGCGGACATGCAGGGCGGCACCTTCACCATCTCGAACGGCGGCGTCTATGGCTCGCTGATGTCGACGCCGATCCTGAACGCGCCGCAGTCCGGCATCCTCGGCATGCACAAGATCCAGGAGCGGCCCATGGTGGTCGGCGGTCAGATCGTGATCCGCCCGATGATGTATCTCGCGCTCTCGTACGACCACCGCATCGTCGACGGCAAGGAAGCGGTGACCTTCCTCGTGCGGGTCAAGGAAAGCCTGGAGGATCCGGAGCGGCTGGTGCTCGATCTCTGAGGGTGGCCAGATGGCGGCTCGCGGCCGGAGCGGTGAATGAGAGCTCGTTTTCGTGGCGTCGCCGGGTCGGTTCTGCTTGCAGCGAGCATAGTTTTCGTCTCGGCTGACGCCCATGCCGCCTGCCCGATCCAGCTTGCCGTCTACGGCGAGGCGCAGAGCGGCGCCGAGGTCGACTTTACGCCGACCGGCACCTCGGCGACGACCACCAATACTTTCCGGATGATCCTCGACAACAATGTCGTGCTCGACGGCATCGCGATGTGGACCGAGGGCGGCGCGGCACGGCCACATGGCTCACTGATGTACAAATGCCCGGGCGGCGACGCCACCGGCGAGGAACTTGCCGCCTGCACGGTCTGGGAAGGCATCATCTACAGCGCGGATGAGAAGGGCAGCATCGGGCTGCTGCCGGCCGAAGGCGCCGATGCGCCGAAGAGCCTGATCTTCCCGGATCTCGGGCCGTCTCTCGAAATGTCGGCCGCGCACGCTGACCAAGGCTCTTCGGGCGGCAGCGGCTTCTCCAAAGTGCCATGGGACGTCTTCGTGCTGAAGGGCTGCCAGGAATGAGTGCCGAGAAGAGGACATTGCTGGTCACCGGCGGCAGTCGCGGCATCGGCGCCGCCATCTGCCGGCAGGCTAGCCAGGCGGGTTATCGCATCGCGGTCAACTACGTCTCCAACAAGGCAGCAGCCGATGCGCTGGTTGCCGAACTCAAGGCAATGGGCGGCGATGCCTTCGCGGTCAAGGGCGACGTCGCCGACGAGGCCGATGTGATGGCGATGTTCGAAGCGGTTGACCGTGCTTTCGGTGGGCTCGACGCTTTCGTCAACAATGCCGGCATCGTCGACGTCAAGGCGCGCGTCGACGAGATGAGCGCCGATCGGCTCGAGCGCATGATGCGCGTCAACGTGGTCGGCTCCTTCCTCTGCGCCCGCGAGGCAGTCAGGCGCATGTCGACCCGCCACGGCGGCAAGGGCGGCGCGATCGTCAACATTTCGTCAGCTGCCGCAAGGCTCGGTTCGCCCGGCGAATATGTCGACTACGCCGCCTCCAAGGGCGCGATCGACACCATGACCATCGGGCTCGCGCGTGAAGTCGCGACGGAGGGTGTGCGCGTCAACGCGGTCAGCCCCGGCATCACCGACACCGATATCCATGCCTCCGGCGGTCAGCCGGATCGCGTGGCGCGGCTGCAGGACATGCTGCCTATGAAGCGGGCGGGCACCGCCGACGAAGTTGCCGGCGCGGTTCTCTACCTTCTGTCGGACGCGGCTTCCTATATAACGGGCGCGATCCTGAATGTGAGCGGCGGCCGCTAAGAGGCCGCGAAAGAGGAAAATTCCATGGCTTATGACGTCGTAATCATCGGATCGGGCCCGGGCGGCTATGTCTGCGCCATCAAGGCGGCGCAGCTCGGCCTGAAGACGGCGGTGATCGAGAAGAACCCGACCTTCGGCGGCACCTGCCTCAACATCGGCTGCATCCCGTCGAAGGCGCTGCTCTACGCCTCCGAGATGTTCGCCGAAGCCGGCCACGCCTTCGATACGCTCGGCGTCGAGGTTGGCGCGCCCAAGCTCAACCTGAAGAAGATGATGGCGCACAAGGACGCGACGGTCGCCTCCAACGTCAACGGCGTCGCCTTCCTGTTCAAGAAGAACAAGATCGACAGCTTCCGCGGCACCGGCAAGGTGGTCGGCGCGGGCAAGGTTTCGGTGACCGGCGAGGACGGCAAGGTCGAGGAGATCGAGACGAAGAACATCGTCATCGCCACCGGCTCCGACGTCGCCGGCATTCCGGGCGTCAAGGTCGACTTCGACGAGAAGGTGATCGTGTCCTCGACCGGCGCGCTTTCGCTGGCCAAGGTGCCGGCCCACCTCGTGGTGGTCGGCGGCGGCGTCATCGGGCTGGAGCTCGGCTCCGTGTGGGCGAGGCTTGGCGCCAAGGTCACGGTCGTAGAGTTCCTCGACACCATCCTCGGCGGCATGGACGGCGAAGTCTCGAAACAGTTCCAGCGGCTGCTCTCAAAGCAGGGTTTCGAATTCAAGCTCGGCGCCAAGGTCACCGGCGTCGCCAAGGCCAAGAAGGGCGCCAGCGTCACATTCGAGCCGGTGAAGGGCGGTGCGGCCGAAACGATCGAGGCGGATGTCGTGCTCGTCTCCACCGGGCGCCGCCCCTATGCCGACGGGCTCGGCCTCAAGGAAGCGGGTGTCGAGATGGATGAGCGCGGCCGGGTCAAGACAGACGCGCATCTGAGAACCAACGTGCCCGGCATCTACGCCATCGGCGACGTCATCGCCGGGCCGATGCTCGCCCACAAGGCCGAGGACGAAGGCGTGGCGGTGGCCGAGACGATCGCCGGCCAGGCCGGCCATGTGAACTATGACGTCATCCCGAGCGTCGTCTACACCAGCCCCGAAATCGCTTCGGTCGGCAAGACCGAGGAAGAGCTGAAGAAGGCGGGCATCGAGTACAAGGTCGGAAAGTTCCCGTTCAGTGCCAACGGCCGCGCGCGCGCCATGCTGCACACCGACGGCTTCGTGAAGATCCTGGCCGACAAGCGCACCGACCGCGTGCTCGGCGTCCATATCGTCGGCTTCGGCGCCGGCGAGATGATCCACGAGGCGGCGGTGCTGATGGAGTTCGGCGGCTCGTCCGAGGACCTCGCCCGCACCTGCCATGCGCACCCGACCATGTCGGAAGCGGTGAAGGAAGCGGCGTTGGCCACGTTCTTCAAGCCGATCCATATCTAGAGGACGCGCCGAGCGCGCCTGCTTCGTCATCCTGCGCTCAAGCCCGAGGATGACGAAGTCGCGATAGCCCAAACAAAACGGCCCGCCGAAAGGCGGGCCGTTCGCTGTTGAAATGCCGTCCGATTATTGGGCCGGTGCCGGAGCGGGCGCAGGTGCTGGGGCTGGGGCAGGCGCCGGTGCTGGAGCAGGAGCCGGTGCTGGAGCAGGGGCCGGCGCGGGCGCAGGAGCCGGAGCGGGCGCGGGTGCCGGCGCAGGTGTTGCAGGCGCCGGAGCTGGCGCCGGTGTGCTGGCGGCAGGGGGCTCAGCAGGGGCCGGGGCATGCTCGCCGCCGCTTCTGCCAAAGACATAATACGCAACGACGGCCAGGATAACGACGACAAGCGCAATCAGCCAGCCGCTGCCGCCGCCGCCCGATTGAGGGGTATCGTTTGGATTCGCCATAATATGTGTCCTCCTTGGAATGAAAGTAACAAATAACAGCCATCAACGCACGGATCGCGCAACGGGTTTCACGCGGACGGAACGGAAAGCGCTGAAAAACCGGCGTTTTCAGGCCGTCAGCCGCCAGGCGACTCAGTCGACAGCGGTAACAATATACCCTGCCTTGCGGAAATCCTCGACCAGGCCGTCGGGACCGGGCAAATGCAGGGCGCCCACCGCGATGAAGACATTGCCCTTGGCAAGGATGGGCCCGGCGTGCTCCGCCATCACCTTGTTGCGGCTGGTGATCATCGTCTCTTCGAACGCGGCGTAGCCGGCCGGGTCGTTGTCGGCGCCGGGCAGCAGGGCTTTGAAAAGCGGCCAGAACATGCCGATCTCGCCGCGCTGGTAGAGCACGATCATCGTCTCGTTGACGTCGTTCACCTTGTCGCCGAGCCGCATCGTTTCGACCAGGCTTTTCATATGGAAGGCGAGCGGCAGCGAAGCCATGGCTCGCAACTGGTCGGCGGCTGTCTCCAGCCCCTCGACGTCCTTTCCGGATGCCTTGGCTTCCGAAGCCAGCTTGACGTCCAGCACGGGAGCGCCGCCAGCCTGGCGCGCCACCTCGCAGGCCGGCAGCGCGACCATCGCCGATAGGATCCACGGCTTCATCTTGGCGACGGTCAGGTGCGGAATACCGCGCGCGTCGAGCCCCTTGTTCAAAACGTCCGCGTCCTGCGGCGACAGCAGCGAGGACAGCGTGGTGTTGTCGGTGAACATCATCAGGCCGGGCTCCGAGGCCAAGGCAGCCATCATCTTGGCCTTGTCCAGGGCGTCGGTGGTTTCGATGACGATGGTGTCGGCGCCATCATAGGCTTTCTGCGCAGCGGCCGTCAGCGTGGTGACGCGCGTGTCGGTCATGTGCATGGTGCCGAAGAGGTATGACGGTCTTTGGCCCGGCTTTTCCAGCTTCCAAAGCAGGCCCTTGCTGTTCGGAACGGCATCGGCTTCGGCCTCCACCTTCTTGAAGGTGGCGGGATCGCTCTTCTCAAGCGCGCTGAGCATATCCGTCCCGCCGCAGGCGGAAGCCTCGGCATGCGCCCTGCCGGCCAGCAACAAGACGACGAGGAAAGACAGGAAAAACAGCACGTTGAGCGCGACGAGCAGCTTCAACGAGACGGCGGCCGCGCGGTCGGCGATGGCGATGACGCGTTTCATGGGGACTTCTTAGGGGGAAAAAACGGCAAAACGGTTAACCGGGAGAATGAAATTGTTCCCGGTGCGCTCAGCTTTGGCGTTGGCTCGGGTTTCGGACCGAATAACCTTGACGATTGGCTGAAACGCCCATCGCGTCGTCATTCTAGGGTCTGCGCGCGTCGCTTCGCTCCTTGCTCCGCCCTAGAATGACGAA
>NZ_JANINM010000089.1 GCF_024509055.1 Mesorhizobium sp. | reverse complement strand
CGGCGGCGATCAGTTGCTGCTGGCCGATGGTGAGGTCGCCCAGCACGACATGCGCGGGCAGGTCGAAGCCCAGGCCGTCGATGATCTTCTGCGCCTCCTTGACCATGGCGCGCTGCTGCAAGAGGCCGAAGCGTGAATTTTCCTCGCCGAGAAACATGTTGGCGGCGACGGTGAGGTGGCGGCACAACACCACTTCCTGGTGCACGGCATTGATGCCGAGCGCCATCGCCTCATGCGGGGTGGCGAGCGCCTCGGGCCTGCCTTCCCAGATGACCTCGCCCGTGGTGCGCGGCATGACGCCGGTCAGGAGTTTTATGAGAGTCGACTTGCCGGCGCCGTTCTCGCCGACGACCGCGTGGATCTCGCCCGCCTTGAAGGCGAGGTTGACGGGCTTCAGCGCATGCGTGCCGGGATAGCGCTTTTCCAACCCTCTCAGCTCGAGGATCGTCCTGCCGGGCTCCAGCGTGGGAGGCGGATGCAGTTCCTGCGCCGTCGACGTCATGACAATCCTCCCAGATTGATCTCAACCGTTGGGCACGCAGCGATGCGTCTTTGAACGCGCATCTTGAAAGCGAAGCCTAAAGCAAGCCGGCGAATTTCCAAGCCCGTTCGCCGGGGGTGTTTCCGGGGCGACAAGGCCCCGGAAATAAATGGCGCCGAAAATGCTACTTGAGCTTCGGGTTGAGCAGCGCGTCGATCTTCGGCTCTTTCATGTTGGCCTTGGTGACCAGGTTTGCGCCGGTATCGACATTGGCCTCTACCTTCTCGCCCTTCGAGGCGGCGAGCGCGGTCTTGATGCCGTCATAGCCCATCCGGTACGGGTCCTGGACGACGAGGCCGGAGATGACGCCGTCATTGAGGAACTTGATCAGCTTCTCGTCGCTGTCGAAGCCGATCAGCGCCACCTTGCCACCGAGCTTGTTCTCGGCGATGGCCTGTCCGACGCCCTGTGCCATGATCAGGTTCGAGGCGAAGATGCCCTTGAGATCCGGATTGGCCGTGATCAAGTCGGTCGCGATGTTGAGGCCGGTGGTAGCCTGGCCGTCGGCATACTTGTCGGCGATAAGCTGAAGGCCGGGATACTTCGCCTTGAGTTCTTCCTTGAAGCCCTGGGCGCGCTGCTCGAGCGAGCCGGCGCCGGGCAGCGCGGTGATCAGCGCAACCTTGCCCTCGACCTTGCCGCCATTGGCGGCGCCGATCGCAGCGGCCAGACCGTCGGCCGCGACACGGCCGCCCTGGACGTTGTCGGTGGTCAGGAAGGACGTGAAGGCCTTGGAGTCGGCGCCGGAATCGATGCCGATGACCTTGACCTTGGATGCCGCCTCGTCGATCGGCTTGCCGAGCGCCTTGAACTCGGTCGGCGAGATGACGATGGCAGCGGGGTTGCTGGCGACGGCGTTTTCGAGGATCGATATCTGGCCATTGACGTCGGTCTCAGCCTGGGCACCGAGCTCCGGCACATTGACGCCAAGGTCCTTGCCGGCCTTGCGCGCGCCGGCCAGGACGATCTGCCAATAGAAGGACGTGGTGTCCTTGACGATGATCGGGATAGTCACGTCCGCGGCAGAAGCGGGCGCGGAATGCATGACGCCGGCGAGCATCGAAGCGGCGGCCAGAGCCACGAAGGCGCGGCGGTTGAGAAGGCTGGTCACGAATTTCATTAGGTTCCTCCCTAAAGTCGCCCGGTGAAGGTTGCGGAAGCTCCATCTGGGTAGGCGCGGGCCAAACAGAACTTTATCAATAAAAAACATTTACCGCATTTTGATAGGGCATCGGTTTGGCCGATGCAAGCGGTGTTTGGTGCCGTTTGCGTGATGCCGAGCGAGCGCGATCTGCGTTGCTGGCTCCTCCCGCGTAGCATTCGGGTGCTTCCGTTCCTCCTCCAGCTATGGAACAATGGTTCCATTGTTCTGTCAATATGGAATATTCATTCCCTTCGACAAATCGCACGATCGTGAACCCGAGACTCCTCCAATCAGCCGAGGTTCTGGACGATCGTGTAGGGATCATATTTCGCAAACTCGCCTGGTGGTATCTTTACGTCGAGCAGTTCGAGGTTGCGCGTCAGATTGGCTGGCTTGGCCGTGCCGGTCAGTACCGAGGCGACGACCGGCTCATGCAGCGGAAACTGGAACGCCGCGGCTGCCAGCGGATAGCCGCCTTCACGGGCAATCTCCTGCATCGCGCCAACGCGGTCGAGGATGTCCGTGGTCGCCGGCAGATAGTCGAAATGCGCGCCTTCGACAGGGCCGGTTGCCAGGATGCCCGAATTGAAGACGCCGCCGATGATCAGCGAGGTCCGCCTCTCACGGCAGAGCGGCAGCAGTTCGGCGGCGGCGCTGCGGTCGAGCAGCGAGTAGCGACTGGCGAGCAGAATGCAGTCCAGTGGTGCGCGCTTCAACACGTCGAGGCAGATCTGGACCTCGTTGACGCCGAGGCCGTAGGCCGCGATCGTGCCCGACAACTTCAATTCCTCGAGCGCCTTCAATCCGCCTTCCATCAGCTGGCGGAAATGCAGCTTCGTCTTCTCCACGCCATGCGTGTAGACGCCGATATCGTGGACGAACAGGATGTCGATCCTGTTGAGGCCGAGCCGCGCGTAGGAGAACTCGACCGAGCGCATGATGCCGTCATACGAATAGTCATAGTCGAGCGCGAAGGGCAGCGGATCGATGTAGGAGTGGTCAGGAACCTGATCTTCCGGCACTGGGCGGAACAACCGGCCGACCTTGGTCGAGAGCACATAGGAGGAGCGCGGCTTGTCGCGCAGGAAATCGCCGGTGCGGCGCTCCGAAAGGCCGAAGCCGTAAAAGGGCGCGGTGTCGAAGTAACGCAGCCCGGCGTTCCAGGCGGTCTCCAGCGTCGCCATCGCCGCTTCCCGAGGGCAGGCGCGATAAAGTCCGCCAATGGCCGCGCCGCCGAAGCTGATCTCCGTGACGTCGAGCGCGGTCGTGCCGATCCGGCGCTTGTTCATCGAAGCCTCCCCTATGCCGTTCGACCGGCCTTGTCCTGACGATATCTAGAGCGTCGCGCCGAGATGCCAGGGGACGAACTCGTTGTCGCCGTAGCCGAACGCCTCGCTCTTGGTCTTGTGGCCGGAAGCCGTCTCGATGATCAGTTCGAAGATTTCGCGGCCCATGCCGGCGATGGTCTTCTCGCCCGAGGCGATGACGCCGCAATTGACGTCCATGTCCTCTTCCATCTGGTGATACATGGTCGAGTTGGTGGCCACTTTGATCGACGGCGTCGGCCGGCAACCGAAGCAGGAGCCGCGGCCCGTGGTGAAGACGATGACGTTGGCGCCGCCCGCTACCTGTCCCGTGGCCGATACCGGGTCGTAGCCAGGGGTATCCATGAACACCAGGCCGCTGCCAGAGACCTTCTCGGCATAGCCGAAGACGCCGTTGAGCGGCGTCTGGCCGCCCTTGGCGACAGCGCCCAGCGACTTCTCCAGAATGGTGGTCAAGCCGCCGCGCTTGTTGCCCGGCGAGGGGTTGTTGTCGATCGAAGCGCCATGCTTGGCGACATGGTCCTCCCACCACTTCACATAGCTGTCGAGCTTGGCGGCGATTTCGGGCGATGCGGCGCGGTAGGCAAGCAGGTGCTCGGCGCCGTAGATCTCGGTCGTCTCGGACAGGATGCCGATGCCGCCGCAGCCGGCAAGGATATCGACGGCCGCGCCCAGCGCCGGATTGGCGGTGATGCCCGACATGCCGTCGGACCCGCCGCATTGCAGGCCGACGACGATCTCACTCACCGGGATCGGTTCGCGCTGCAGCCGACCGACCTCCTCGGCGATCTCGGCCAACACACCCATGGCCTTCTCGACGGATTTGCGCGAGCCGCCGGCCTCCTGGATGTTGAAGTGGCGCTTGCCCGCGGCGACGCCTTTCTGTCCGTAAAGGGTGAGCTGGTTGACCTCGCAGCCCAGGCCCACCATCAGCACGCCGCCGAAATTCGGGTGGCGGGCATAGCCGGCGAGAGTGCGATGCAGCACCATCATGCCGTCGCCGGTGGCGCTCATGCCGCAGCCCTGGCCATGGACGATCGGCACGAAACCGTCGATGCCGGGGTATTTCGGCAACAGCGTCCGGTTGGCTTCGTCGGCGATGGCGTGACATACGGTCGACGAGCAATTGACGCTGGCGACGATGCCGATGAAGTTGCGGGTGCCGGCGCGGCCGTCCGGGCGGCGATAGCCCATGAAGGTGCGCTTGCGGTCGGCCTCGGTGGCGTGCTCGGCCTCGCTCGGCGGCACCACGGGCAGACGTCCGCTCTCGAAGACCAGATTGTGCGAATGGACATGCTCGCCGGGCGCGATGGCCTGAGTGGCGCGACCGATCGCCTGCGCGTATTTGACCACAGCTTCGCCGGCGGCGATCGGCTTTATCGCGACCTTATGTCCGGGCTCGATGACCGCCACCGCGACCGCGCCGCCGGGCAACGCCGTGCCGATTTCGATGCGGCCATTGGCGACCGCGACGTTGTCGGCGGGTGAAAGGAGGATGGTATTGGCAACTGTCACGGGCGGCTGTCCTGGGTAATCCTGGGAGTGCGGGCGGATTGACAAGCGCCCGTTTGAAGGTAATGTCTTTTATCGTGAAAAAACATTTTAGCGTCAATTGTTTTTTCACCGGGGTGGCGTTCGCACCTCTCAGGTGCGCGGTTACCCCGCTCGGCAAGCCGGCGAAAAACATTCCCGTTTTCGAATGCTTGCGTTAGGAGCACCATCATATCGCGCTTCCGGCCAGCAGTAGCAAGCGCCGGGGAAGACTGGCGCCGGGAATACGGGGCAGGGCATGTCGAAGAGCAACAATGTCTACAAGGACGCCTTCAACAGGTGTCTGAGACTGCTCGACGAAACCAAGAGCCTGCCCTCCGAGCCGGAGCTCGGCGCGCTGCTCGGGGTCAGCCGCACAACGGTGCGCAGCATACTTTCGCGCATGGAAGAGACCGGGCTGATTGCCTGGGACAAGCGCAACAAGACGGTGCTGCGGCAGCCGAAGCCCGAGGATTTCTTCCCCGAGGAGGAAACCGATTCACTGGCCGAGATCATCGAGCGCTCGTTCATGCGCCGGCTGCTCGCCGGCGGCGCCGAAGCCGGCATGCAGATCAACGAGCTCGAGCTGGCGCGCGAGATCGGCGTCGGCACCACCAGCGTGCGCGAATTCCTGATCCGCTTCTCGCGCTTCGGGCTGATCGAGAAGCGGCGCAACAGCCATTGGGTGCTGAAAGGGTTCACACGCGCCTTTGCGCTC
>NZ_JANINM010000088.1 GCF_024509055.1 Mesorhizobium sp. | reverse complement strand
TTATAGATGCTTCGAGGCCGCCGTCGACAGGCACGTTGGCGCCATTGATCCAGCGTGCGCCATCCGAGCACAGGAACAGCACCACCGGCGCGATGTCGCCGGAGGTACCGGCGCGGCCGACCCGTGAAATATCGCTGTCGACCTTGGCGTCGCCAAGTACCGTGCGGAACTGCTTCAGGATCGGCGTTTCGACCGGCCCGGGGCTGACCGCGTTGACGCGGATGCCGCGGCTCCTGAACAGCTCCTGGTGCGCGGCACGGAAGGTCCAAAGCAGCAGCAATTCCTTCGAGACGGGATAGCCTTCCTCATTCTTCACCCCGTGATCGGCGATCACTCCGGCGACATCGGGAAAACCCTCGACACTCACCATCGAGGCGGCGCGGTTGAGGTTGGCGCGCCAACCGAAGCCGGCGATCGAGGCGACGTTGACGATGGCGCCGCCTTCGCGAAGTTTTGGGGCCATCGCCTCCGAAAGCGCGCGCAGGCCGTAGAAGTTGACGGCGATGGTCGCGGCCGCGCCGGTGTTGCCGGAGAGGCCGGCGACGTTGCACAGCGCGTCAATGCGCTGCGGCAGCTGCGCGACGAGAGCATCGACGCCGGCCTTTGACGAGATGTCGGCCTTGACGAAGACGCCCTGGTGCGCGGCGGGCTCGCGCAGGTCGACGCCGATCACGTCGGCGCCGAGCTGACCGGCCAGTTCCGCCGTACGAGCGCCGATGCCCGAGGCGACGCCTGTGATGAGGATCGTCTTGCCGAAAAGCATGCTTATGCCTTCTCCCGATGTGTCTTTGTCTGTGCCGGCGCAACGATCTCGCTGGTCGGATTCGATGTGGTGGTCGGCAGCTTGACGCGATAGCCGACAGACAACAGGCGCCAGCCGAAGCGCTCTTCCAGTGTTCCCCAGAGGCCGCGCGGCAAGAAGAGCGAGAAGACAAGCGCGGTGGCGCCGAGGCCGATCAGATACCAGACGCCGGTGCCGCCGAACCAGGTCTCGATGAGGAAGAACAGCAGCGCGCCGAGGATGGCGCCCTCGAAGGTGCCGATGCCGCCGACCAGCACCATGAAGATCATGTAGGCGGTCCACTGCACGTTGAAGTAGGTTTTCGGCTGGAAGGTGATGGCGGTCGCCAGCCACAACGCACCGGCGACGCCGATGCCGAAGGCGGCGAGCACGAAGAGCAGACGCTTGGTGCCAGTGACGCGCACGCCAACGGAAGCCGCGGCGTCCTCATTGTCGCGGATGGCGCGAATTGCCGCGCCCGTGCTGCCGCGCAGCAGGCCGAACAGGATGGCGAGCAGTGCGGTCATCGAGGCGAGCGCCAGCCAGTAGATCGTCACGCGCCGGGTCGATGCGTCGTAGACATTGAGCGAGATCAGCGAGGTTCCGGTCTCGCCCTGGATCAGCCGGTCGAGATTGACGAGAAGGTGAGTGAGCGCCGCGATCACCCACATGCCGATGGCGAATTCGCCGTTCTTCAAGCGAAGCATGAAGAACGAGATCGGCCAGGAGACGGCGCCGACGATGACAGCAGAGACGAATAGCGCGAGGAAAGGATTGAGCCCGGCATTGGCGAGGCGGATGGCGAAATAGGCCCCGAGGCCGAAGAAGACCTGCTGGCCGACCGAGACGAGCCCGCCGAAGCCGGCGAGCGCGTTCCACATCGCGGCGAGGATCACATAGATGAACAGCGCGGTCATCCGGTCGACGGAGCCGACCGACAGGAATTGCGGCGCAATCGCAAGCAGCACGATGATCACCGCGACGCCGATGCCGGCGATGCGCGAGGCGGTCGTGCCGCGCTCGATGACTGGAGAGGCGCTCATGGCGCTTTCCCCGCTGGCAGGCGCAGCAGGCCGCGCAGACCGAGGCCGGATGTGTAGAGCCGGATGAACAATACGATCAGGAAAGCGACATGCCCGCCGATCAGGAAGCCCTGCGGGTGGACTTTCGCGCCGAGTGTCTGCGCCAGCGCCAGCACGATGCCACCGATCAGCGTACCCCAGAGCGAGCCGGCGCCGCCGATGACCGCCGCCTCGAAGGCGAACAGAAGCTGCGTTGCGCCAGCATAGGGATCGAAGGTGGCGCGCATGCCGAGGAAAGCGCCAGCGAGGCCGACGGTGACCATGGCGATCGCCGCCGCGATGGCGTTGGCGCGGCGCGCGTCGACGCCGACCAGTCCCGCCGTGTCGGGGTCTTCCGACGTCGCGCGGATCGAGCGGCCGAGGCCGGTGCGGGTCAGGAAAAGCTGCAGTCCGCCGAGCAGCACGACGGCAGTGAAGAAGATGATCACCGCCAGCTTGCCGACATAGATGCCGCCCGGCCATTCAAAGGAATCGTAGGACAGGCTGCCGATGAAAGGCGCCAGTGAGCGCGTGTCGGCGCCAAACTGCTCGAATAGGAAATTGTCGATGACGATGGCGAGGCCGAAGGTGGTGAGGATCGGCAGCAGCGCGCCACCACGCGCGCTGCGTTCGAGCAGGAAGCGTTGCAAGGCCCAGCCGATCGCGGCCATCAGCGGCAGCACGATGGCAAGGCCGTAGAAGGGCTGGATGTGGAAGCGTGAGGCGAGCAGCCACAGCGCGAAGGCCGACATCACCGCGAGGCTGCCATGCGCAAGGTTGATGATGCGCATCACCGAAAACATGAAGGAGAGGCCGCAGGCGATCAGCGCGTAGTAACCGCCGAGCAGGATGCCCTGGACGATCTGGTTGCTCATGCCGGCACGCCTCCGGCGCCTTTCCGGTGCAGGCCGAAATAGGCTTTCGTCACCTCGTCGCGCGACACGCTCTTGCTGTCGCCGGCCAGCGCAATCCGGCCTTCGAGCATGCAGATGACCTTGTTCGAAAAGGAAAGGGCGCGGTTGAGGTCTTGCTCGACCAGGATGATCGTCGTACCAGAACTGATCAACCCCTGCAGCGAGGCATAGACGCGGTCGACGACAAGCGGCGACAGGCCGAGCGAGACCTCGTCGAGCAGCAACAGGTCCGGATTGCTCATCAGCGCGCGGCCTATTGCCGTCGCCTGCTGCTCGCCGCCGGAAAGATGGCCCGCCTTGGCATGGCGACGCGGCTTGAGATTGGGGAAGGTGTCGAGCACCTTGTCTACGCTCCAGTCACCGGGACGGCCGGCTGTGCGGCCAAGCAAAAGGTTCTCCTCGACCGTCATCTGCACGAAGAGCCGCCGACCTTCGGGCACCAGCGCGATACCCTTGCGGACACGCTCGTGCGCGGGCACGCCGGAGAGGTCGACGTCGTCGAACAGCACACGGCCAGAGGTGGCCGGATGCGCGCCGGCAATCGCACGCAGCAGCGTCGTTTTGCCGGCGCCGTTGGCGCCGACCAGCGCAAGCGTTTCGCCACGCTCGATGTCGAAACTCACGCCACGCACGGCTTGCAACAGGCCATGGCGGACGACGAGGTCCTCGACAGAGAGTAGGCTCATTTCGGGCCTCCGCCGAGATAGGCGCTGATCACGTGCGGATCGGCCATCACCGCCTGCGGATCGCCATCGGCGATGATCTTGCCCGCGTCCATGCAGATCAGCCGCTCGGCCACCTGGAGCAGGACATGGACGATATGCTCGATCCAGACGATGCCGATCTTGCGGCGGCGCAGTTCACGGATGGTTTCGACAAGCTCGCTCGCCTCGCCATCA
The DNA here is from genome assembly GCF_024509055.1 of Mesorhizobium sp. Taxonomy (GTDB): domain Bacteria; phylum Pseudomonadota; class Alphaproteobacteria; order Rhizobiales; family Rhizobiaceae; genus Mesorhizobium. Next base: position 1,654 of record NZ_JANINM010000088.1, on the reverse strand, counting down.
GTCAGGCCGCCGCCAATCTCATCCAGCAGAAGCAGGGTTGGCTTCGCGGCCAGTGCGCGCGCCAGCTCCAGCCGCTTGCGGTCGAGCAGGCCCAGCGTCTCGGCGCGCCGGTTGGCGACGCCCAGCATGCCGCATAGTTTCAGCGAGGCTAGCGCTTCCTCATAGGCTTCGTCGCGGCCGAGGCCGGCGCCGTGCGAGGCAGCAACGAAGGCATTCTCGAAGGCTGTCATGCCGCCGAAGGGCTTCGGCACCTGATGGGTGCGCACCAGGCCCAGCCGGCAGCGCTGCGTGGCGGGGAGAGCGGTCACATCGTCGCCCTTGAAGGCGATGATGCCCGCGCTCGGCGGGTAGGCGCCGGACAGCACGCTGAGCAGCGTCGTCTTGCCGGCGCCGTTCGGCCCGACGATGCCGACCGCCTCTTCGGCGCGCATGGCAAAGTCTATGTCGTCCAGCACGACCAGCGCCCCAAAGCGCTTGTGGATGCCGGCGGCGCTGAGGATCGCACCGTTGGGCGAAGCGTTCACAATGCCGTCCTCACGCCTGACGGATCAGCCGTTATAGGGCTGAAGCTTGGCCTCGACCGGCACCTTCGGGTCGGTGGCGTTCTCGGTGACTACGTAGTCCAACGGGAACTTGCTGCCTTCCTTTGCGGCCACCCATTGCGTGCCGATGATCGGGCCGGGCGAGACGTTCGGGACAGGACCGCTGGTGAAGTCGACCTTGCCGCCCATGGTTTCGGTCTTGAGCGTGCTCAGCGCCTTGGCGACTGCTGCCTTGTCCTTGGCGTTGGCGCTCGCCTTCAGCGCTGCGAAGCCGGCATCGAGCAGCGACATCGAGGCGCCAAGCTGCTGCGTCCACTGCTTGCCGCTCGTCGCCTCGTAACCATCGGCAAGCTCGGTTCCCGAAATGCCGGTCAGCGGCGACTTGTAGGGGAAGGCCTTGTGCCAATAGGCGGCGCTCGAAATCTTCATGCCGAGATCGCCGAGCGCTTCGATGTCGGAGGGGAACAGCCCCGTCTTGGCGACCTGGGCGATCTTGATCTGCCTTGTCAGCCCCTGCTGCGCGGCCTGACGCCAGAAGGCGGCGAAGTCCGGCGGGATCGGGAAGGAGTTGAAGATCTCGACGCCCTCCTGCTTGAACAGCGCGATCTGCGAGGAATAGTCGGTGGTGCCGGTCTCATAGGCGCCGGGATCGACGATGGTGAAACCCTGCTTGGCCAAAAGCGGCGCCAGATGGGCGCGGATGGCGTTGCCGTCGGCGTCGTTGGGATACATGACGCCGACCTTCTTGTTGGTCTCGATCAGGTTCCACTGCGAGATGTAGGCCTTGAAGAATTCCTCGACGCCGAAGCCGAAATGATAGGTCCATTTGAAGGGCGAGGGCTGGCCCGGCTTGGCCCCGCGACCGAAGTACCAGGCTTCCCAAGGCATGACTGTCGATAGGCAAGGTACCCCAGCCGCCTCGCACGCGTCAGCGACCGGATTGATGACTTCCGGCGTCGAGACGGCGAGCATCAGGTCGATGGCCTTGTTGTTGATCAAATCCTTGGCCAATTGGCCCGCGCGGGATGGGTCCGACTGCGTGTCCTGGTCGAGGATTTCGACGCTGTATTTCTTGCCGCCGAGCTCGATGCCGTTGGCCAGGGCCTTGCGGG
>NZ_JANINM010000087.1 GCF_024509055.1 Mesorhizobium sp. | reverse complement strand
CTCTACATGCTGTGGGACATGGGGCTGAAGGTCGGCCACGCCACCCGCAACATCGAGGAATGCCTGAGGCTGTCGCGCAGCGACATCACCATCCGCACCTCGATCCTCGAGGCGCGTTTCCTGTGGGGCGAACACAAGCTCTACGACGAATTGCTCACCCGCTTCGACCATGAAGTGGTGCGCACGACCGGGCCGGAATATGTGCAGGCCAAGCTCGCCGAACGGGACGAGCGCCACGCCAAGGCCGGCGAAAGCCGCTACCTGGTCGAGCCCAACGTCAAGGACGGCAAGGGCGGCCTACGCGACCTGCAGACGCTGTTCTGGATCGGCAAATACTTCTACCGCGTGCGCACCGGCGAGGAACTGGTCGAGAAAGGCGTCTTCACCGAGGCCGAGTATCGCGAGTTCCAGAAGGCCGAGGATTTCCTCTGGGCAGTGCGCTGCCATATGCATTTCCTCACCGGCAAGGCGGAGGAGCGGCTGCATTTCGACATCCAGCGTGAGATCGCCGAGCGTCTCGGCTATACGACGCATCCCGGCCTGTCGGCGGTCGAGCGTTTCATGAAGCACTACTTCCTCGTTGCCAAGGATGTCGGGGACCTCACCCGCATCTTCTGTGCCGCGCTTGAGGAGGAGCAGGCCAAGCACGTGCCTGGCTTCAACCGCATCTTCCTCACTTTCCAGCGTCGCAAGCGCAAGCTTGCCGGCACATCCGACTTCATCGTCGACAACCATCGCATCAACGTGGCCGACGACGGCGTGTTCGAGCGCGATCCGGTCAACCTGCTCAGGCTCTTCTGGTTCGCTGACAAGCACGGGCTGGAGTTTCATCCCGACGCGCTGAAGCTGCTCACCCGCTCGCTCGGCCTGGTCAACAAGTCGCTGCGCCGCGACCAGGAGGCCAACCGGCTGTTCCTCGACATCCTGACCTCGGACCGCAACGCCGAGCTGAACCTCAGGCGCATGAACGAGGCCGGACTTCTTGGAAAGCTGATCCCCGACTTCGGCAAGATCGTCGCCATGATGCAGTTCTCGATGTACCACCACTATACGGTGGACGAGCATCTCATCCGCTGTATCGGCGTGCTGGCCGAGATAGAGCGCGGCGACGGCGCGAAGGTGCATCCGCTGTCGCACTCGCTGATGCCGGGCCTGAAGAAGAGCCGCGAGGCACTCTATGTCGCGGTGCTCTTGCACGACATTGCCAAGGGCCGGCCGGAAGACCATTCGGAGGCCGGCGCCAAGATCGCCCGGCGCATCTGCCCGCATATGGGGCTGTCGGCCGCCGATACCGAGACCGTCGCCTGGCTGGTCGAGAACCATCTCGTGATGTCGATGACGGCGCAGACGCGCGACCTCAACGACCGCAAGACGATCGAGGACTTCGCCTCGATCGTGCAGTCGGTCGAGCGGCTGAAGCTGCTTTTGATCCTCACCGTCTGCGACATACGCGGCGTCGGGCCGGGCGTCTGGAACGGCTGGAAGGGCCAGTTGCTGCGCACGCTCTATTTCGAGACCGAGCTGCTCCTGACCGGCGGCTTCTCCGAGGTGTCGCGCGCCGAACGCACGGCAGCGGCGCGCGAACGTCTGGCCGAAGCGCTCGCCGCCTGGCCGGCCAAGGAGCGCAAGCGCTATGTCGCCCAGCACTACGAAAACTACCTTTTGACCGTCGACCTGCCGGACCAGTTGCGGCATGCCGAATTCGTGCGCGAAGCGGATGCGGCGGACAAGAAGCTTGCCACCATGGTCAAGACCTACGAATTCGAGGCGGTGACCGAGATCACCGTGCTGGCGCCGGACCATCCGCGCCTGCTCTCGGTGATTGCCGGCGCCTGCGCGGCGGCCGGCGGCAACATCGTCGACGCGCAGATCTTCACCACTTCGGACGGACGCGCCCTGGACACAATCCTGATCTCCAGGGAATTCGACCTCGACGAGGACGAGCGCCGGCGCGCGGAGCGCGTCGGCCGGCTGATCGAGGACGTGCTGTCCGGCAAGAGCTGGCTGCCCGAGATGATCGAGAAACGCACCAGGCCGAAGCGCGGCGCCAAGGCCTTCCGCATTCCGCCGCGCGCCGAGATCCGCAACACCCTGTCCAACCGGTTCTCGGTGATCGAGGTTGAGGGGCTGGACCGGCCAGGCCTGCTGTCCGAGATCACCGGGACGCTGTCGGACCTTTCGCTCGACATCGCCTCGGCGCACATCACGACCTTCGGCGAGAAGGTCATCGACACTTTCTACGTCACCGACCTCACCGGGCAGAAGATCGACAACCCGACGCGCATCGCGACCATCCACAAGCGGCTCATCGACACGCTCGAGGGCAACGCGGCGGAACGCAACGGCGGCAAGTCCAAGGCGGCGGCCGAGTGACCATCCATTTGACGCAATTTCCCTGGTAGTCGTCCCCCGCATGAGCCTAGTCAAGAAATTCGCCACCGTCGCTTCCGGCACGCTGATGAGCCGCGCGCTGGGATTCGGCCGCGAGATGCTGATGGCGGCGGCCCTTGGCACCGGGCCGGTGGCCGACGCCTTCAACGCCGCCTTCCAGTTCCCGAACACCTTCCGCCGGCTGTTCGCCGAGGGTGCCTTCAACGCCGCCTTCGTGCCGCTCTTCGCCAAGGAGATCGAGACGCACGGCACCGACGGCGCCAAGCGCTTTTCCGAGGAAGTGTTCGGCGTGCTGTTCTCGGCGCTGCTGGCGCTGACCATCGCGATGGAACTCGCGATGCCGCTGATCGTACGCTACCTCGTGGCGCCGGGCTTTGCCGACATTCCGGGCAAGTTCGAGACGACCGTCCGGCTGGCGACGATCATGTTCCCGTATCTCATCTGCATGTCGCTCGCCGCCATGATGGCCGGCATGCTGAATTCGCTGCGCCGCTATTTCGCCGCGGCCATCGCGCCGGCCTTCCTCAACATCATCCTGATCAGCGTGCTGGCCTACGCATGGTACCATGGGCTGGATGCGCATGACGTCGGCTTCGGCCTGTCCTGGGGCGTGCTGGCGGCGGGCATTGTGCAGTTGGCCATCGTCTGGGTGGCGGTGCGCAATGCCGGCATCTCGATCGGCTTCCGCCGGCCGCATATGACGCCCAACGTCAAGCGGCTGCTGGTCCTGGCGCTGCCGGCGGCGATCACCGGCGGCATCACCCAGATCAACCAGCTGATCGGCACGGCCATCGCCTCGGCGCAGAACAGCGCCGTGTCGTCGCTCGCGTATGCCGACCGCATCTACCAGCTGCCGCTTGGCGTCGTCGGCGTGGCTGTTGCGATCGTGCTCTTGCCGGAACTGTCGCGGGCGCTCAAATCGGGCAACCTGGTCGAGGCAGCCAACCTGCAGAACCGGTCCGTGGAGTTCACGCTGTTCATGACGTTGCCGGCGGCGGCCGCGCTCTGGGTGATGTCGGAGCCGATCGTGCGGCTGGTCTACGAACGCGGCGCGTTCGCCGCCAATCATTCAACACCAATCGTCGCGTCGATCCTGGCGATCTTCGGCCTCGGCCTGCCGGCCTTCGTGCTGATCAAGGCCTTCACGCCGGGCTACTTCGCCCGCGAGGACACGCGCACGCCGATGATCTTCGCCGCCATCTCGGTCGGCGTGAACGTCGCCACCGCGCTGACGCTGTTTCCCTCGATGGGCGCGCCGGGCATTGCGGTCGCCTCCGCCGTTGCCGGCTGGGTGAATGCGCTGATGCTCCTCGCCATGCTGATCAAGCGCGGCCATTGGGGCCGCGACGTCCCATTGCTGAAGCGCATTCCCAGGCTGGTGCTATCGGCCGTCGTGATGGCGGCGGCACTTTACTTCGCCGAGCATTATCTCGCCGCACGGATCGGGCCAGGCTCACCCCTGGTGATCAAGGCGACCACCGTGCTGGCGCTCGTCGCAGGCGGCGCGTCACTCTATTTCGTCACCGCCTTCGCGACCGGCGGCGCCGATTTCGGCATGATCCGGCGCAACGTCAAGCGTAGCTCGGCGAAGGCAGCACCGCAGCAGGAGTAAAACCCCGCCGGCGCCGAAGCTGTCTCGTATCAACCGCGCTCCAGAGCCAGCCTTGCGCCGAACAGGATAAGCAGGCCGCCCGCGACACGGTCGAGGGTGCGGCGCACTCGCCGGTAGCCGTTCGAGACGGCTTCAGCCGCGAACAACCAGACCACGCAGGCGTACCAGGCGACCGAGATCGCCACCATGAGAACGACCGATGCGAGGCCCAGCGCCAGCGATGGCTGCGCCGGCAGAGCCACGGCGAAGATGCTGGCCACCGAAAGCGCGGAACGGGGGTTGGCGAGGCTCGTCGCGAGACCGATCCAGAAGGCGCGACTGGAGGAAAATCCTTTGCCCTCGACAGGCAGCGCCGCGTCTGCCGCGCTGCGTTTCTCGGCCAGCACGATCAGCCTTACGCCCGAATAGATGAGATAGCCGGCGCCGGCGAGCTTCAACGTTGCATAGGCCCAGGGCGCCGCAAGGAACAGGGCCTTGATGCCGGCGAGCCCGCATATGCCCCAGACGGCGGTGGCAATGCCTATGCCGCAGACGGCGGCGAAACCGGCGCCGCGCGAGCGCGCCACGGCGATCCTTGCGGTCATCAGGAAGTTCGGCCCGGGCGAAACCGCCGCGACCAGCCACACGGAAGCGACGGCAAGCAGATGCGAAAGCATGATGGAGCCCCTCGAGAGACCGCTATGCTAGGTCAGACCAGACTGTGCTGGCTAGAGCCATTCAGGCTCCGAAGCCGAGCTCGCCTCTTGATCCCGCAAACAGCTTCGTCCATAAGCGCGCCGTCGAAAGACTTTCGCCGCGCGCGAAACGGCCCTCCACAAGCCACGAGGAAAAACATGTCCGCCTTCAAGCCACTCGTCTTTTCGGGCGTCCAGCCGACCGGCAACCTGCATCTCGGCAACTATCTCGGCGCCATCAAGAAATTCGTCGCCCTTCAGGAACAGTCCGACTGCATATACTGCGTCGTCGACCTGCATTCGCTGACGGCGCAACTCGTCCACCAGGACCTCGGCGACCAGACGCGATCAATCACCGCCGCCTTCCTCGCCTCCGGCATCGACCCGAAGAAGCACATCGTCTTCAACCAGTCGCGGGTCATGCAGCACGCCGAACTCGCCTGGATCTTCAATTGCGTCGCCCGCATCGGCTGGATGAACAAGATGACGCAATTCAAGGACAAGGCCGGCAAGGACCGCGAAAACGCCTCGCTCGGCCTGCTCGCCTATCCGAGCCTGATGGCCGCCGACATCCTGCTTTACCGCGCCACCCACGTGCCGGTGGGCGAGGACCAGAAGCAGCATCTGGAGCTCACCCGCGACATCGC
>NZ_JANINM010000086.1 GCF_024509055.1 Mesorhizobium sp. | reverse complement strand
ACATCTTGCAGTCGCCGGTCTCGTCGCCGGGCAGCCTGAGGCCGCCGACGAATTTGTCGCGCACGCCGGCCAGCGCTGGCTCGGCCGCGATGCAGCCGTCCCGGTCGAGAAGTTCATACGGAACGCCGTATTTCTTCAGCACCTCGACGTCGCCGCCCGTGCCGTCGAGCTGCTTCTGCTTGCGAAACAGCTGCAGCGTGCCCTTGGCGCGCTCGTCATAGGCGATGCCGGTCGCGGCGCGCAGCGCCTTCAGCGTATCGCGGCTGTATTCGGCCACCGGCACCATGCGCGACTTGTTCAACGCATAGCGCTCGGCCGTGCAGTTGCGCAGCATCTTGATGAGCCACGTCCACATATTGAGATCGAAGGCCGGGCGCACCACCAGCGGGCCATGCTTCATCAACAGCCACTTGATCGCCTTGACGGGAATACCGGGGCCGGCCCATGGCGATGCATAGCCGGGCGACACTTCGCCGGCATTGGCGAAGCTGGTTTCGAGCGCCGGTCCTTGCTGCCGGTCCATCACGGTCACTTCGTGGCCCGACTCGGCAAGGAAGTAGGCGGTGGTGACACCGATGACGCCGCCGCCCAACACCAGAATTTTCATTTATTATCTACTCCTCAAAGGCCGATCATGCCGCCGAAGGGCCCGGATCGTCCCCTTCTGTCTGCCGGATTTTGCTGCGCCCGCCAAGGGGCCAATGGTCCGCTGCGGCGCTATAGACAAGCCTGAGGCCATGCGCCGGCCGTCCTGCGGCGGCGTGCCTCTCCCGCACGAGGCGCCGCGCGGCTTCCGGCTGATAAGCCACATCCTCAAGCACAATCCGCTCGGCTTTGCCGTCGGGCCGTTCGACCAGCGCGGACTGGCCGGTCGTCATGCCGAGCAGGCAGAGGCCACGCCAGGTGCCGATCGGCAGGCCGGACCCAACGGGCGCGGAAGCTTCGGCCTGCAGCAGCGTCCGCGTCTCGGCCGGACCGCCGTCGACACTGAAGACCACCCGGCTGTTGAGCGTCGCGACGTCGGGCTCGACCGCTCCGATCGAAACGACGCTGCTTTCGGCAAGCTTGCCTTCGAGCATTGCCACGATCGGGTCCGCGAAGGCGCGCCGGCGCGTCAGCATCACCTCGAGAACCGCGAAGTCCTTCGTCGTCAGACTGTAAGTCGTCCCGGTCATGGCGCGCTCCGGGCCGGCGGCTGCTCGACGGCATCGATGGCGGCGGTGAGAACCCTGCCGTCGCGGCTGCGCCAGCTGACAGTGCGGCCGGCGCGGGCGCCGATCAGCGCCGTTCCGAGCGGCGTGAGCACGGAAATGCGCTTTTCCGCGATGTCGGCCTCGCCCGGATAGACGAGCGTGACGCGCTGCACGGCTCCCTCGCTGTCGTGCAGCGTTGCTGTCGAACCCATCCGCACCACATCGGCCGGCATCGCCGCCTCGGCCGCTATCCTGGCGCGGTCCATTTCCGCGAGGAGACCCTCGGCCATCTCGGGCGTGCGCTCGAGAAAGGCTTGGGCAAGGCCGCTCAGCCGGTCGTGATCGGCGCTGCTGACCACGATGGAGTTTCGGGAGCGCGATTGTGTTGTTGCATGCATGGCAAAACCTCATGAACTGGCGCATCGGCGAACGATGCACACAGCCGCCTGGTCAACGGCGGCGGGAAAGCCGACAGCCGCGAGGGCTGACTGGCTCGATGAAAAATGTCTGGATTTCAAAACGCCCCGGCTCAGGCGGCCACCGACAAGGGTGGCCGCTCCGGGGCTACGCTCCCGCGATGGGGCAGACCCTGAACAAGGTTCTGATATGGGCGAGGTTGCTCATGCCGGGAACCTTGCCGAGAAGCGCCGGCTTGTCAAGCAAGGCGATCATGCTCCGACATAGCGGCGGTGAAAGCGCGCGCCGAGGCTGGTCAGGATTTCATAGCCGATGGTGTGGGCGTGGCTGGCCGCGTCGTCGACGCTTTGCGACGGACCGATCAGTTCGACGAGGTCACCCTCTTGCAGCCGGCCGGCCGGCAGCGCGGAAATGTCGAGGATGATCGAATCCATCGAAACGCGACCGACGAAGGGCAATCGAACGCCGTCGAACCAGGCAGCTGAAGCGGCGCGCCTGTGCCAGCCATCCGCATAACCAAGCGAGATCGTCGCCAGCCGCATTGGGCCCTCTGCACGGAAAGTGTGGCCGTAGCCGACACCGGCGCCCCTTCCGACGCTGCGCGTCTGCGCGACCTTGGCTTCCAGCCGCAAGACGGGAGCCATCGGATTGGGCTCGCCCGGCGTCGGGTTGATGCCGTAGAGCGCAGCGCCGGGACGGGCAAGGTCGTAGCGGTACAACGGCCCGAGAAAAATGCCTGACGAATTGGCGAGCGAGGCGGGCGCCTCGGGCAGCATCTTGCGCAGCCGTTCGAACTCGAGCCATTGCTGTTCGTTGGCGGGATGGCGCGGCTCGTCGGCGCAGGCGAGATGGCTCATCACGAGCCGCACATCGATGCCGCCGAAAGCACCAGGATCCTGCGCGAGCACCTCGACATCGGCAGGCGGCATGCCGAGCCGCGACATGCCGCTGTCGACTTGCAGGGCCGCGGGCAGGCTTCGCCCGGTGCCCAGCGCGATCTCCCGCCAGGCCTTCAGCTGAAAGGTGCTGTTGAGAACCGGAACGAGCTCCGCCGCGACGGCTTCGGCCTCGGAGCCTGGCGGAAGACCGTTGAGCACATGGATCTTCGGCCCGGGCCCGATCGCCTTGCGCAGCGCGATGCCTTCGCCCAGCAAGGCGACGAAGAAGGCGTCGCAACCTTCCTTCATCAGCGCGGTTGCGACCTTCGTCGCGCCGAGCCCATAGCCGTCGGCCTTGAGCACGCCGGCGCAGCGCGCCCCATCCAGCCGCGCTTTCAGCCGCCGATAATTCTCGCGGATGGCGCCGAGGTCGATAGTCAGGATGGCGCCGGCAGCCGTCGCGCTCACAGTCGAAGGGCTGGTGGCATCCGCCGAAGAACCGCGCCCGGTGTCGTCATTCATGGCGACCCCCTCATTGCATCAACAATCAATATCGCATGATCCGGAAAAGTCGCAAAAGATCATGTTCGGCGCGAGAACCGCGCCGCGCGGCAATCGCGATCAGCCTATCGGACCAAGTGCTGGAAAGCCGCGACGACCTGCTCATAGACCCCGCGCTTGAACGGTACGACCAGGTCCGGCAGGTCCTGCATCGGCCGCCATGCCCATTGATCGAATTCGGCGGTGTGACCTCCGGGTGGCGGATTGATCTGGATCTCGCCCTCATTGCCTTCGAAGCGGTAGGCGAACCATTTCTGCGTCTGCCCGCGATAGCGCCCCTTGAAGGCGACGCCGACGAGATGCGCCGGCAGGTCGTAGTTGATCCAGTGCGGCGCCTCGGCGAGCAGCGACACGCTGCGCATGCCGGTTTCCTCGTAGAGCTCCCGTTCAGCCGCCGCGAGCGGTTCCTCGCCCTTGTCGATGCCGCCCTGCGGCATCTGCCAGAGCTTGGTCGCGCCCGAGAACTCGCTATCCGGCTCGGCAATGCGATGGCCGACCCAGACCAGGCCGGCGCCATTGAGGATCACCAGGCCAACACAGGGGCGATAAGGTAGCGTCTCGGGGTCGATCGTTTTCTTGGACATTGGACAGGTACCAGCCGTTCTGGGAATTCGCTTCCGACGGAACAGAATTGTCGAGACGGCTGTTAGCCTTTTTGCGGGTCGATAGCTACCGCCGAGATCGGCACGATCTCGATGCCGCGCTTCTTCGCTTCCGCGACCCAGGAGGCCACCGTGTCGACGGTCACGTCGAAGGCCGAGCCGATGCCGACCGCATAGCCCTTGGCACGCGCCGTCGCTTCCAGGCTGTCCAGCTTCTTGAGGATTTCGCCGCGATCCTGCACGGCATCGATCGCCGTATCGCCGGCGACGAAAGGCACGCCATCCTTCTGCGCGAGATCGGACGCCACGCTGCGCGCCGAGGAGCCATCGTCGACATAGGCCAGCCCCCGCTTGCCGAGTTCGGCCATGAACGGTCCCATCGCCGTGGCGTCCGCCGAAAAGCGCGCGCCCATGTAGTTCATGACGCCGGTGTAGTTGGTCGTCCTGGACAGCGCCCAATGCAGGTTTTTCAGGTTCTCGTCGGGGCTCGCCGATACCGTCAGCGTATTGCGTCCTGGATTGACGTTCGGGTAGTCGAACGGCTCGAGCGGCACCTGCATGACGATCTCATGCCCGCTCTGCCGAGCGGCCTGCATCCAGCGCCCGATGCTGTTGCCTTGCGGCGCGAACGCCAGCGTCACTTCGGCCGGCAGCTTGGCGATCGCCGCCTGCGTGCCGGTCTGCGAGACCGCGAGCCCGCCGATGACGATCGCAACGCGGGCGCCGCGCGCGCCCGACCATGGCCGCGCATAGACGTCGAACGGCCGCCGGCCGTCGGCGCCGCGGATCGGCAGCGGGCCGCTGTCGCTGGCCTCGATCAGCGCCCTGTCGGGGAGATGCGCGACCTTGAGGTTCTGGCCGAGCGTCGATGGGTCGCGGATGACGATCGACGCCTTCGGCGGCCCGTCGCCCTCTTCGGTCTGCACGTGGATGATCTGCGGGCCTCCGCTCTTCATCGGCGCTCCGGCTTGCGGCGCCGCCGTCGCCACAACTGGCGGCGCGGGCGCCGTTGCAGGGGTCGTCGCGGGAGCCGGCGCCGGGGCCGGCTTCGGTGTCGAGACAGCGATCTCCTGCGGCTTTCGGAAAGGCTTTTCTCGCAGCGCTATGGCGCCGGAAATGCCGACCACGGCCAGCACGGCAAGCGCTGCAACCAGTATTGCGGGATTGATTCGGCGCGAAGCCGAACGTTGCGGCCGGAGCGTCTGCCCCAGCGGGCGTTCGATGTCCTTGCCGGTATCAGCCAAGCCTTGTCCCCAAGCCCGTGGCGAAACCGACCGGATGCCGGCAGCAGCCACGTGCAAATTCAAAACCTTCGGCGCATCCCGGTGCGCCTGGTCCCCGAATCAAACTGCCGGAACCTTACGGTCCCGGCAGCATCGCATCGCTTCGGTCGGTCGGCCAGAGCCTGTTCGCCCCGGCAGGCCGCCCTTACTGGTTCAGCACGGCCTTGTCCGGATTCGGCGGGAAGGACGGGTCGGTCTTTTCGCCGCGCAGCAGCTGTTCCGCATAGATCAGCTGCAGATCGTCCTTCGGATCCGGCGGCACATAGGCGGCCGAGCCCGAGCCGCTGGCATTCTCGTCGGCGCCCTTGATGTGGCCCTTGAGATCGGATTCGCCACGGGTCAGGTCCCTGCCCTGCAGATCCGGCGGCAGCGGCTGGTCGACCTTGATGTCGGGCGTGATGCCCTTGCCCTGGATCG
>NZ_JANINM010000085.1 GCF_024509055.1 Mesorhizobium sp. | reverse complement strand
GGTCATGATGCAGATCGCCTCGACCTTGTCGGCGATCAGCTTCTTGGCGGCGGCACGCACCTCATGCTCGTAGAGCGGCAGGATGACGTCGCCGAACTGGTCGATGCGCTCGGTGACGCCGTGGGTGCGGCGGCGCGGCACAAGCGGATCGGGGTGATGATGGGTGACCGCGTGCAGGCGGTCGGCATAGGAGTAATCCGCCCAGGCCTGCAGGCCGCGGCCCATCAGGATCATGTCCTCGAGGCCCTTGGTGGTGATGAGCCCGAGCTTGCGGCCGGTGCGCGACAACAGCGTGTTGAGCATGCCGGTGCCGGAATAGAGCACCACATTGACGCCGGAGAACAGGTCCTGAAGCGAGATGCCCCAGGCGTCCGCAGCGTCCTCGGCCGAGGCGAGGAAGCCTTCGGCCTCGTCTTTCGGCGTCGTCGCCGACTTGCCGATCTTGAAGTGACCGTCCTGATCGACAAGGATCGTGTCGGTCATTGTGCCGCCGGCGTCGATGCCGATGACGATGGGATTGGTTGTGATCTGGTCCACGGGTCGCTTTCCCTTGCCGAGAATGACCTCAGGCTAGATTCGATCGCGCGGTTCGCGCCATATGCCTAAAGACACAATGACCGCGCGGCGCGGTTCGCCGAGAAAAGGGCATGCGCATGGGCAATATCTGGGCGCCGCTGGCCAAGGCGATCGCCGCCACCGGCACCGACCGGCATGTCGACTGCCTGATCGACCTGATCGGGGCGGACATTGCGCACGATCTGGTGACAGTGACGCGCTACTCGGCGACCAAGACGCCGGAATTCGTCAAGCACCGGCGCTTCTCGGACGAGATGGTGCGACGCTACCTCGACAACTATTACGTCTTCGACCCGTTCTATGCCTCGTGGCGGCGCGAACGCCGCCTCGGCATCATGCCGCTCAAGGGTTTGGCCGACGAGGAGGCCAGGCGCGGCCAGTACATAGCCGGCTTCCTGGCGCAATCGGAGATCTGCGACGAGGTTGGCATCATGCTGGCCGACGGCGGCGACTGGTGTCTGGGCATCTTCCTCGACCGCTCGACGGTGTCGTTCAAGGACAATGAGATCGCGCTGCTCACTGAGCGGCTGCCTGTCTTCGAAGCGCTGCACGCGCTCGACACCAGGGCACGCGGCAGCGATTTTTCCCGCACATCCGCGCCCACCGGCCCCGGCGCCTCGCCGCAACAGAAGCCGACCATTCCGGACAGCCTGTGGCCGGAGCTTTCGTCGCGCGAGCGCGAGCTGGTGCAGTTGATCCTCGCCGGGCATCCGACCGCCAACATCGCCGAGCGGCTCGGCATCACTGTCGGCACGGTGAAGAACCATCGCCGCCGCATCTACGAGAAGCTCGACATCACCACGGAGCGCGAGCTGTTCCTGCAGTTTTTCCAGCACCGCGTCGAAACTTGAAATACCGAGAATGGTTCCCGGATTCGGCCTCCGAAACCAGCGCTTGACGACAGTGCTGTTGGCTAACGAAGATCAGGCAGGGAATTTCACCGCCGTGCTTGCGGGGGCGCATGCAGTCCGGGGTATTGACCGACTATGCCGTCAAGCTGCTCGAGCGCGGCTACATTTGCGTGCCGCTTCGCGCCGGCGGCAAGCATCTCGACCTCGCGGCCATGGAGTATGATCCTGTTCATTTGCGGACCTTGCGAAAGGACCTCAAGGAACTGGCTTTCACCGCGACCACCTTCCACCTTGCGCAGAAGCCGCCGGGCAGTGGCGACATCCTGCGCTGGTTTCGCGGCTTTGCCGGTAACATCGGCATATTGGGAGGATACGGCAACCTGATGGTCCTGGACTTCGATGACAAGGCCGGCTATCGCGCCTGGGTCGAAGACCACAAGGAGATCGCGGGCCGCACGCCGCTGGCCAGATCACCGAACGGATTCCACGTCTATCTGAGAACGCGAGAACCAATGGTGTCTTCGAGTCTCCATCTAGGCCTGCGCCGGATCGGCCACGTCAAGGCTCTCGGCGGTTATGTCGTCGCCTGCCCGTCGGCGCTGAAGGACGGCTCATCCTATAGTTGGCTCGATGGCCAGTCGCCATTCGATGTCGAGCCACAAGCCGTCGATGATCTTGCCGGCATGTCGCTGCGCCCGGTGTCGGCGCTCAAGCATCATTACGACCGCCTGCTGAAGCGCGGTTTCTTCGAACGCCAATGAGCGGCTGAGCGTATGGCGGCCGACATCACCGTCGTTATCCCGGCAAGGAACGCAGCCGCCACGCTCGACAAGGCGCTCGGCAGCCTCGTACCCGATAAGCCGTTCATTCGCGATATCCTCGTGATCGATGACGGATCGGAAGACCGGACAGCCGCGGTGGCGACGGAGAGCGCGCGGCGCCACGGCTTGCCCATGGAGGTGGTGAGCGTTCGCCTGGGCAGCGCGGGCGCCGCGCGCAACGTCGGGATCGAACGTGCGAAAGGCGCCTGCATCTTCTTCCTTGATGCGGATGACGAGGTGATCCCCGGAGGCCTCCCACTGCTGCGCTCGGCGCTTGCGGGCCGAGGCGACGTCGGACTTGCCATCGGGGCCAGCATAAGGCGCGCGAAAGGCAGGGCGGACAAGCTCAAGACACCGCATGGCTACGACCCGGACAGACGGCGGAACGTCCACCGCTATCTGCGCAACGAGCTCTGGCCGATCGCGATGGGAAGCGCGCTGGTCGCCGGTTGGGCGACCGCCGACATCCGGTTTCCGGAAAAGATCGGCCTCGACGAGGACACTTGCTACTGGACCGCGCTGCTGGCGCGCGCCGATGCTGTGACTGTCGACGCGCCGGTGCTCCTCTACCACCATGACGAAGAACGGATGACGCGACGCTTCATCACAGCGCCCCGCCGGACCTTCCTCACCATAGCGCGCGAGCTCAACCGCCTCGCGGCCGCCGGCATCGAGCGGGAAGCCCTACAATGGCGGAAAGCCTGGATAGCACAGCGCATTGCGCGACAGCTCATCAGGCACCAGATGTTCGAGGACGCCGCCAGCATGATGCGCGCCGTCCAGGCGCACGGGCAACTGGGCCGAAGCTGGAAGGCGTTGCAATACCTGGCCAGGATCCACATCGGCCGGCTGGTTGGCGGCAGACCGGCGTTGCCCGATCCGGCGGCGCCCCGGCGCACCCTGATCATCAGTTCCGACCCCGCCTACCCGCCCACTTCCGGCGCTGACCTCAGGACCTTCGGCATTGCCTTGGCGGCGGCGGAGCTCGGACCAGTCTGCCTCGCTTCGGTAAGGCCATCGGCCAGTTCGGAGCAGCCGCGCGACCACGCCATCCGCGTGGTCTCGCTGACCGCAAGTTCCGACAAGCAATCGCGTTCGCTGGGCTGGCGCAGGATCAGGGGCGAGACCCGGATTCCACGCCTTGCCCTGGCGCGCCTCAAAGCCCTGACGCGCGCGTTCCGCCCTGACACGATCGTCGTCGAGAGCATCCCGTTGTTCAAGCTGTTGCGGCCTTTGAGACCGCTGACCGGCCAGCTCATTCTCGACATGCACAATGTCGAGTCCGACCTTGCCGCGCAAATGCCGGCGAACGACCCGCTGGCCATGTCGCCGGACATAAGGCGACTGGAACGCAAAGCGACGCAAATCGTCGACCGCATATGGGTCTGCTCCCGTCTGGATCGCGAGCGGCTCGCCGCCATCGTTACCCGCACAATGCCGGTCGATATCGTGCCCAATGGCATCCCGAGAGCCGAAGGCCTTCCCCGGGCGCTGCCCTCGCCGCCTGACATGTCGGACGGATTCCCTGTGATCCTGCTTGCCGGCCACCTCGGCTACGGCCCGAACATCGATGCGGCCGAGCGGCTGGCCCGCACCATCCTGCCGCGCATCCGGCGGGCATTGCCCAATGCGCGGCTGATCCTTGCCGGCCGCTCGCCCGGCGCGACAGCGCAGACGCTCTCGACGCTCGACCGCGTCACATTGGTGGAGGATCCGGACGATATCGGATCGTTGCTGTCAGCCGCGCATCTCTGCATTGTCCCGCTCCGGGTCGGGGGCGGCACGCGCATCAAGGTCCTCGAGGCGATGGCCTCCGGCGTTCCGGTGATCGCGACGCCGCTTGCCGTGGAGGGTCTCGACCTCTCCGACGGCGAAGCCCTGCTGCAGTCCGATACCGACGAGGGTCTTGCCGAGCTTGCGATCGAGCTTTGCTCCGACCCCGCCCGCATGGCCAGTCTGCGCGCCCGCGCCCATGCCATCGTCTGGTCCCGCTTCGGCCCTCAGGCGATCGGCGACGCCGTGCGCCACGGTCTGGGCCTGAACGGCGCCGGCCGATGACGGCCACCATGCCGACTTTTGAACGACAACGGGCGATCCGATGATCCCGAAGATCCTGCACCAGACGTGGAAGACCGACATCGTGCCCTCCCGTTTTGAGGGCCATGTCGAAAGCTGGAAGCGGCACAATCCGGACTGGAAGACGGTCTTCTGGGACGACCGGACGCTGCTCGAGTTCGTCGCCGCGCGCTATCCCGACTTCCTGCCGACCTTCTGCGGCTATGAACATGGCGTGACGCGCGCCGATGCCGGCCGGTACCTGCTGCTCCATCACTTCGGCGGCGTTTATGCCGACATCGACTGCGAATGCGTGGCGCCTTTCGATCCGCTGCTCGGCGAGGAACGGATCGTGCTCTGCAAGGAACCGGAGACGCACGCCCGCGTGCAGGCGGACTTTCGTGGATTGCCATATCTGTTGTTCAACGGAACCATGGCCAGCCCGCCGGGGCACCCCTTCTGGCTCCGTTTGCTGTCGTTCCTGCCGGGACTGGCCCGCGCAAAACAAACGATCGACGCGACTGGGCCGTGCGTGCTCACGTCCGCGCAACTCAGCCACCCCGACCAGAGCGTCTTCGCCATCCATCCGTCCACCCTGTTCTGTCCGGTGGATTCAGCCGGAACGCACGCCGGCGGCGAGGGAGGAACGCTATCGATCCATCATTGGGCCGGCACGTGGTGGAAGCCCGAGGCGCCGCCGCGATTGCGGCACCGGATACGCCAGCTTTTCCACCAGACCCTGCACCATCTGACGCGCGGGGCCTATCTGGACCAGGCCAGCGCCAGGCGAAGCGTCAGCCCGTCAGCGCTTTCGGCGGCCCCGCCGTCGGGACAAAACATCGCCGTCCTGGTGCCGCTGCGCGACGCCGCCCAGCATATCGAGCCGTTTCTTGCCGCCATAGGGCAGCTCGACTACCCAAAGGAAAGGATCAAGCTCGTGTTCTGCGAGGGCGATAGCGTGGACGGCAGCTTCGAGCGTCTGCAGGCCGCGATTGCGCCTCTTGCCAAGGCCTATCGCGGCATCGTGCTGCTGCGCAAGGTGCTCGGCACCCGGCTCGACCGCGCCAAGCGCGCCA
>NZ_JANINM010000084.1 GCF_024509055.1 Mesorhizobium sp. | reverse complement strand
ATCTCCGGCCCGGTGTTGGCGACCTTGTTGACAAGGTCGGAAACCGGAATTGCCTCGAAGAAATCCGGCCCGGCCGGCTTCAAGAGATCGAGCACGTCGCGCGGTTCCTGCGTGCGGCAATCCAGCCAGCGGGCAAAGTCGGACTCCTCGATCACCACCGGCATGCGGTCGTGGATATGAGCGATGCCGGGATTGGCGCCTGTCGTCAGGATCGCACCCGTATCCATCTCGGAGCCGCCCGGCTCGGCATAGGTCTCGACCAGTCCGGCGAAAGCGATGAGACCGCCGCGCTTCGGCCGAATCCAGTGAGGCTGGCCCTTGCCGCTGCCCGATTGCTGCCACTCGTAGAAACCGGAAGCCGGCACGAGCGCGCGGCGATGGCGTATCGCGGTCTTGAACGAGGCCTTTTCCAGCACGCCCTCCGAGCGGGCGTTGATGAGCAGCGGGAACTCTCTTGTGTCCTTCACCCAGGCCGGAATCAGGCCCCAGCGCACCAGCATCGTCTGGCGGTCCGGCAGGTTTGAGCCCGGCGCCCGTTGCGGGCCGGCGAGCGCCATCAGCACCGGCTGCGTCGGCGCTATGTTGTAGCGGGCCGGAAATTCTTCCAACTCCGCCAGCCCGAGCAAGGCGGCGGTCTGGTCCGGCGTGGCGGTCAGGGCAAAACGTCCGCACATGAACTCGGCTCGATCTGAGTTGTTCTTGAAAGTGGCGATGGAACCTTGCCCGCGCAACCGGTAAAGCTCAGCACAACCGATCGGTCCACAACAGGCTGAGAGTAGCGTTGACGCTCCATGGAAGTACGCAAGATCATACCCGCTGTCTCAGTCGCTGTCGTTCGCGGCGGAACCGTGCTCCTGGTCAAGCGGGCGCGGGCGCCATCGCAAGGGCTTTACGCTTACCCTGGAGGCAAGGTCGAAGCCGGAGAAATGCTGGCGCAGGCCGCGGCGCGCGAATTGCTTGAAGAGACGGGATTGGCGGCCACTGACTACCGCCCGCTGCGTGACATCCATATCGACGGCAGTGGCGAGAATCATGCCGTCGACTATCTTCTGACGGTGTTCGGCGCGACCTATGCCGGCGGCGAACCCGTGGCCGCCGACGATGCCGAGACGGCGGCGTTCTACACGCTGGCGGAGATGGCGAAGATGCCGCTTGCCGGCGACGTGTTCTCAGTGGCCGAAGGGCTGCTAGGGGCCGGTTCGTGGACGCGATGATTTCGGTTCCGCAGTGTCGTCATCCCAGGGCGAAGCTCCGTCGCGGAGACCCCGGGATCCATGCCGTTACCTCGCGCGAGAGGTGCAGCGGTGCAAAATTCTGTACCGTGGCAACGCCTTAAGGTAACGGAATGGATCCTCGGGTCTGCGCCGCGTCGCTCCGCTCCTTGCTCCGCCCGTGGATGACGACGCGGAGGTTTTTGCCAAGTTCGGAACTGCTATCGCAAACTTTCCCGCTCCAAAATCGCCTTGCGAACAGCAGATTGTTTGGTCACATAGCTTCATGATCCGCGCCTCGTCCCTTCTTGCCGCATGCCTTGCCATCAGCATGACCGTTGCGGCGCGGCCGGTTTTTGCCACCGAGTCGCCGTTCGAGCCCGGGCTGATGCGGTTGGCCGAGGTGCTGGGCTCGCTGCAATTCCTGCGCAATCTCTGCGGCGAGAAGGGCGACCAGTGGCGGGCCGAGATGGAAAAGCTGCTGGAATCGGAAAACCCCGCCCCTGAGCGGCGCGCACGCTTCATCGCGTCCTTCAACCGTGGCTACCGCTCCTTCAGCGGCACCTATACGCAATGCACGCCTTCGGCGACCGAGGCCATCGCCCGCTACATGAAGGAAGGCGAGACGCTGTCGCGCGACATCGCTTCCCGTTATGGGAATTGATCGATCGGCGTTGCTCGAGCCGTCGCCATTTGCGTGGATAACCCATCGGCAATCGCCGCCAATGTGACGCGCCTTATTGTGTCGGGTCGCGCCTTGGTGCAATCATGTGTTGCACTTGTGCAACTGTATTAACGAAACGTTAGCGCGCGAATGCGGAATTAACTCAAACTGAAGGTTTTGATGCCGCAAGATGGTCTAATCGGCTAAGCTCGAAATGGATTGAGCACAGCCTCGCCCGGAACTGCGGGCCTTTGTAGATCACGACCCCAAAAATGTCGTATTTACAAACACTTATTCGAGGCTGCGCATAAACTGACGGGCCGAGCCCGATCCTTCGCCGGATCGCCGCTTGCAAAGGGTGGACATCGCAATGGAACATGGTGTCAGCGACATCGACGCGTTGGTCAGGGAAGAAAAGCGCCTGACCGCCGTGGAGAGCCACAACGAGGCCTGGGCGGAAGGCTTGTCGGCCGGCATCGAGCCGGAAATCATCGCCGAGGCGGCGCTGGAAACCGCGTTCGGCGAGATGCTGCGCGCCAATGGCGAAACCTCCGCGCTCGCGCTGCTCGACCGCATGCGGGAAAAGGTCATCTCCGGCGCGTTCGAACCGGAACGGCTGAAGCACTAACAATCGGTCTTTTTTGACGGCGGCGCGCCTGCATATCATGCCTTGCGTGGCCGGCAGCTTTCGGTGTCGTCCTGAACGGCATCTTACGAATCCCTGAACCATGGAGAGACAAGCGGTGAGATTTTCGATGTCGAGCCGGCCGCGCGGCCTGGTCCTCAGCATCCGGATCGCCGCCAGCCTTGCCGCGATTCCCCTGGCGCTTTGCCTCGCCAGCACGCCCTCCCATGCGCTCAGCGAGATCCAGCGCGAGGACCTGCCCTCGCCGGTCGCGCCGCCAGTCAGCAACGATGCGGTGCCTGGTACCACCGTTCCGATGCCGGATCCCCTTGGATCCAAACCCTCGGACAACAATCCACCAGCCGAAGACAGCGACAGAAGCGAGCCGGAAGTGCCGGCCGGAAGCGGCGGCATCACCAGTCCGCGCGCCGACCCCGACGCGCCGCCGCCCGAAGTGATCTACGACCTCGGCAAGCTGCCGGAGCCGGTGAAGCGCATGCACGGCCTGATCGTCGAGGCCTGCAAGAGCGGGGATATCGAGAAGCTGAGGCCTCTGATCGGCCAGGGCAATCAGATGGTGCAATTGTCGCTCAGCGACATCGAGGGCGACCCGATCCTCTTCCTCAAGGGCCTGTCAGGCGACAGCGATGGCCAGGAAATCCTCGCCATACTGGAGGAGGTGCTCAGCGCCGGCTACGTCCATGTCGACGTCGGCACGCCGCAAGAGCTCTATGTCTGGCCCTATTTCTTCGCCCTGCCGCTGGACAAGCTCGACCCGAAGCAGCGGGTCGAATTGTTCAAACTGGTGACGGCAACCGACTATGACGACATGAAGCAGTTCGGCGCCTACATCTTCTACCGGGTCGGCATCACGCCCGCCGGCCAGTGGATGTTCTTCGTCGCCGGGGATTGAGAATTTCAGGCCGGCAGCGCCTCGGAAAACTCCACCGCCCTGCCCTGAGATGGATTGACGATCTCGCCTTCCCACATGACGCGTGTGCCACGAATGATCGTGCCCACCGGCCAGCCGGTGACCTCGCGGCCGTCATAGGGCGTCCAGCCCGCCTTTGAGCCCGCCTGCGCGTTGGTGATGGTCTCGCGGCGCTTCATGTCGACGACAGTGAGGTCGGCATCGTAGCCGGCGGCGATACGGCCCTTCCTCGCCATGCCGAAGATGCGCTGCGGGCCATGGCTGGAGAGATCGACGAAGCGCTGCAGGGTGAGCCGGCCGGCATTTACATGATCGAGCATGATCGGCACCAGTGTCTGCACGCCGGTCATGCCCGACGGCGAGGCCGGATAGGGCTTTGCCTTCTCGGCCAGCGTGTGCGGCGCATGATCGGAGCCCAGCACGTCGACGATGCCTTGCGAGATGCCGTGCCAGACGCCGTCGCGGTGGCGCGCGGCGCGCACCGGCGGGTTCATCTGGATCAGCGTGCCGAGCCGCGCATAATCGTCAGCCGTCAGCGTCAAATGGTGAGGCGTCGCCTCGCAGGTGGCGACATCCTTGTGCTGTTCGAGGAAGAGGATCTCCTCGGCCGTCGAGATGTGCAGCACATGGATGCGCGCACGCGTCTGCCGGGCGATGCGCACCAGCCGCTCGGTACAACGCAGCGCCGCGATCTCGTCACGCCAGACCGGATGGGACGACGGATCGCCCTCGACACGCAGCCCAAGCCGCTCACGCAAACGGAACTCGTCCTCCGAATGGAAGGCGGAGCGGCGGCGCGTGTTCCTCAGGATCGAGGCGACGCCCTCGTCATCCTCGACCAGGAGGTCGCCGGTGGACGAGCCCATGAACACCTTGATGCCGGCCGCGCCCGGCAGCCGCTCGAGCTCACCGACATCGCTGGCATTGTCGCGCGTGCCGCCGACCCAGAAGGCGAAATCGCAGTGCATGCGCCCGGTGGCGCGCCGCACCTTGTCGGCCAGCGCCGCCTCGCTGGTGGTGAGCGGATTGGTGTTGGGCATCTCGAAGACGGCGGTGACGCCACCCAGCACCGCCGCGCGAGAGCCGGTCTCCAGATCCTCCTTGTGCTCCAGCCCCGGCTCGCGGAAATGCACCTGGCTGTCGACGACGCCCGGCAGGATGTGCAGGCCCGAACAGTCGATCGTCTCGCCGGCCGAGGCCTGGCCGAGATCGCCGATCGCGGCGATGCGCCCCGCGCTCACGCCGACATCGCGCCGGCCCTCGCCATCATGGTTGACCACCGTGCCGCCTGTCAGGATGAGGTCATAGGTGGTTGCCATGGGCGTCCAATCTCTTGCGGGGGGAGTGTCGTCGGCTTACGTAAAGGCCGACAGTTTTGCAAGATCAGGCCGACTTCAGCCCATGCCCTTTGCCCTGCTTAATGACCGCGCGCTCATTTCCGTTTCAGGCCCGGACGCCGAACATTTCCTGCAGAACATCCTTACCACCGATCTCGATGCGCTCGGCGCCGGTGAGGCCAAACCCGGCGCGCTGCTGGCGCCACAGGGCAAGATCCTGTTCGATTTCCTGATTTCCCGTGCCGGCGACGACGGTTTCCGGCTTGAGTGCCGGACCGACATCGCCGACGACTTCCTGCGCCGGCTGATGCTTTACCGGCTAAGGGCGAAGGCCGAGATTGCCAAGCAAGACCAGACGCTTGTCGCTGTCACGTGGGGTGATGATTCAAGCGCTTCGGTTTCCGATTCAACCATGCTTGCCGACACGCGCTTTCGCGACGTGGCGGTCAGGCGCGTCTATGGCGGCGTGGCGCGGGAGGGCGGCGACCTCCAGGCTTGGCAGGCGCTGCGCATCGCCAACGGCATTGCCGAGAGCGGCTCGGACTACCAGCTGGGCGATGCCTTCCCGCATGACGTGCTGCTCGACGAGACCGGCGGCGTCGGCTTCAAGAA
>NZ_JANINM010000083.1 GCF_024509055.1 Mesorhizobium sp. | reverse complement strand
CATTGTCTGCGGAGTCGCGAGGAAGCGCGCACAGAGCACAAAGGAATAAATCTGGCGAAGGATTTGTGATCTTGGTCAAACTGTTCTTCCGGAGTTCCCGCAAAGGCGTTACTGGAGCCGTAGCTGTCCACGGTAATGCCACTGCCTACTGCGACACCGCCGGGTATTAGCCGCTCCAATTGGACACGAGCGGGGTGCTCCTTAGCGGCGCCAATCAGGCCGGGCGTGCCGGCGCCGCGCGAGAAATGAAATTCATGAATAATGCGCTCTGCCACATGTCGAATGAATACGGAGCAGTCAAAAGCCATGGACAATTTCCGCAATGATCGGAAGAGCAAATGGCAGGACTGGCCTTAACCCACTTTCGAAAAGCGCTTGGAGAAAACAACCGGTTAGGCGCTAGATGGCGGAGAGGGAGGGACTCTCCCCCGCGTATGCGAAAAACCCAATAAATACAAGTTTATCTGTGTTCTTGGGCGTTCCTTGAGCCGTCGGTTCTACACCGAGGGTCTACACCAATGGGAACGACGAGAATGCCCACGCCCTTCCGGCCCAAAAAGGCGAGCGGCCACGAACAGAATGTCTACTGGATCCGGAAGAAGGTTCCCGCCCGTTACCGGGCCCTGGTCGGCAAGACCGAGGTCTGGCGGTCGCTGAAGACCACAGACCGACGGACCGCCAACGCCCGGATCGCGGTCGCCTCGGTCGAGCTCGAACGGGAATGGGAAGTTCTGGCGCTGGAAGCCAGGCGGGGACCGAAGGCCCCCAAGGCGGGTTTGGCGCATCAGGACCTGTTCGCGATCCAGCGCGAGACGCACATCCGGATCCGCGACGCCCACATCGCCGAGCCCGGCACGGGGTTCGGCGCCCTGAGGTGGCTCGCCCTCACGGAAGACGACGATGACCCGGGGGTCGAAGAGGCGCTCGACGGCTGGGCGCGCGAGATCCTGACCCGTGAACTCGGAGAGCCGCCTGCGGAGGCGCAGGTCGAAAAGTTGAAGCCTCTGCTCGCCGATGCGAGGAAGGGCGCCTACGGCGACGTCTTCCGCGCCTCGAAGGGCGACTACAAGGAAAACGGAAAACTCGGCGAACTGCCCAAGACGAGGACGAAACCGAAGGTCGACATCATGGAGGCCTTCGAACTCTACTGCAGCCAGCCTCGGATCAAGGGCGGCCTCGACGGGCCGACGGCCAAGCGCTGGCGGCCGGTCATCGAACGCTTCATCGAGTGGATCAAGCACCGGGACCTCGCGCGGGTGACGCCGCAGGACGCCGTGCGCTGGCGCGATTACATGATCTCCCAGGGCATCGCTCCCAAAGCCGTCCGCGATGTCTGGCTGGCGGCGCCGCGGTCGGTGGCCACCCACATGCTCAATGCGCTGCGGCTCGAGATCAATCCGTTCGCCGGGATCAAGGTCGAGGGCGTCAAGGCCTGGAAGGAGGACGACGAGCGCGGCTTCGATCCGGAGCAGGCGCTGACGATCCTGTCGGCAACCGTCGCGACACCGTCGCATCTGATCTCCGCCGAAATGAAGGCGGCCAGGCGTTGGGTGCCCTGGATCTGCGCCTACACCGGCGCCCGCGTCAACGAAATCACCTCGCTTTTGCCGTCCGACGTCCAGCAGATTCTCGGTCATTGGTGCTTCGTGCTGAGACCCGAGCTCACGAAAGGCAAGCGGCTTCGCCGCGTGCCGGTCCATAAGCATCTGCTCGACCAGAAGTTCATCGCCTACGTCGAGCAGCGCCGCAAGCTCGGCAAGCCGCTGTTCTATGATCCGGTCCGCGCCCGCGGCGGAAAGGGAGCCAATCCCCAATGGCACAAGGTCGCCGAGCGGTTGGGAGAGTGGGTGCGCGATACGCTCAAGATCACCGACGTGCAGCCCAACCACGGCTGGCGCCATCTCTGGCGCGAGATCGTACGCGGCACGAAGATGAAGCCTGAGTTGTGCGACTACATGTGCGGCCACGAAAGCAAGAGCGGCACCGGGGCGCGGTACGGCAAACGCAAGGTGCCGGTGCTTGCGAAGGAGATGGCCCTCTTCCCGAGATTCAAGGTCCCCGCCTTGAACCGGCCGCCGGCGCCTCTCAAGCGCACGCGACGCTCGCCTCAGCAGATCGCCGCGGACAAGGACGACCGGGCCGCCCGGCGCACGGCCGCTTGACGGACTCGCGACGAAGCCGTGCTTGGCGAGGCGACCCGCGACACCGCGGCGCTTCCGGCGGAGGAGCGCGCGGGTCGGCGGAAGGTCGAAAAGGGCCAGCAGGCGCCGTTCGATGTCTGCGGGCTTGGACAACAAGACTCGGATCAGATGACCTTTGGCGCTTGCTGCGCTGGAAGGTAGACCTTCGAAGTGAAGTTGGAGACGGAATAAGTCCGAGACCCGATAATCGCAGCGATCAAAAGATTGCCGCGGCGGGACGTTACAGAAATCGGAGTGTCAAATGAGAGTTCTGGTTATTGATCCATACCGGCGCGATGTCTTCGAAAGGGACGTCCCGAAATCCTTGAAGGGGATTCAGGACGTCGTCCATGGCTGCATCCAGTATGTCACCCAGTTTCCCAACGGGGATATATTGTACGTCAACGAGGACGCGGTGGGTCGGTTCGACGCTTATTTTGGACTCGGCAAGGGCGAAACTTTTCCTGGATTTGGCGTGATTGTCGGAAGTTCGGGTCCAGAAAACGACGAGGGCCCGGCGCACTCTACTGTGGACGAGCTGAAGGCTCGCATCCGGTACTTCGCTCCGATCGTTGGCGTGGCAGACTGCCGGTTCGAAGTGGGCAAACCGACCGGTCTTGTCGTGCCTGCAGGCGGAACGAGCGGCGGATCCGCGATCCTAATAGGAGGACACGTTTCGCCGCAAAGCATGATGATGGTTGCTGAACTGCCAAACCCAAGCGTTCGAGAAGTCGAGATCTTCGAGACAGGCCAGGTTCAGATCGCGGTCGCACGGGAGGAGAGCGCAACGATCTTGACCTGGCGCATCGTCCGGCCGGCAGACGGCAAATGTCTTTGGTTCGAGACCCCATTTCATATCGGGCTCCAGGAGGCTGGAACGAGATACCTGTTGCCTCGCGAAACTGCCGAGCACGGAAGAACGGTGCGCATGGTTCTGCAAGACGAGCGCGCCAACTGCCGCGCAAGCCGAACCTGCGTCATAGCCCACGAAGCTAGTCATACCATTGAGGAGGCTGTGGTCGATCAGGCCATCAACGCGGCTACCGATCCCGGTTTTCAGGCCTCCTACGAGGCCGCGCTGCAGCGATACTTCGCCGATACGCCTTCGCCGAGTGCAGGTTTTGAGCAGGCATCCAGTTGCCTACCGAGCCCCTAACTTTCTTCTTCGATGCACCGACAATACTAACGGGCAAGGAGGACATCTGGTTACGTTTGGCTCTCATCAGATTCGGTCCCGCAGACGGGCCCGGCAAGCACGGCGACGGCCCGAGTTCAGGTTCCGAATGCAAGAACATCAGCGAAGGCGACCCGCCAAGCTTGACAGAATGTATCCGCACTGGAATCAATTATAGGTAGATTTTTTGGCGGAGGCATCCATGCCTGCGAGAACGCCGCTTTTTATTTCTTTCATTCTTTTCGTTCTGACGAATGCAGCAGCAGCACAGGGACTTCAGGTCATCGGAAACGGGCCGCAAGGTCCGATATGCGCGGGCCCGTTGGGGCCTGGCCCGTGCGCGCAGGTCCAACAATGGATCATGACGCACCCCATGCCCCCGCCGGCCATCATGCCTCTTCCCGGCCCAATGGTTGCGCCACTTCCTCCCCCGCCGCCGATGCCTCCGCCGGTCGCCTCCTTCCAGCCCCCTCCGGGCGGTCCAGCCGGTCCCGGCATCACGCCGCTCCGGCCGGGCGCGTCGTCGCAAGAAATCGCCGTCGCCTGCGCTCAAGCTCGCGGGGCCAATGTCGCCGGCTTCGTGGAATGCACGGGAGCTCAAGTCATCCTACAGCAACGCGACCACTCGGTCCTCGATTGCGCGGTTTCGTCGAGGACACAGGCGGATTTCGCGCAGTGTGCCGCAGCGAAGGCGGGCATCACGCTGAACAGCGACCAACGCATCCTGGCGAATTGCGCCATGAAATCCGGCGGCGAAGAGGATGACTTCATTTCATGCGCCAGCTCCATCGTCGGAAACCATCTGACGCCGCAGCAGAGGCAACTTCTGGATTGTGCTTCCGACGCCAACGACACGTCGGAGTTCGCGACCTGTGCCGCCAAGAACTTCATCGGCTCGAGATTGACGAAGGAACAGGCCGTCGCCGTCGAATGCGCGGCGGATTCGGGGGCGGACTTCCAGCAATTCGCCACATGCGCCGGCACCCGATATTTGAATATGAGCCTCAATCCGGAACAACAGATCGCTGTCCAATGCGTCGTGACGACGGGCGGTCAGCCTTATGCGGCGGGCGGATGCATGGTCAGCCGATGGACCGCC
The DNA here is from genome assembly GCF_024509055.1 of Mesorhizobium sp. Lineage (GTDB taxonomy): Bacteria > Pseudomonadota > Alphaproteobacteria > Rhizobiales > Rhizobiaceae > Mesorhizobium. Next base: position 55,055 of record NZ_JANINM010000083.1, on the reverse strand, counting down.
AGGGAATTGCAGAAGTGCTTCCAGCACGGATTCGGTGGCAGTGACGGCTGCTTCGGAGACAACAATGACCTGGTCGGAAGGAACGGTTGGGTCGCACGTACGTTCGGCCAGATCGCGGGCGGGCCCAATTCGGTAGTTCACAATCCCGCCCAGATATTCGGCGGGCCGAACTCGGTATTCAACAATCCCTCCCAACTCGCCGGTGGTCCGAACTCCATCATCAACAACCCGCGGCAGATATTCGGTGGACCGAATTCGGTCATCAACAATCCAGGCCAACTTACTGGCGGACCGAATTCCGTGATCAACAATCCGGGTCAGCTTACTGGCGGACCGAATTCCGTGATCAACAATCCGGGCCAGCTTACGGGCGGCCCCAACTCCGTGATCAACAATCCGGGTCAATTGATACCCAAGATCAAATTCTGACGAGCCAAACGGGGCGCACGCGTCTTCGGCAGACCGCACCCCGCCCGCCGAGGACGCTTGCGGCTCGATCGGCGAGTTCGTTGCGATTACTCGCAGCCGCCCAGCGCCGCGCCCGGCGTGGAGCCGACACGCCTCTGTCTTGTGCCGATCGTCATGTCGATCCAACCGCGCCGCTGGTCGTAGATGGGCCCGCTGACGAGGCTGTAGTCGAAGCTCATCGACTTCTTGTCCGGCGAGATGACCGGCGTCGGAAACTGGAGGCTGGGCGGGTTCAGGCTTTCGTGCCCTACTCCCTCGATCTCCTCGATGACGAATCCGTCACGCGCCGGGATGACGTCGTGGTAGGATCTCACGGTATCGGTCAGCGCATGATCCTCTTGAGTCCGGGAGAGAGCATCCGAGACATGAATGATATCTGACGTTTGGGTAGGCTCCCGAGCGGCGGTCGAAGATACGTCCGGGGGAAGGATCCCGCTTATCGAGAGCACCGGCACCGCGAATTTGATGCCGTTGACGGGTTGCCCTTCGCGGCTCGTGATCGCGCCGTAGACTATCCCGATCACGCATCCGCGCGCATCGACGACCGGGCCACCACTGTTGCCCTTATCGACGAGTGCGTTCGTGGTTATGGCATCTTGCGCCACCGCCCCGACCCGTCCATCCAGAAAGTGCGCATCCGGGAGACCCAGCGGATAACCGAGCACGAAGAGCAGCTCGCCCACCTTCGCCGGGCTCCGCCTCAACGGGAGTACCGTGAGGGCCGGAGGCGGCGTGACGAACCGCAGCAGGGCGACGTCGTAGGAATCGCTCCGCTTGACCAGTTCGAGCCGCGAAGGCTTCGCGTCTGCCGTCGCGGGCCCCAACGTCCCACCCAGGATCAAGGTCTTGTATTTCGCATCGTCCGGAATCACGTGGCTCGCCGTCAGCACGTAGCCGCTCCGGCTGATGACAAAGCCCGTCCCGTCCTCGCCGTCCATGGAACCATCGGCCGTCACGCCGACCGCGTGAATGCGAACGACGCCGGGTGCCTCCGTCGAATAGATCGCAGGCCCCGTATCGCCGTTCTGCTGGGCCGACGCCGCCTGCGTCAGGCAGAGGACAGCGGTGGCGGCAAGCCAGCCGAACCGATCGCTTCGACGAGCCGCGCGTCCCCTACCGCCTCGCTCCGACATGGGCGCGCCTACTTGAGCAAGCTGGCGAACGACGCGGCATCACCGTCGAAGACATCGGCGTCGACCGCGTGACCCGGAGGTAGGCCTCCCTTTTCGGCCGTCGCCGTGAAGCTGAACTGCCAAAGATGCCATTTATCCTTGTAGTTGTACGGTGCTTCGACCTTCAGTCCCTTCGAGGACAAATCGCTGATCCAAACCCGATATTGAGACAGCGACTGCTCGATCGTACCGGCCTTGCCAATGCGTTCCCTCCACCAGAGCGCGTTCGTGTACACGATCGGCACCTTCTTCGTCTGCGTCTGAACCGCTTTCAGCCACGCGAGAACACGGCCAAGGATCACGCTCCCGTCGGTACCTTCCCAAAAATCCTTCGCCTTTCCATCGGGTCCGAGAATGAGCTTCCCCGATGCGTCGGTGCGAACGTCCCATTCCACGTCCAGCGAAGGCGTGAGATCGTCCTTGCCCAACTTCGAACCGACGACATCGAGGAAGTTCTTCGCCTGGTCCTCGCCGGATCCGTCGGCGGAAAGGAAGTGAAAGGCGCCCACGTCGACCTTTTTACCGGCCGGAAGCGCCCGAATGCCCTCGAGATTGGGTTCGAACGAGCGGTCGTAGTAGCTGACGCCCTGCGTGGCCTTGAGATAGGCAAACGCGACCTTCTGATCGGCGAGCAAGGCCCAATCGACCTTGCACTTACATTTGTCGGTCAAGTGATGCGAAATATCGATGCCGAAGATCTGGTTCGAGCGCGGATCCTCGTCGAGCACGGGATTGCGCCACAGGGCGTCGTGGGCGAAGCGGAAATTGGCCCGAAAGGCGAACTGGCTGAACTCTCCGGGCGGGGTCTGCGCTTCGACGATCTGTCCCATGAGTTCGAAGAGCTCGCCGCGCGACGCGTCGGTGGTCAGCGGCGTCTTCGCTTCCTGAGCCGACGCAATCGGCGCGCCGATGCCGAAAAGGACCGAAAATACGACGATGAACGTACGGGTCCGCCCGTGCGGACGATGAAAATCCATAAACACGATTGCTTCCCTCTGAAATGAGGTTGTATCGTACTTAAAATGCAACGGGCGGGCAACGTGCAGGCCGGGTTTTTTCGCCGGAACGCCGAAACCGGCACGATCGCGCAGCGCGCGACTTCCCTATTCGCTTCTGAACGCTACGACTTTGCCGCTCTCGGCATCCCTTCCACTTGCCAGGAAGGCTTCGTCCTTGTCGAGATGAGCGCCGCTGCAGACCTCGCTCTTCGGGCCACGCCTGTAGCTGAACAACGCATCCCGCCCGTAGACCTGATGGTGACAGTTGCCGATGAGCAGGCTGTTGATCCCGGCGACCGTCTCCTTGTCGGCCGGGACGACGCTCTCCTCGCCCTCGAAACGACCGAGGAGCGCGAGTCTCTGCGATAGCGGGAAAATCACCTCGGTGCCGGGCACGGCGAAGCCCGGAGAGGTCTCGCCGTGATCCTGGCCATCCATCCATCTCAAGCAGACCGGATGATCGCTTGTGACGAAGCCTCCCGAGTCGTCGGCGGCGACCAGCATCTGCCATTTCCTGCCTTCGTAGAGCTTCACAAGGGGATCGTGCCACTCGAGCTCGACCAGAATGTTGAACTCCTTTGCCGGCGCCGGAGGCTTGAACAATTCCGGCTCCTTTTCGAACCACCCTTTCATTTCCTCATACGCCGGCGCAGGAAGTCCTTCCGCTTCCATCGCGGCGACGAACTCCGCATACCTCTCCTTCGTCTCCAAACCCGCGCCCGCTGCGAGTTGGCCCGCGCCGCGGTAGATCTCGCCGACCGCAGCCCGCTGCTTCGGATTGCGCAACGTGACGGAAGCGATGAGATTCATGATCGCGTTGCGATCGCTTTCGTCTCCCAGCGAACGGGTCGATATGACCTTTTCGAGAACCGGAGCGATCTTGCCTTCCAGTTCGGAGAGAGCCTCCTCGACCGCGAACGGATTGACCCCACCGATCGTGACCAGATTGAAATAGAGTTCGCCGGCGACCTTGTTCGTGGGCACGCGGAAGAACTTGGCGCGCGGACGATCGACGACATAGAGTTGCTTTCTCTCGTTCACGAAGCCGCGCAGATAATACTGCGGCACATAGTGCTGTATCTTTGCGTTTGCCTCCCTAGCCATCGTGAGCCTTCCGTTCCAGGCGCCGCGAGCCGTCCCTTCTTCCCGTTGTCGGCAGAGCGGTGGTCTCTTGACGACGAGAACCGCATCGCCGCAGCGGGTCAGGCTCCTAGAATGGCGCCGTAGAACTTCGCGAATTGCTCGTCTTTCGCTCGAAGGGCCGATATGTCCAGCCTCTCGGCGACCTGGCGGGCCGTTTCGATGCGCGATTGCGCCGATCGCTTGCGCGACGCGCTCGGATCGACGTCAAGCCACACTTCGATCGACGGGTTGGGGACGATGGAGATCCAATCGGCGAATTGGAGGCCCTTCTGCAGCAACTCGGTCGTCCGGGCCACATCGTTGTCTCCGTCTAACACGATCAGCATCCTGGTCTGCGGACGAAGCGAGCTATGGACCGCATTGGCCACGCTGGGGATGGTCACCTTGCCCATCGCGACGACGATTTTGATCGAACGGCTCGAGCCTTCGTCGCGCAGTATGCGTTCGGCCAAGGTCGCGAGCACGACGCGGTCCGTCTCGCCTTCGCAAACGATCAGAAGGTCGGTGGCGGGGACCTCGGTGGGCCGCGGTCTCGGAGCGCCGCCCGAGGCCTGATCGAAAGGCAGGTCGTCGATTTCGACGACCTGCGATTTCTCGGCCGTGACAAGCTCACCTTCGGTCGGGAAATAGATGACGCCTTCCTCGGCCGCCTTGCGGAGCTTGAGCTTCAAGATATTCGCGAAGCCGCTCCTACGGTTGATCGCCGCGTCCATGTCGCGGCGGTCGAACAGGACGATATTGAGAGCCTTGCCCAGGACCAGGGCATCCACGGCCTGCTCCGCGTATCCGGACATGGAAATGAACAACCCGATCGTACCGGCGAGCTTACCGTCGACCTTGCCTTTGAACTGATAAAGGGTCGATGCCGGCAATGGCTCCGCGTGCCACTTGGCCTCGACAAGATAGATGCGACCATCGAGATGAATCGAGCCGTCGATCTGCTCGCCGTCCGGCTTGAAACTGGTCCGCGGGTCGAGACGTTCGACCAAGAATAGCGCATTCAACAAACGTTCGAAATCGTAGCCACGGCGCTGCTTGGCGGCGCGATCGGCATCCGGAGGCAGACGTGCGAGCCTTCCGTATTCTTCCTTGATCTCGCCCAAGCCGGTCATCGTCCGAGTAAGCTCCGATCGACGGTGGTCGCAACTCCCCCGGGATGGGCGCAGCGCCTTCCGCAAGAATGATGCTGCCGCCTCATCTGGTGCGCTCTTCGGTAACCGCTTCGAGCTCCGCGACGCGCTGCAGGGCGCCGCGCGACCACCGCTTGAAGTCCTCCGGCTCCCGTTTGGAGCGTTCGTATCCTTCGTTTTGATCGGCCAGATCCCGCAGCGTCGTCACGATGGCCGCGGCTTTCGTGTCGGCGGCATCGGCTCCCACCTCCACATACGCGGCCAACGCCCGCAATCCTTCGATGGCGATCGGAATGCCGTCGGTGTTGTAAGTGGCGTTGGCCGCAATGCGAAGCTCGCCGAGAGCCTCCCGCCAGCTCGCCACCGCGGCCCTTTGGCGGTCGTTCCGGACCGATCGGCGCACCAGGGCGTCGGCCAGAAGGTGTAGCTTCTCGGGCGCCTGATCGAGGAGTCGGTCGATGAGCGGCATCGCAACCTGGGTGGGCGACCGGGCGATGGTCCGTGCGTCGGCGGCGACCGTCGTGATCCGGCCGGGCCTGAAACCGCAAGCCACGCCAATCTCCCGTTGCAGAAGCCTGAGCTCCGCGACGTTGATCGGCCACCAGCGCGCGAACTCCTGCGCCCGGTAGAACGCGATCGCATCCACCACGATCGCACCGCCGTCTCCGGTGCGACGACGAAATTCGACGAGGCAGAACGAGGCAAACTCTTCCTTTGCCGGTGCCGGGCTGAAGTCCCTGAACGGATCGACGAGCACGGCGACCGCCCGCGTACTCTCCTTCTCCTTCAGCAGATCGATGATGCGCTTGATCTGATCGATCTTCCCGCCGTATCGGCGCAGACGCGCGCCGTGAATGTAGGGAATCCGGTGCTCGAGTTGAGACCGGTCCCGTTGCCACCAATCCACCAGATCGCGGAGCCACTCGCCGCGCTCATCGTCCCCCATCGCCTCGGGAAGCGGATATCCCGCCGGCAACGGCAATTTCGAACCGTCGTCGTCCGGTAGTTCGAGATGGACGATCAAAATGCCCCGAGACGCATCCGAGCTCGCGGCGGCGCAGGCTCTTACGTACACCTCGTCGATGTCGGACCCTTCGACGGTGATTGGCGCGGTCGGAACGACGGCCACCGGGTCCGCGGATCTGCTCTTCTGGATCCAGAGACGTCGCACGATGGGCTGGCCCGGCTGCCACTTCGCGCCGGCGCGCGGCAACGGGAGCGGTCGGATCGTGACTTCCGGCGTGTGGGGTACGCCTTCGACCGTAAGGAGCCGCATCGCTTCCTTTTCGCGCCCCGCGTCGAACGTGGCGCCCGAGACGACCAAGGTGCGACGGGCTTCCTCGCCGTCATAGTCGTAGATGTGGTCGAAGTAGGCCGCATATTCGTGTTTGTGACCGTGAACCACGACGTCCATGCCGCTATCCCGCAGGAAGGCCCGCACCTGTTCGAGGTTCGACATGTCCGCGAACGGCTTCAGCTCTTCCCGGAGCGAGGGCGAACGAAGGTGATGGTGCATCGCTGCCATCCGCAACTGACGGCCGCGGCTCGGGACCGCGGTGTCGGCAACGATCGCACGGAGCGTCTCGAGCTGCCGTTCCGACACGCGTGCCATGTCGTAGCGCGCCAGCGACTGAAGCTGGTCACGTAGCCGGGACGCGCGCTCGGCGTCGCCCTTCGCCATCTCGTCCGGAATCGCGTCCCAGACCTCCCTCAAAGGTTCGGGCAAAACCGAACTGACGTGCGACCAGTTGCTGGTGTTGATCGGAAAGATCGCCCAACTCCGGTCGGCGGCCAGCAGCCGGTGCCGGTCCATCCCGTCCCGAGGCAAGGGCCATGAGTCGATGCCGTCGAGCCAGGGCACGATACACCCCGCGTCGGACCACACCCGGCAGAAATCGGCGTAACGCTCCGCGCTTCCGGGCAGCGTGTCGCGAGGCACGTCGTGATTGCCGGGCGTGGCCACGATGCGTCCGGGCGTCACGCCGACCGGTCCGAGATGCTTCATCAGCAGTTCGAAGACCAGTTCGTGGCCGCCGGCCGCGCCTTGGTGCTGCGCGTCGCCGGAGAAGATCAGGGCATCCACAGGCCGCCCTTCTTCCTTGAGATTTTCCGCCAAACGCGCCAACAACTGGTCCAGGGCTTCCTCGCGCCGACCAGGCGCGACGCCCGGAATGACGACCTTCCGGTCGTCCCTCTCGAGGGGAACGCCGGCTTCGGAGACGTGAGCGTCGGTGAGATGAAGAAAAATCGCGCGATTTGACATCGATTCAACTATAGCAAGGCTGTCGAAGGACACACAACCGAAGGCGCGCCGAAAACCGATGTCCCGTCAAAGCGGAGATGCCGAGCGATGACCCCGACCGAAGAGGGCCCGACGTGAGCGGCGCGGTCGGCCCTTCGTTGCTCCGCCGCCAGGGATCGCTTTTCGAGGATGCCGACGCCCCCTTGGGGCTCGACGAATATCAGCAGTTCACGACCAGGACCGACCGGAACGCCAAGCCGGGCACCGAGGGCCTCGGATTCGTGCTGCTCGGGCTGTTCGGCGAGGTCGGCGGACTGCTCAGCGCGCTGAAGAAGAAGCAGCGGGACAAGGATGCCTTCGTCGCCTACCACGACGTCGTCCTCGAAGAGCTCGGGGATACCCTATGGTACTTCGCAAACGCCGCGCTGCGCGCGGAGCTACCGCTTTCGGTGATCGCGCAGCGGACGCCGGCCAAGCTCGACGACTGGGACTACCGCGGCAGGACGGGCGCGCTCACCTTCGTGGAGTTGCAGCCGCCGAACCAGGCGTTCGGCGGAGCGACCTTCTCCGGCGCCGTGGAGCACCGCCTGCTGGCCCTGGCGGGCAAGGTGGGGCGCCTGATGGAGGATTGGAGCAGCGGCCGCATCGCAGATAATCGGGACGTGCTGTCGGCGGATCTGGTCGAGATCTTCCGCGCTCTGCTCGCCGCCGCCGAGGACGCCGAAGTCAGCCTGGACGAAGCCGCGCGGCGAAACATCGTCAAGACGCTCGGCCGGTGGCCCGACAATGCCGATTGGGGGCCGCTTTTCGACGCTGACTATCCCGTCGAGGAGCAGCTTCCGCGGCGGCTCACGATGGTGTTCACCGAACGCACCGTCGACGGTCGGCCATACGTGGTCCAACAACTGAACGGGGTCAACGTCGGCAGCCGCCTCACCGACAATCGCCTGGAGCCCGACGACTACCGCTTCCATGACGTCTTCCATCTCGCATACGCCGCGATCCTCGGCTGGTCGCCGACCCTTCGCGCGCTTCTCAAGCTGAAGCGCAAGAGCAGGCCGGAAGTCGACGAGAACGAGGACGGCGCCCGCGCCATCATCGTCGAAGAAGGCATTTCGACCTGGATCTTCGGCCACGGCGTCCGAAACAACGATTTCCGCAACGTCGACAGCCTCGACTACGGGCTATTGAAGGCCGTCCACGAATTGGTACGCGGCTACGAAGTCGAGGCACGACCGCTTTGGCAGTGGGAACGCGCGATTCTCGGAGGTTTCCGAATTTTCAGGGAATTGAGATATCACCGTGGCGGCGCGGTCACCATCGACCTCGTCGAACGCACCATCGAATTCGAGGCTCCGAAGTGACCGATCATCGCCGCGCCGCCCAACGCTTCGTCCGTCGCCTCGCCGACAGCCAGTTCGACGACGTCTTTAACCCTTATTCCGACGCGTGCGGGGATCACGATGGGGCGAATGCGCCCGCGATCAGACGCCGCAATCTCACGCTGGTGCTCGAAGCCGCGCTGACCTCCGGGGTGGACTCCTTCTGGATCGCCCGCGACCTCGGTTACCGCGGCGGAAGGCGGACCGGACTGGCGCTGACCGACGAAGTGCACCTGCCCGCGCATGGCGGCTTGTACGGAGATCTTCCGTTGGCCCGCGCCACGCGCGGCCCGGTCGTCGCGGAGCGCACCGCGACCACGATCTGGCAGGTGCTCCGAAGCCTGGGTCGGCCGGTCTTCCTGTGGAACGTATTTCCGTTCCATCCCCATGAGGCCGACGATGCCATGTCCAACAGATGCCACACCCGTGCGGAGCGTCTGGCGTGCAGGCCGCTTCTGATCTGGTTGCTCGAGGCACTTCAGCCCAAGTCGCTCGTCGCCATAGGTCGTGACGCGCAGATCGCGCTCGACGATCTCGACATCCCCGCCCAGAAGGTCCGCCATCCGAGCTACGGCGGACAGGCGGAGTTCATTTCGGGCATGGAGGCGCACTACGGCATCAGCGCGGCGCCGCGAACGGCGCAGGCCTCTCTGTTCTAGGGCACCGGCGGAAGATCAGGCCGCGATCGTCGCCTCGTCCGCGAGCAGCGCGGCGCAATGCGCGTGCAGGGCCTTGAGCTCGTCGCGGCTCCCTCCGGCGGTGTCCACTTCCGCATGGGTGGACAGCACCGACAGGGGGCCGACACGGACGCCCGCTTCCGCCGCGACGAAGGACATCAGCCGTCCGAGCCCGATCAGGTTTCCCAGCAGCTTCTCGGTATAGTAGTGGTTCCGATAGACCGCCGACAGCAGCAGCCGGTGGTCCTTGTCGAGCTTGAAGCTCATGAAGCTGAGGCACTGCCCGCCCCGCGGCGACCCCTTCGCATCCTTCAGCGGATTGTAGATCGGGAGTTCGTAGATGTTGCGGTAGGTCGAGTCCTTGGCCACGTTGCGCTTCATCTTCTCCACCATGTCGTCGAGAAGATTGACCGGTCCGTCCTCGCCAGGGAACGCGATCATCCGCTCGAAGTAGCGTCCCCAATCCTTCGACGACCTCTTCAGCCGCGGAAAGACCTGCCGCATGTAGACGTCGTAGAATGCGGGAGCGCCGTGCCGGTCGTAGGTGGCCTGCGGAAAGATCGTGTTGGCGACCGTCCTGACCAGAAACCCACTGGCGCTGTGCTGTCCGAGATAGGCGTCGACCTGCCCCACGACCGCGGTCGCGGCCGAGGACATCGCGACCGGGTCGGCGACGTCGATCACGACGTGGTGGCCTTCGTGCTTGGAAAGCGCGTGCACGACGCGCGAAGCCTCCAGCCAGGCGGATGCACAATCAGGCTGCGATATTCGGGGCGGGAACATCCGCTACCTCCGTGAGTACGGCCACGCAAGTGATGCGCGGCGCGAGATAGGATCTGGGTAGCCAGGCGTGACCATGGAGCCCCCAATCGGTGCCCCAGCTGTTGCGAACCAGTATCGCGTCCTCCGCACCGATGCGGCCATAACCGACCGCGACCACGGCATGCCGCCGCACCGGATCGTCGCCGCCGACGCCGTCCACGACACCGGCGGCGTCCGGCATATAGAAGGGATCGGAGATGGTGAGCAGCACGACCGGCGTCTCGCCGGTGCGAAGGCGTCGCACGATCTCGTCGTAGTCTTGAGAACCCGTCTCGCCACGCCGGCGGAACACCTGCTTGACTGTCGGCGGCCCGTAGCCGCCGGGGTCTGCGGGCAATCCGCCCAGGTACGGCCACTCGCTCTCGAGCGGCTGGCCGTCGTGCTGCAACGCCTGCAGCATCGCCGGCAGGATCGCTCCGGAGGATGGCGGCCGACCGGCGCGGCGCTGCGCGTGATAGAACGCGAATTCGCAGGACAGCGGACGCCAAGGTCCGAGCAGTGCCGCATGGGCATCGCTCGCGGCGAAGGCGAGGCAGGTCGGCCTGGCGCCCTGATCGCGGGCCGGTCCGAAGTTCGCTCGCAGGTCGATCTCAGGTACGATATCGCTCACGCCGCCTTGGCCTCCAGATCCAGGCGGTGCTGCTTCCGCTGATCGCGATACCAGCCCTGCCGCTCGGCGCCCGACAGGTCGTATCGGACGGCGAAGGTGTTGAGAGGCACGCCGGGCTGCCACGGACGCGCTTCGGCCAGCCGCAACTCCCCCGCCCGCCGGTCCTGCGCGGCGGTCGTGATGAGCCGCATGCTAGGGCCGCCGATCTCGTCGACACCGATCGCCTCCCGACCGTCCGCCACCACGGCGAGCGCCTCGCCGTCGATGGCGTCGATCCGCCACAGATAGCCGGAACCGCTGTGCTCGGTGAGCTTCACCACGAAGAGGTCCTTGGGACCGCCGTCGAGGCGGCAATCGGCGTCGCGCTCGGTGACCAGCCAGACGTCGGTCTCGCGGAAGTCCGCGGGTTCGAACCCCTTGAGCAGGTGTTGCTTCACCGACTTGAGCTTGATGTCCGCCAAAGCGCGCGCGATCGCACGGTCAAAAACGCCGTACTGATGCATCGTCCAGACCGCCGCTTCGTAGCTGATCCCCACGCGCAGGGCGAGCTGGTAGGCGTTCGTCGGATCGGCGAGGTCCGAATCCGTCCAGTTCTGGCGCCCGCAATGCCAATCGAGCAGCCATCTCGGGAACAGAAAAGCCGCGGCGAAAGCCTCAGCCTCGGCCTCCTGCAGTTCCTCCCGCGAAGACGGACGGAGCTGCGCCCTGCGCAGGATGTTCTCGTCATCGAGGCTGGGCGAGTGTCCGAGATGGTGGTGGCCGAGTTCGTGGGCGGCTGTGTAGCGCTGCTGGCTCGAGGGGCGTTGCGTCGTCACCAGAATGCCGGGCGCCGGCTCGCGATAGTAGGCACCGAGCAATCCGTCGAGGCGGGTGAACATCAGCGGCACGCCGAGCCTGGCGATCGTGCCGTAGACGTCGACCCGCCCGTTGCCGTGCACGGTCTGGGCCTGGATCGCGAGATCCCGGTGAAGGCGCGCCGCCTCCAGCGATGCCTTGCGAAGCGAGCTTTCGTAACTCGCCATGCGTCAATCTCCGCTGTCCGACCGCGTCTTCAGGAACTCCGCAAAGCGGGCGAGTTCGTCGCGGTCCTTCGCCGACAGTTTCGCCGCGGCGCGCGCCAGATGGGCGACATCGGCCGGCAGCGAGGCCGCGGCCTCGTCCTCGCCGGTGAAGTAGCCGACGGGTTGCCTGAACAACTCGGCCAGGCGCTTCAATTCGATCGCCTCGACCTTGCGCTGGCCGTTCTCCATGTTCGTGACCGCCGTGCGCGTCACCTTGAGGAAGGCGGCGGCCTCGTCCTGGGAATAGCCGACGTATTCGCGGGCCTGGCGCAACCGTTCGCCCAGCCGTCGTCGCTCGGCTTCGTCGCTCATGTCTTCGCTCCGGTATGGTGCTCGCTCCACTTCTTCTCGACGCGGCCCGTCACATGCGCGACCGCGGCTTCGATCGAACCGTAGCCGCCGGCCTTCACCACGCTCTCGGTGACCTTGAAAGGAAGGATGTCGTCGAGGACCTGCAGCGTCTCGACGACAAGCTGCGAATCGATTTCGATGGGTTTGGCGACGACGCTGGCGTCGTCGGGCGGCAGCGGCAGACCCTTCCGTCTGTAGGTGCTGCGGATGGCGTTCAGAAGCTCGTCACGCATCAGGCTCGAGACTCCCGCTGCAGGATAGGCAGGCGCGACCTTGGTGGGTGAGGAACCGGCAGAGGTATCTGTCATGGCGATCTCCTTCCGAAAAACAATATAACATGCAATGTCCGAAAATCAAACATATATTGTCCGATTTAGGAGAGAGCTCTGATCATCGGCGTTGGGACGGACATCCACGAACTCGAACGCACCGCAGACGCGATAAAGCGACGCGGCATCAGGTATTTGGAGCGGCTGTTCACCGCAAACGAGATCGCCGCCGGGAAAAATCGCCGGGATGCCGCCGGCTTCTTCGCGCGCCGCTTCGCCGCCAAGGAGGCGTGCGCGAAGGCGCTCGGCACCGGCATCACCGGGCGCGTCGGCTGGCACGACATCGAAATCACGCGGGACGGGCCGGGTGCGCCCAAGATCGCCCTGTCCGGCGGCGCGCTGCGGCGGGCTTTTCGGCTCGCACCCAAAGGCACGGAAGTCGGCGCGCATGTCTCGCTCGCGACGGCCGGCGGCATGTGCGTCGCCATCGTGGTCATCGAGGCGACTTGGCCGGTTAAGCATGATTTGGCACCAAAAGTGACAAATCCGTCCGGACGTGGCAAGGGTCGCCGCGCACTCAAGAAGGGACAAAGCAGATGACGGCCCAGGTCGCCGCGGACAACTTGCCGGACCACGAAGCCATGGCGGAAGCGCTCTGCGCGACCGGGCAATACCGCGTTCTGCGGCGCCTCGTTCCGCGCTCGATCCTGCTGACGGACGACGGATCGCCGAAGCGAAACGGACTCTTGGTCGACGTCGAGACCACCGGCCTCGATCCGGACCGCGACGAGATCATCGAGTTGGCGATGGTGCCCTTCACGTACGGCATCGACGGCCGCATCTTCCGGATCGGCGACGCGTTCGATCGGCTCCGTCAGCCCGCTTGCGCGATACCCGTCGAGATCACCGCCCTCACCGGAATCAGCGAAGAAAACGTGGCAGGCAAGCACGTCGAACCGTCCGAGGTCGCGGCCTTCGCCGAGCCGGCCGATCTGGTCGTGGCCCACAACGCCTCGTTCGACCGGCGCTTTCTGGAACGTTTCAGCGAAGCATTCGCGGGCAAGGCCTGGGCCTGCTCGATGAGCCAGGTCGACTGGGCCAGCGAAGGATTCGAAGGCACGAAGCTGGGCTATCTCGCCATGGGCGCCGGGTTCTTCTACGACCGGCATCGCGCCGCTTCCGACTGCCTCGCGGCGATCGAACTGCTCGCCGCACCGCTGCCGAAGACGGGGCGGACCGGGTTGAGCCATCTCCTGCAGGCAGCCCGGCGGCCGACATGGCGGATCTGGGCCGAAAACTCTCCGTTCGCGGTCAAAGACCAGCTCAAGGCGCGCGGATATCGCTGGAACGGGGACGGCGGCGCGAGCCCGAAGTCGTGGTACGTCGACCGCGATCAGGAAGCCGTGGAGCCGGAGCTGGCCTTTCTCCGGCAAGAGATTTTTCGGCGCGAGATCGAGCTGCCCATGCGGCGCATCACCGCCTTCGAGCGCTTTTCCGATCGGATCTAGAAATTCGCGCGGCCGTCCGTCCTTCGGCGACGGACGTCGGCGGGAAGACGTCGATCACTGGGTAAGCACGTCGTATCTGGCGGTCCGGTCGGGGACGGGGGGCCCCTTCGGTTCGACCAACACGTCTACCCCGCCGTCCGAGGTCACCCTCAGGACGCCTATCGACGGCGCGCCGAAGCGGCCGAGCAGATCGACGGCGCGCGCCACCGAAGCGTCTGGCGTCGAGGGAGAGAACGCGAGGTCGAAGCGCGGGTAGAACGTCGCCAGCACCAGATAGGACGGAAAAACCCCTTCGAAGTACCGAAGCTCGCTTTCCTCCTGCCCATCCAGAATGAACAGTTCGACACCGCCCAGCCGCCGGACCGGGGTGCCCGCCGCGACAATTTCGAATCCTTGGTGCGACGTGTAGAAGCGCGTGCCCGGACGACGACGCAGCGCGACGTCGGGCGCCCAGAGCTCGGCCGCGCGCGCCTCCAGAGCCTGCAGCATGAAGCCGGCCTTGAGCTCGCGGCTGCGCACGACGGCGAAACCCCGGGCCACGCTTTGCGGCGAGGGAGCCTTGCGCTTCGGCTCCGGCTCCTTCTCCGGTTCGGCCGCCACCGGGATTTTTGCCAAGCGGCCGCGCAGCGCTTCCAAGGTCACCGCGCCCGCCTTCAGATCCATCAGGGCGGTCATCCCCTTTTCCGGATCGAGATCGTAGATCCTCGCCGCGACCTCCGCCGCATTGAACACCCGGGAGAGCAGCGCATCGCGGGTGAGACCTTCGGAAGCGGCGATCGCGCGGAGCCGGTTCAGCAGCACGACGTAGCGGCGCAGGACCCCGCCCGACAGGCGGCTCGCCTCGCTGGCCGCGGTCCGGAGGGCGGGAAGGTCGGCATCGGCGGCCGTCGCGAGCGCCTGGGAATAGAGCTCTCCGAGCACGAACCACGGCTGACCGCCGTCCCGAGCGGCAGTGAGCTCATCCCGGAACTCTTCGAAATTTTTACCGGGCGTTAACGGTGTTGGCGCGGGCACAGCCCCTCCAGTTGACTCTTAGCACATCAATAATCTATCATTCTAATTTAGCAGATGCATATTGCATCCGCCTAAATCAGAAGGTCACTCAGTGAATCAGCATAAGCCGCAAACGTCAAACGCCTCCCAGAGACCGCGCCCCGCGAAGCCCGACACCGTCGCCGGCTCCGCGGCGCCGGAACGGGATCCCGGTCAGGACGACGGCGTCCACGGCGACGGCCGTACTCTGGTGCAGCAGGTCCTGCGCCTGCATGCCGCCGTGGTCGCAAATGCCCCGCCTCTCGCGTTCGAGCTTCCTCGCCTGCCCCGCCGCACCCGGCCGCACGGCTTCCGTCATCCGATCAAGCATGGCTCTGCACGCTGGCTGACCCATCCCGAAACGAAGGCCCTGATCGCCGCGCTCGGCGTCGACCGGGTCGAGCGCATCTTGCGCACCATGGAGCGCGACTCCCGATGAACAAGGACATGAACTCAGAACAGTCGGCTCTCTACCGAGCGCCCGATTTCAGGCGGCGCGTTTCCTTCGCGCTCGCCTGCGAACAGAGCGACGTCGACGTCGCCATCCACCGCCTGCTCGCAGCCGGCCGCATCCCGATGGTCGGCCAGGGCATACCGGCGGACATCGCCATCTGGGCCGACGCCGCGCGCCTGCTCGCCGCCGTCGCGGGACAGTAATTGCTGCCCACGGCAACCGCCGCCTTCGCGGAGCGCATCGTCGGCATGACGCGAAGGATTCCGCCGGACTCCAGCGCGGACGCTCCGGCCGTCACTCACTCCTTCGGCAGCGAGATCGCCAGCCTGCTGCGCCACCATCTGCCCCGTGCCGGGGCCCTGGGCTTGCCCACCGTCTCGGTGTCGTGCAGCGACGGCGCCGTCGCGCTCTACGGAAAGATCGACTTCGGCGACACCGGGGCTCCGAGCCTGCGCTACCGCGACGTCTCCCCCGGCGTCGATGAAGCGGTCGCCGGCGGCTGCTGGCCGGCGGCGAAACGCGTGTCGTTCCCGCCGTCCTCACTCGTCGGCCTGGGCGACGTCCTGAACGAAGGGAGCACGCTGTGAAAGGCTACACCGAAAAGGCAATCGAACGGCAAGCGGCGCTCTACCGCTCGAGCGTCTTCCGCTCGAGCGTCTCCAACGCGCTCGGACGCGCTCGCGCTGAAATCGAAAACTTCATGAAGCCGATGCTCGAAGCCGGATGCATCCCGCAGGCCAAGTCGGGGATGCCGCCGGCGTCGGCCGTCTGGGCCGATGCCGCGATGATCCTCGTCGCACATGCCGGGAGGCAGCAGCGGCCGGCGTCCGTCGTGAGGGTCACCACCAGGCTCTGCTCCTTGCCGCATCAGCTCGACGTCGGTCGTGGTCGCGGTCAAGCCTCTCCGCTCGACTCCTTGGGGATGGAACTGGCGGAGTTGCTGCGCCGGCTGGGCGCCTCCGAGAGCGGCGTCCTCGCCACGACGCGTACCCCCGTCCAGATCATGTGGAGCGAAGGCGGCACCGCGCTTTTCGCGACGATCGACTACGCCGGCGGCCGGAAGCGGATCTTCTCGGACATGAGGCTGCCGGCCCCGCTGGGCGGACTGGCAGGCAACTGGGACTTCGTCCAGTTGCCCACAGTGGGCGGCACGCTGCTGTCGGCGGAATCGCTCGCAAGCTTCGCCGGAATCTTCCGGACGAAGACCGATCCGGCGCCGTCGGATCCGGACGAATCCCCGACCAACTCCGATCCGAAGGTGAAGCCGTGACCCGACCGCGCGCAGTCCCGAAGGACGCCCATCTCCCGCTGGTGGGTCACCGCGAGATCGAGGCCGGCAAGATCGAGTTGGCGCGCGCCATCTTCGCGGTCGGCGAGGAGGAGGGCAGAGCGGCGATCGAGGTGCTCGAAAAGCTCAAGCAACTGGACCTGATCGACGAGCCGGTGCCCTACTTGGCCGTGCGCGAGGACATTCTCGAGGGCGGCAGCCTCAGGCGCGTGATCGTGGTCCGCCAGAATCTCGCCGTCCGTCGCGTCGAGCAAAGCACCGAACTGGATGCTGGCGATCTCACGACCGAGGATCTCGAGGATCGGGAGAAGTGCCCGCCCGCGGCGGCCAAGGCGCTGACGAAGTACGCCGAGGAACGTCACTTCCGGCAGCAGGTGCTCAAGGCCCCCGGCGACATCCGCCTCTCGACCATTCTCACGATGTACGTCGAGCGCCTCGACCCTTCGAACGTGAGCCCCGAAGCCAAGGAACTGCGCGAATACGAGGCCCGTCTCGAAGGCGAGAAGAGTCCGTGGGCCAGCTTCGCCAATGCGAACAACTGCGCCACGCATCTGATCGAGTGGCTCGAGGACACCACGGTCGGGCAGATGACCAAGAACATCGGCCAGGACTACATGGACGACATGAGGCTGACGGCCAAGAAGCGCGGCGGCAAGGACGCCCAAGGCCGGACCATCGCGCTCTACCAGGACCTGACCATCCTCGGTCACCTGTCGATCTTCAACGTCGCGCTGGCATGGTTCGTGAGGGAATTCCGCCCGGCCGTGCGCATCGAATACGACAGGCCCGTGGCCAAGACCGCCGACAAGATCTGCCTCACCTGGGAGGAGGTGCGGCGCGCCATCATGTTCTGCCTGGGCTACATCTGGGACGGCACCCAGTTCGTCACCGAGAGAGTGTTCGTCGACGGAGAGTGGCGCGAGGTGCTCGCGCGGCGGCCGTTCGAGGAATACGAACGGTACATCCCGCTGATCCGCTTTCTGATCGTGTACTTTCTGACGGGCACCCGATTCAAGCAGATCCTCAAGCTGGGCTGGGCGCCGCTCAACTTCCGTGGATGGATCTCCCTCGACCATGGCTGGATCTACCGCAACGGCCGCAAAAGCAAACGGCACGCCAGAAAACCGCGCGAAGCGTCGCAGCTGCTCCCCGTCCTGCGCGATCTGTTCGCAAGCTGGTTCGCCGACGACGAGCGGATGCGTGTCGCCAACAACTGGACGCAGCGTCCCCCGCACCGTCGCAGGGGCAAGCGCAATTCCGAGGACGTCGATGAGGCGGGCTTCTTCGTCGTCCACGACGGCTCGGGCAACCCGGTGCCGCTCAGCAGGGTGCAGGACCTGATCACCGAGGTCTTCGCCGCAGTGGGCATCGAGGCGACCGGCCACAAGCTGAAGCACGGCGGCGTCACGATCTACCACGAAGCCGGGTTCGCGCTCGCCCAGATATCCTTCTTCTTCGGCACCACCGAGAGGGTGCTGGACGAGGCTTATCGCAATCTCAAGAACGCCGAGTCGACCTTCGGAATCCGGCCGGCACCGCCGGATCCGGCGACGATCACCCTCCCCCAACTGCTCGACCCGCACAGCCGGCTCGACGCACCCGCCGTGGCGGAGATCGTCGGCACGATCTCGGCCGCGATGGCCGAACTCGCGGCGACGCTCTGAAGTAGCCGAACCCGCCATGTCCAAGTCCCTGCTCCCGCCTCGCTCCGGGCCGCATGCGCCCGGTCCGCGCCTGGTGACGCAGGACAGCAGCCGGATCTCGCGGCCGGAAACCTCGACCACGGTCCGGATCGGCGAGGAGGTCACCATCGTGACGGCGGCTCTCGCCGCCCTCGCGACAACCCAAGGAAGGTCACGACCCTAGATGCCCAAACATCGCAAACCCCCGCGCCGATCACACTCCGAGCCGCGCCCGGCGCGCAGGCGCAAGGACCCGCGGCTCACGGTCGGCGACATCATCTTCCTTCTGCAGCCGGAAACCTGGGCCGCGATCGGCGCGGGCAAGCGGGTCGGCGCCATGGCCGCCGCGCTGGTGGTGCTGGCAGCGACGGCGCGCATCGGCACCAAGAGGGCGCGCGATATCCTGCTGGCGGACTGGAACGCCGGAAACGTGGTGGTGTCGGCGCCGACCGGACCGAGGACCGCGATCCTTCTCGAGATCGCGATCGCGGTCGTGCAGCGCTACATCGAACTGCGGCCCAAGAACGCGGGACCGTGGCTATTCGTAAGCGACGAGGGCCGCAAACTCTATCATGGCTCCATCAAGGCGCCCTTCGCCGCGTTGGGCCGACGATGCGGGATACCGGGAACGACAATCCCGACCCGTTGCCTGGAGTTCTTCCACCGATCGTTCGACGGCGAAGACGACGACCGGGCGGCCGTGGTCGCCCTGTGCGGCCAGCGCGACCGCGCCGTCGATCTCGAAGTCCACCGAGAGCACGTCGAAGATGCCGCCCGCGATCACGACCGCCTGCGCGCGGTGCTGAAGGACAACCACGCCCTGGAGGGTCCCGCGGGCCGCTTCCTCCGCGCTCCCGGCATGACGCTCGCCGCCGCGACCCAGAGGCTGCGCATCTCGCAGGACCGCCCCGCGACCGCGGCCTCCCCGGCGATGTCGACCGATCCGGTCTGCATCGCCCTCTCGCAAGTCGCCTGGCCGGAGTTCAGGAAGACGGAGCTCCGGATGGAGCTCAAGCAGCTTCATTTCGACCGCATCTACGACCTGCGCCGCGCCGGCCTGATCCGCCGGTCCGAGGCCGCCTACCTCTTCAGTTGCGCAACCACCACTATGGCCAACTGGGAGAGGGATCGCAAAATGACGGAGAAGACGCCGGAGCGGCGCGCCGAGGAAGCCTATTGGACCGAGAAGGCACCCACCATGTTCGCGACTAGGCGGCGCGGCCAGACGCCCGCACAGTTCCACGACCTCCTGGTCAACGAACACCGGTGTACCCTCCCGATGGTTCAGATGTTCGCCATCTTGCACCGCGCCGGCGTGCTGCACGGCGGTCCCAGGCCGCGGTGACGGCCACCCGTCGAGGACGCCTTCGGCCGCAGCGCCACCGCCTCGATCCAATCAGCATCGACCTGCGAAATGGACGCGCGCCGGCACCGCCGGCGCGCGTCGTCGTGTCGGAGGCCCGGTCACCGGCGCCGCGAAAGAGTGCCTTGTTGTTGCCACATTTGGACGGGTTTTCCGGAAAATCCCGAAAATCGGGGAGTCGGCGTGAAGAAATCGGGGGGCGCCGTGGAGAAAAAAGACGAGAAAAGCCGCGATCGGACTGGTTCAGATGGGTTCAAACGCGCCAAAAAGGTATCATGGTGCAGGAAAAAGGCAAAACCAACCTCTGGCCGGAAGGTTGGGAAGGCTAAATTTTCTATCGATAATTCAATGCTTTAGCTCCGCGGCGCCGATCCAGCGTGAAGACGACCAGACGCGATCATCCCGGCCGGGACGGGCCGGCAGGCGATCGGACCCCGCCGGCGGCGGCCACCGGACCGGGGGTGACCGACACCACGACCATGGCACGCCCGGCGCCGACCGGAAGGCCGAGGCCGCCGGCGCCCGAGCCTGGCGGGTCCAGCACGGAGCCCGGATCAGCTCGCGCGTGGATGGCGTCGTCGCCGGTCCCGAAGCAGGCCGCCGCCCCAACTTCGCGGTCGGACCCGATCGAGGGTGGCGCCGTCACCGCGGAGGACGCGGCGCCAGCCTACATCCTTCGAATCTGCCTGGCGGCCTGATCGAAGAGGCCGGCCGGCGGCGCCGGAATGCGCCGCAGCCGGTGCCGATTGGAGCCGAAGCCGACCGGGCGGACCTGCGCGACCAAAGCGGTAGCCGCCGTCGAGTGTGAATCGACTCGACTTGTGTTCATGTTATGTTCTGATACCGGCATGAACGACCGACCCGCAAGCTGGCGTATGCCGACACCCAAGCAGTTCGACCGAATGGCCGCGGCCGTCGGCAGAAACGGGCCGGCGGACCGGCCCGCCGGCCCGGGCGAAGAACTTCCCGAAGAATACTGGGCCGCGCTTCTGAACGACGCCGCCGCCGACGGCGGGACGCGGAGCCCCCCGATCCGGGCGCGACCGCTGTCCGACATCGGGCGACACGTGCTCCGCGTGTCCTGCACGCGCTGCGGCCGCATCGTCGAGGTCCAGACGGCGGATGCCGTGCGACTGTTCGGGCCTCGGGCGGTCTGGAAGAACGTCGGGCAGCGACTGCTCGACGACACCTGCCCGCAGCGGACCGGAAGGCACGAAGAGGACGGCTGCTGGCCGGCCTTCGACTGATCGACGGCGGATGGCGCCGCGACACCACCCAGCGCCCCTCTCCGGAGGCGATCGCAAGGCACTCGCGAAGGAACTCGGCAAGGCGCGCGCGATGACGACGATCCTCGCGAGACGGTCGGAGGAAGCCCGCAGCAAAGGGACCGCGCTCATCCGCCAGGCCGACAGACTGCTCGGCGAGAGCTGGAACGAGAAGATGTGGGCCGACGGCGGCCCTATCGATCCGTCGCCGACGATCGACCAGGCGATCAACGGCGGCTTTCCGCGGCTCGAAATCGAGTGCGCCCGATGCAAGACCCGGCGGGACGTCGACCTGGCCACCCTGCCTCATCCGTCGACCACTTTCGTGCACGACCTCGCCAGCCGGCTCCGCTGCAGCAGATGTGCTAAGGCCGGTCGCCGGTCGCCCGCCACGCTGCTGCAACTGGCACAGCGTCCGAGCCACGCCTCACCGGAAGCCTGAGCATGTGCAATCTCTATTCGATGACTAAGAACGTCGAAGCGATCCGGCGCCTGTTCGGCGCGCTCAACCACAAACTCGGGAATCTGCCGTCGATGCCCGGCATCTTTCCGGACTACCCCGCGCCGATCGTCCGCAACGCGCCCGAAGGACGCGAGCGCACACTGGAAACGGTGGCTCGAGCCTGCGAACCGCTGCCTCGTACCCTTCACCTCGTTCTCCGAATACGACACGATCGACGGCAAGAAGGTGCCGGTGTGGTTCGCTCCGGACGAATCGCGCCCCCTCCTGGCTTTCGCCGGTCTCTGGACGAATTGGACCAGCGTGCGCAAAGCCAGAGAAGGCGAGATCACGACGGACGTCTTCGCGTTCCTGACCTGCGAGCCGAACGCCGAGGTCGGTCGCGTCCATCCGAAAGCGATGCCGACGATCCTGACCACGGCCGAGGAATACGACGTCTGGATGCGCGCGCCCTGGGACGAATCCAAGGCGCTGCAACGGCCGCTGCCGGACGGCGCATTGAAGATCGTCGCGACCGGCGAGAAGGAAGACCAGGGCTGATAGACCTATTCGACCCCGGCGCGAGAAATCGACAAGCAACCTCTTATCGAGGCGCTTGAGCGCCGCCGGCCCGCCCCACAGTTCGAATCTCGTCGCGTGACACGGGCATCTTGAGAAACTCTTCGTCAAGCAGAAGGCGCGCCCTTCGATAGATATCCTGCGTCAACTTGTCCTTGCTCAAGAGACCATCAAAGCAAGTCGCATAGGCCGCGACGCTTACATCGATGAAGTCGTTCGGAAGCTTGTCCACGTCCTTGGCAACACCGTTCGCGATGACGGAGATCGCGTGAAGGCGGGCGCACAACGCGAAGCGGAACGTGAAGGTGTGAAAGACGTCGTCCCTGGGCGGCCAATCGGGCTTGTCCGGATGATTTTCAAAAAACTGTTGCGTCATCTCCATGACGTGTACCCGGATCTTCTCGATCAGCGCCGGCGTGAAATTGTCAGCCCGGAATGCTTCCAGCTCCTCCTTGGAGTAGCGTTTCCGCGCTTCATCGATGTTCTGTTGGAGTGTCTGCGCATTTTCGCGCATGTCAGCGAGCTGCGCCCGCGCGCCGGCCGCCCGGCGATCAATGTGACCCAGCGCTCGAGCGTCGCCGCGTTCGGCGCGTGCACGCGTATGCCTACTCCACTTGCGAAAGGTCGAGGTCCTCTTGCCTCCGGAAAGGCGCTTCTTCATACCCTTTCGGCGTCCCTTGATGCGAACCACCTCCAGCGGGTCTTTAGTCAAGACGACTTGCTTCATGTGCGCCGCCAGGACCTCCGTGGACCTGATGACGTTTATGGGGGCATCCCCCTTCAGCATCTCGAGCTCGACGAACGGCGTAACGACAACCTTGTTACGCGGCGATTCCAGCAGATAGCCGCGCAATTCGTCCGCCTGCAGGCAGTTCGTGTCGACCACGAATCGAGTCATGCTCGTTCCACTTCGTCTACTCCAGGGTCCTTCGCCGTTCGCGCCTCAATCGTTCGGCACTTGGGAGAGATCGTCGGCGCGCACCGATCCGGAAATGTTCGTGAGGTTCGCCTTCTTCCTTTCGGCCCACGTCGAAAGATTCTTGGGGCGGTACGTCTCATCGCTCCGCCATCTCTCGAAGACGGATCCATCGATCGTTTCGTTGATCGAGCTTTCGACCGCGGTGCGGGAATCGATGGGGTCGGCTCCGATCGACCGTTGATGCTCTCTTTGAAGATACCTGTAGAAGCCACCGAGAAAGCTTCCATAGGAATCTATGACCGGCGACCTAATGGTAGGAGAAAATTGATCGACATCGCTGCGGAACGACAGCCCCTGGGCGGCGGCTCGCTTCATCATCCAGGCGAAAGGCCTTTGCGACAGCAGATCGTTCGAGTAACCGCCGCCGACATTGGCGTGTGCGCCGACGAACCAGCGCTGCTCCGCCTCAGCCAACGAACGAGGCGCTCTCGGTTGATCGGCATTCGGATCCTTCGGGACGCTTCGGGTCCACAGGGTGGGCGCGAAGTCCGGCCGATGCTCGTCGATCGCCAGCGCGTGGGCGGCAGCGACGTTGGGCGTGCGGAGGCTAGTATTGAGAAACGAGTGGCTTTTCCTGAAACGACTGATGCCGACAGGTACGCCCAAGGATCCCACGGTATCGAAGACCCCAAGAAACTTGATGTCCACGAAGCGCGAATAGCGGACCAACCAACTCTCTTCCAGGGTGGGGTCCTTCGGGGGGTGGTTGATCAAGCGTTCGATGGACGGGACCGACAATCCCAATCGATAGCGATCGTAGAGCTGCCTGATCGAGAGGGGCCCCCCGGGTTTCAGCACACCGCAGCGGGAGACGAAGCCGGACAGGCTGCGCGCCGTGTAGGATCCGCGGGAGAACCCAAAGATGAAAATATCATCTCCGTCATTGTAGTTTTCGACGAGCCATTGATAGGTTTCAAGAAGGATGTCGTCGATGCCGACACCGAACATCCCTCCGCGTACCTTGCTGCCGACTTGCGTCCCGAGGCCCGCATTGTAGTAGATCGACTGCCTCACCAGATCCGCGCCGACCGGGGCCGTAAGTGCCCGAAGCCGCCAGACGTTCGTGTTGTCGTTCGTCGTATTCCACGTCCCGTCGAGGAATATAGCAATCCTCTTGCGGGGTTGGTCGCCCGCCAATTCGCCGACCATTCTCAATGCCCCTTGTTGAGAAATAAGTCCGACGATACCTATAGTTGCAGCACTTGGCGAGGCCATTTCGCCTCGACGCTCGAACGGACGAATGCTTTGATCGTCGACTCAGGACCGGGTGGATCACATGACCGCGCAGATCGACCGATTTTCGCTCGTCACCGCGCCGCTCTCGATGTATTTCGACGGCACGCATCTTTCCGATGCTACGGGCTTCATCTGGGAGCAAGGCCCGCAGAACTATCTCATCACGAATTGGCACGTCGTCACCGGGCGTAATGCCCTGGACGGCAGGTCGCTTCACGGCCACGGCGGCCGCCCAAACGTGGTCCGAGCGCTCTTCAACACACGGGTGCAGCAGTTTCTCAAACAGGAACACGTCATAAGGATCCGGGACGATGATGGGAGGCCCCTTTGGCTAACGCATCCGTCGCGCGGCCGCGCGGTAGACGTCGTCGCTATTCCGCTTCCGTATGACGACGACAATGCGATCTTCGAACTGCATCCGATCAATCGGTATGCTGCAACGGAATTGACCGCTCGCATCGCGAACGAGGTCTTTGTCCTAGGATACCCGTTCGGCCCGGAGCCGCCCGGATATCCCGTCTGGAAGCGCGGCAGCATGGCGTCCGAGCCCGATTTGGCCGCCATCGGCACCGGCTATTATCTCGTCGACACGGCATCGAGGCCCGGCATGTCCGGTTCGCCCGTGATCCGCCGCATTTGGAATCAACGCGTGGACGGCGACAAGGTGATCCCGTCTCCGACGCCACTCAGGACCGAATTCGTCGGCGTCTATTCCGGAAGACGCCACACGAAAAACGA
This sequence comes from Mesorhizobium sp., assembly GCF_024509055.1. Lineage (GTDB taxonomy): Bacteria > Pseudomonadota > Alphaproteobacteria > Rhizobiales > Rhizobiaceae > Mesorhizobium. The sequence goes on along the minus strand of NZ_JANINM010000083.1, from coordinate 30,167 downwards.
AAGCGACGCCCAGCTAGGTCTCGTCTGGCCCCGCCATTGCATCGAAGACATCATCATTGGCGCCAAACGCGACGAGGATTGATCGCTTGCGCGCCTGGCATGAATCGACCACGGGGTCGAGGATGCGTCGAACGAAAAGGGCGGCTGTCGATGTTCACAATTGCCGGCCGCGAGGCGCAGGAAGCTATGACGCGAGGCTGGGGACGACTTCGTCAGCCTTTGGCCTTCTGACGGGTTCTGGCGTCGGCGATAACGCGCTCCAGCCCCTTCTCGTTCAGCGCTTCGTTGACCTTGTAGACGCCGACCAGCGTCGCTGGCAGGCCCTGAAACCCGACCGCCTGCGCCACGGCCAAATTCGTCTTGAGCACCCTCACGATGTCGTCGGAGTGCCGCTTCTCGTCCAGGCTCAGACGGAGGAGATCGACGTTCGCCTTCCTGACGGCATCCATCATGAAATCCTGCGGCACGCTGTAGCCAGGCAGGTCCATCAGAGCTTCGTGCACCACCAGATACTTGTCCTGATATCGGGCGGCCAGTGCCAGCCGGGCGCCGATGATCGACGTCGGCGACAGGATCGGTAATTCCTTGTAGACGACGCGAATGTTGCCGTCCCGCTTGACGACGGCGTCGAGCGCTTTCTCGCCGTTCTTGCAGTAGGGACAGTTGTAGTCGAAGAAGTCGACGATCGTGAGGTCGCCCTTCGGATTGCCGCTCGTCGGAGATTCCGGATCGTTGAAGACCATGTCCTCCGTGATCGCGTCCTCCTCGGCCCTGGCCGTGTCGATCGCGATCAGAGATGCCGACAGTCCCGCCAGTCGCAGGAATTGCTTGCGCGAGATTCCGTTCGTCACGTCGTTCTCTCCTTGCTTCTGCTCGGTCAGGACCGAAGGGCCGTCGCAACTTTGTCCAGAAATTCCGTCTCGCCGACGCTGCCCACGACGCGGGCGTCGCGAATCTCGCTACCGTGCGCGTCAAGGAACACGACGGTCGGCGGTCCGACCACGCCAAAGCGATCCATGAGACCCTGGCTCTTACGACCGAAGTTGGTCAGATCCGCGCGCACAAGCAGGATGTCGTGAAGCTTCTCGCGCACGGCTTCCTGCGAAAACACCGCTCGGTCCATGAGCTTGCATTCGACGCACCAAGCGGCGGTGAAGTCGACCATCACCGGTCTGCCTTGAATCCGCGCCAAGCCCAGGGCCTCGTCGAGGTCGGCTTCAGTCTTAACGACCCGGAAGGCGCTGTCGGCCACTTCGCCCGGAGGCGCGACGACACCGAGCATCGCGAGCGGGCGCAGCGGAGAACCATCGCCGAAAGCCGCATCCAAGCCGAGCGTCCCGCCGTAGCCGATCACCGACAAGCCTGCGACGAGGCAGCCGATCGCGGTCGTCACGGGCTTCTCGCCGTTTCCGGAGAGGGGAAGGATGTAGGCCCCGGCCGCGACGAAAAACGCGCCCCAAGCGGCTTCCACCCATTGAACAGGAGCGACCCGAGCGACCATCCAAATGGCGAGCCCGACGAACACGAAGCCGAAGAGATGCTTGACGCGGACAAGCCACGGACCCGAGCGCGGCAGCACTTTGACGCCCAGAAGGCCGACCAGGAGCAGAGGCAGTCCCATCCCGAGCCCCAGCGCGAACAGCGCCAGCGAACCGCGAACGACTTCGCCAGTCTGAGCCACGAAAACCAAGGCGGCGGCGAGCGGAGGCGTGACACACGGTCCGACAATCAACGCCGAGGCGAATCCGAGGACGGCGGCGCCGCCGACCGAGCCGCCGTTCGCGCCTCCTGTCAATCGCGACGTCCACGACTGCGGAAGCTGGATTTCGTAGAGGCCGAACATCGATAGCGCGAGCGCGATGAACGCGAAGCTCATGGCGGCGATCGCCACTGGCGTCTGCAGTACGGCCTGCAGGTTCTGGCCGGACCAGGCGGCGAACACGCCGAGCAGACCGTATGCCGTCGCCATGGCGAACACATAGGTCGCCGAAAGCACGACACCGCGACCCAACGATAGCTGCTCGCCCGACCTGGCGAGCATCCCCGAAAGAATAGGGATCATCGGAAACACGCAAGGAGTGAGCGACAGCAGCAAGCCGAGACCGAGAAACGCGACCAATTGGGACAGAAGACCGCCTGAGGCGAGCGTCGCCGCCGAAGCTTTGTCCGGCTCGTCGTTCGGCGAGCCGACTTCGCTTCGCAAGATCGGGCGCGAGGCCGGGGCTTCGGAGAAGGATCGGAAGCCGTCGGCCAGCCCGGGCTTCGGGACGGAGTCGGCATCGGTCGCTTCAGCGTCCGAGATGATCAATGTCTCGAGGTCGACGGCCTTCCGGACGGGCGGGTAGCAGATAACGTCCTTGTGACAACCCTGGAAGACGACAATCAGTTTGCCTTTCTCGGGCAGGTCCGCCGCCGGCACCGACGCTTCGGCGGACAGCAGATAGATCTCCGTCAGCCCGAAATTCGGGTCGTCTTCGCGCGTGCCGGGCACGCTGTCGACCTTGACGGGCCGCCCCTCGACTGTCGCGGCGATCTTGTCCCTGTAGAGATAGTGGCCCGGCGCAATCCGCCAGGTCAGCTTCACTCCGTCATCCGCGGCCCGATCGGCGCGCATCTGGAAGACCTGGTCGGGCGATGCGACGCCGGCCGCTCCCGCCGGGACGAGCCCGACCCAAAGCGACAGCAGCAGGGTAACGAAAGCGAGCACGCGGGCGTATGGCATGTAGTTCCTTCCGAACTGCGAGGTCCACAGCCATAAGGGCTTTACGGGCATCATTCAATCAGTATAGAGAATGATTGACTGAAACGTTACCTGTAGGTCCGACATGACCGCCTCGACCATGCGCTGGCAGGTTCTTCTCCTCGCCGGCGCCCAAGCCCTATTCCAGACCGCCTCCGTCCTGGTGATGACCGTCGGAGGCCTCGCCGGCGCGAAGCTCGCGCCCTCGCCCCAATTCGCGACGCTGCCGATCGCTGCGATGTTCCTGGGCACCGCGACGGTGATGTTTCCCGCCTCGATGTGGATGACGAAGGTCGGCCGACGTGCGGGCTTCGTGACCGGGGCGTTGCTCGGCGGCGCGGGCGGCGCGCTCGCGGCGCTCGGAATCGCCTTCGGCATGTTCGCGCTGCTGTGCTTCGGCACCTACCTCGTCGGCGCCTACCAGGCCTTCGCGCAGTTCTACCGCTTCGCCGCCAGCGAGGTCGCCGACGATCGCTTCCGGCCCCGCGCGATTTCGCTCGTTCTCGGCGGCGGCATCGTGGCCGCGTTCGCGGGGCCGTTCCTCGGCCGCGTCGGCGGACATCTGCTGCAGACGGAATACGTCGGCTCGTTCCTGTTGCTTTCGATCGCCTCCCTGATCGCCGCCGGAGCGCTGCTCTCGCTGCGCGTGCCCACGCCGCAGGGCGCGAGCGTCGACGGCGGGGCCGGACGTCCCTGGCGCGAGATCGTCGCCCAACCGGCCTATCTCGTCGCGCTGTTCGGAGCCGCGACGGGATACGGCATCATGATACTCGCGATGACGGCGACGCCCATCGCGATGACACACCATCATCACGACCTCGCCACGGCAGCGACCGTGATCCAGGTTCACGTGCTCGGGATGTTCCTGCCGTCGTTCTTCACGGGCTCGCTGATCGCGCGTTTCGGCGCCCTGCGCATCATGTTGATCGGCGTCGGACTGCTCACGGGACACGTCATGATGACACTTACCGGTGCCGGCTTCGGATCGTTCGCGGGCGCGCTCCTCCTCCTCGGCGTCGGCTGGAATTTTCTCTACATCGGCGGCACGACGCTTCTCACGACCACCTATTCGGCCGCGGAAAAGGGTCGCGCCCAGGCGACAAACGACATGACGATCTTCGCCGTCGGACTGGCCTGCTCCTTCAGCGCCGGTGCACTGCTCGAGGCCCTCGGCTGGCAGACGCTGAACCTGATCCTGCTGCCCTGGCTGGCCGCCGCGACCGCGGTGCTGCTTTGGTTCGGGCAACGAAGCCGGCGGACGGCGTCCGCGGTTCCGGCGGAATGATCACCAACAGAGAGAGTGCCATATGTCCGACGCCCTCACCCGATCGAGCGATGACGCGCGCTCGCGCCTTTTCGAGCGGTTCTCGTCGCTCGGCATCGCGGCCCCGACGGTACCGTATCCCGCGCACTCGACCATCGAGGAAGGCAAACGTCTGCGAGGCCAGATGGCCGGCACGTTCACGAAGAACCTGCTCCTGAAAGACAAGAAGGGGCGCCTATTCCTGTTCGCCATCCATGAGGATCGCGACCTCGACCTGAAGACCCTGCACACGCTCGTCGGCGCGAACGGGCGTCTCGGCTTCGCGTCGGGAGAGCGCATGATCGAGGTGCTCGGCGTCGCGCCCGGCGCGCTGACGCCGCTCGGCGTCATCAACGATCACGAGGGTCTGGTGACCGTCGTGATCGACGAGGCGCTGGTCGACGCCGATCAGGTCAACTTCCATCCGCTGGTGAACACCGAGAGCACCGGCCTGTCGCCAGCGGAGCTCGTCACCTTCGTGAGGTCTTGCGGCCGCGATCCGGTGGTGGTCGGCCTCGGACCCCAAGTCTAGTTTCGCATCCGATCGCGCAGCGGCAGCTTTGGCGCAAGAGCCGTCGCTCAGCGAGTGGTCAGCGGCCGCATTTTTCGACTGTCCCGCCGCCGCGAAGGCCCCTATATCCCTTGGCCTATCGGTATTGCCGAGGTGTTCGGAACACCCCGTCGGGAAATAGTCGGTCATGACAGAAACGCGCAAGACGGTCCGGATATTCTTCTCCTGGCAAAGCGACCTGGACCAGGAAATCACGACGCGAGCGATCCGCGCGGCGATCCGCACCGCCATGTCGGCGGTCGAAAAGGACTACCCCGTGGACATCGTTCTGGAAGAAGCGACCAGCAACGTGTCCGGTTCGCCCTATATTCCTTATGCGCTGGCGGACAAGATCTGCAAATCAGACATCTTCGTCGGCGACATCACGACCGTGATCCGGCTCGCCGGGCAGACGGGCAAGAGCCTTCCGAACGCCAACGTGACCTTCGAACTCGGCATCGCGTCCGCCGAGCTCGGCTGGAATAGAATCATCATGCTCTTCAACACGGCGCTCGCCGAACTCGATGACCTTCCTTTCGATTTCGACCGCCACCGCATCTCGAAGTTCAATTTCTCGGCGGATGCCAAGGCCCGCAAGAGTCACGAAAACGACCTTCGGAAGCTCGCGCAGGCCGCGATAGCTCAGATCGTGACGGACGACCCGAAGAGGCCACGGGAACTCCAGGAAATACCTCCGGAGCAAATTAAGAAGTCGCGTGACATCGAGAACCTGCGCTGGTTCTTGCATCGCATCAACACGGCTCATCTCGATCACCACATCCTGCAGATGCCGGCGTATCTCGAATACTCGGCGGCGCTCATGTCCGACGGCGTAGAGGAGTTGCGCCGGCGATCCGATTTCCTGTTCTACGACCCCGACCTAACGGCGGTCACGGATGGCCTCATTGAGGCGCTACATGCGACGCTCTCGCACTCGGGACAATATCGGGACACAAACAATCCTTTCCGGCAGGCATTCGGGCGTCCGGGAGACATGGACCTTCTCGTCGATGACGCGCAGAAGCGCGCGTGGGACGATATCGACGCAGCAAGGCATCAGCTCAAGATCCATCTCGAGAAGCTCATCGCGATCGTAAGGGAACGATACATCGAAGTGGACATCGACAAGACGAACCTCGTCTTCGCGAAAGCTTACGCTTCCATTCGAGAATCCATGCGGGAAGACGAGGACGAAGACGACTAGAGCCGCGCAATGAGCATGGCATCGATGGCTGCAGGCGCTGCTGGTGCCCCTAGACGGACTTGCGGTGATTGAGAGCGAAGCCGACGGTCAGCGCGGCGATCATCGCGATCTGCGCGGCGACGGTCTGTGCGGTTGGGAAAAGTCCGACCAGCGACAGGCGCGGCACCACGTGCAGCGGGGCGATGCCGACGATGCCGGCCTCCTGCAGCGCCGAGATGCCCTTCCCCGCCAGAACGACCGTGAGAACCGCCATCAGCCATGAGCTGTAAGTGAAGAACTTGCCGATCGGCAGCCGTCGGCTGTAGCGCAGCATCGCCCACGCGATGATCGCCAGCGCGACGCAGGCGCCGAGCGCGCCGACGAGGATCGCTCCACCGTTCCCTTGATGCCAGAGAGCCGCGTAGAACAGGATGGTCTCGAACACCTCCCTGTACACGACGACGAACGCGAGGACGAACAAGAACCAGGCCGAGCGGCCGGACAGCGCCTTCGACATCTTCTCGCGGATGTACCGCTGCCATTGATCGGCCTGTGCCTTGCCGTGCATCCAGATGCCGACCGACAGCAGCACGACCGCTGCGAAGACCGAGCCGAACCCTTCGGTCAGTTCGCGGCTCGCTCCGCTGATCCCGATGACCCACGTCGCCACGACCCAGGTCAGGAAGCCGGCGACGAGCGCGCCGATCCAACCTGCGTGTACGTACGGCATGACCTCCATGCGTTCGGCCTTGCGGAGAAAGGCGATCATGGCGACCACGATGAGGAGCGCTTCGAGACCCTCGCGCAGCAGGATCGTCGCTGCACCGAGAAAAGTCGAGACCGAGCTCGTGGCGTCCGGAGAGAGCGCGGCCTGCGCGTCGTCCAGTAGACCGTCGATGACCTGCACGCGATCGGACAGCGCGTCGGCGGTCTCGCCGCCCTGTACGGCGGCTCGATACTCTCCCATCAGTCCCTCGATCCGCTCCATGAGCGTGCGATCGCTCGCGGTCAGCGCCGGTTCGATCGGCTCGAACCCATCGAGATATGCGGAAAGGGCCAACTCACCGGCGCGCTTGCGGTCACCTGCCCTGACCGCATCGACGCTCTGCGACAATCGTCCGCGGACGATAGACAGCGACCCGTCTTGCTGCGCGACCGCGTCCGGGTGGCGGCGTAGATAGGCCTGGAGGGCATCGGCCTTGTCCTGCCCGATCGCGGCGGCAAGCGCGGCAGGCGTCGTCCCGACCAGCGTCTTGAGATCCGGGAGAAGTCGATGGAGCGAAGCATCCTGCTTCCAAATGCGCTCACCTTCCGCGGCATCCGGAAAGGCAAACCGGCCGGCGTAGAACGCCAGCGCCCAGCGGTCGTCGGCCGGCAGCCCGTCGAAGCTCGCCATCGCCGTACCGTCGAGGCCCTGCGTGATGACCTGGTAGAGCCCGAAGATGCTGCGCTGCCGGGCTCGGTCGACGTCGGTAAATGCGATGGGAGGCGCGTCGAGCTTGGCGGCATCCGGACCATGGCCGTCGCCGGCCTGGCCGTGACAGGCGGCGCAGTTCTGGCCATAGAGCGCGGCCCCGCGCGCGGGATCCGGAGCTTTGGTCGGCGCAAGAGGCACGGGATAGGCCACAAGAAGTGCGGCCGCCAAGCCGTGAGCGATCTCCGCGACCTGCTGGGGTTCGGCCTTGGCGGCGATCGCCTGCTTCAGCCGATCCGCCTCGGCGAGAAGCGCCTGCCTTTCCGGCTTCGGCTGCAGCGCCGCCAGCTTTTTGCTGACGGTCGCAGCAAACTCGCTCTGCTCGGCATATTCCGAAGGACTCGAGATCTGACCGTGCGAGACCGCACCCGCGTAATCGACGGCGATGTAGTCGAGCAGGCGCCAGGTCGTCTCGACGTCGCTCGTCTCCGCCTTGGCAGCGCCGAAGACGAAAGCCAGCAGGATGATTGCGGCGCAAAGTAAAGACGAAGAATTCAGGCTCACTATCGGGCTCGATGGAATTGTCGACGAACTAACCTTCGTAGCGCCGGCCCCCGGCGTGCTTCAAATGGAGCCCTTCTAAACGGCGGCCATGTAACCTGTTGTTGAAGCCGCCGACTAACCTCTCCAGCCGCGAGCCGCAGCGGCGACGACCGCAAGCGTCGCTTTGACGCCGTCGGCCTCGCCTTTTTCGAAGTCGCCCTCGGTCTGCGCCATGGAATTCGTGACGTGCGCGAAGCAGACGACAGCGTTGCCACTGGTCGAGGCGAAGGCGTAGAGGGCCGCAGCCTCCATCTCCACGGCGAGCGTTCCCAAGTCGCGTGCGCGCGCAATCGCCGCTTCGGTCTCCCGATAGGGTGCATCCGTCGTCCAAGTCGAGCCCCGATGCAGTTTCTCCGGAAGCGACCGCCCAGCCCGCTCGACGCGGTCGAGAAGCGACGGATCCGGCGCCTCCGAGAAGGTCGAGCCCGGCAGATAATGATAGCTCGTCCCCTCGTCGCGCAGCGCGCGTTCGATCAGGACGAAGTACGGCGTAGGTCCCATCGGGACGATCTGACCGGCCGAAGTGACGCTGACCAACAGGCGGCATCCGGACGCGAAAAGCTGCTCGGCGACGAGCACCGCGAAAGGTGCGCCTACGGCGCAGCCCAAGATCCCGACCTCGCCCACGCCGTCGAGTTCGAAAGCCAGAAGTTCGGTGTGGTAGCAGGCCCAGCCTTCGTGCTGCCGGCCGATGCCAGTCCGCTCGAGGTAACGGACGACATCGCCGTCGGGATCGAGCACGCAGATTTCGGGGACGGCGATGGTCTGCAGCCGCCGCTGACGTCGGGCTTCCCGCAGCAGAGCTTCGGGCTTGAAGACGGAGGTGCCGTCGTGATCCTTGCCGTCGACGATAGGCCAAGCAGCATCCGCGCGATCCATGTTCTCGACCATCGTTCGCGCCCCGAAATCGTCAGGCGGCCGTTTCGACCGGAAGGCCGGCGGCCTTCCATTCCGGATAGCCGTCCTCGAGACGGCGGATCTTGTAGCCGCGCTTCCTGAGCTTGGCGACGGCTTCGAAGGACAGGACGCAGTAAGGACCGCGGCAATAGGCGATGACCTCGCGGCTCTTCGGAAGGTCCGTCAGGCGCTTTTCGAGCTCGCCGAACGGAATATTGAGCGCCCCGGGCAGATGACCAAGCGCGAACTCGTCTTCGGGGCGGACGTCGAGCACGGTCACGCGCCCGTTGCGCAACCTCGCGACGAGATCGTCGCGCGATACCGGTTCGAGCGCATCACGCGCCTGGAAGTAGTCGGTCACGACGCGGCCGATTTCGGCGACGTTACGTTCGCCGACACGGCCTAGCGACTTGATCAAGGCGACCACTTCGGCGTCGCCGGCCAGCCGGTAGAGGACGTGTTTGCCGCGCCGCTCGGTGTCGACCAGGCGCGCCCGCCTAAGGATCTGGAGATGGCGGGACGTGTTGGCGAAACTCAGTTTCGCGCGTTCCGAAAGTTCCTCGACGCTGCGAGCGCCTTGCGCCATGTGCTCGATGAGCTCGAGCCGATGGGCGTGACCGAGCGCCTGAGCCACTTCGGCGAGACTTTCGTAAATCGATTGTTTCGGTCCGTTTTCCGACATGATCCTCGATCGCGTCATTCAGCGAATTGATTGAATGTAGCGATCGCCGGCCTGTCGCACAAGACCGTGAACCCGGTCGTTACGTCGCCAGGCGCGGAAACCGGGCTTCGGCCATGAACGCGAAGACAATCTGGATGGTGCCGACGATGATGCCCATCGCCGCGCCGACCCGCCACGCCACGTCGTAATTCTGGGACAGATCGTAGAGCAGGCCGCCGCCGAACGCGCCGGCGAAGCTGCCGAGTTGGTGGCTGAAGAAGGCGATCCCGGAAATCATCGCCTGCCAGCGAAGGCCGAAAGTCTGGGCGACCCAGCCCTGCATCAGCGGCGCCACGCCGAGCCACAGGAAACCCATGATGCCCGCAAACACCAGCGTGCTTCCCGGCGTCGGCAGCACGTGGAAATACCAGATAAAGCCGAGCGAGCGCAGCACGTAGATGGTGCCTAGCAGCAGCAGCTTGTTGAAGCGTCCGCCCGCCCAGCCGAAAAAAAGGCTGCCCAGAACGTTGAAGCCGCCGATCAGGCTGAGCGCTTCCGCCGACAGCATCGGATCCATCCCGCAGACATCCAGATAGGTCGGGAGGTGCGTCGTGAGAAAAATGAGCTGCATGCCGCACACGGCGTAGGCCAGAGTCATGACGACGAAAGGAACGTGCCGTAACGCGCTTCCGAGCGCCTGTCCCGCGCTCCGATCGTCGGTGCCGCTCGGTGCGGCCGGCGCCGAGGCGCCGTCGACCTTGCCGGCCATCCACGCTGTAGGCAGCATGACGAGCGCCAGGATCACGAAGGTGACGGCTCCCATGCGCCAACCCCACGTCTGGGAGGCGGCCTGACCGATGGGCGCGGCCAACAACGATCCCAACGATCCGGCGGCGGAAACGACCCCAAGCACGGTGCTGCGCAGTCGAGGCGACACGGCTCGCGAAGCCACCGACATCGCGATTGCCGTACCGGTCGCCGCCAGCGCGGCGCCGATCGCGACGCCCGCCCCAAGGACGATACTCAACAATCCGTGCGCCGTCGCGAGCAGGACGAGACCCGCGACGAAGAGCAGCGATCCGCCGACCATCAGCGGACGGAAGCCGATCCTCACCGCCAATGCGCCCACAAACGGCTGCAGCGCGCCCCAGGCCAGATTCTGAATCGCGACCGCGATAGTGAAATCCCCGACCGAGATGCCGATGTCGCGCGTCAAGGGCGGCACGAAGATGCCGAGGCTCTGACGCAGCCCCATCGCCATGCTGAGCATGACAGAGGCGCCGATCAGGATCGGGAGCGCCGGGCGCAGGGAACTCAGAACCGACTTCGGTCGGGGCATTGACATTCGCGCCTCATCGCATAATCATTCAGCAGATTGATTGAATGTTCCTAGCGACGAACACCTCGGAGCGCAAGCCATGATCCTTCGACAATTCCTGCATACCGATCCGGTCGGAATCTCCTACCTCGTCGGCTGCGGCGGCAAGGGAACGGCGGCGATCATCGATCCCCTCGCCGATCCGGACACCTATCTGAGCGCCGCCGAGTCCATGGCCGTGAAGATCGACTACGTCATCGACACGCACGTCCACGCCGACCACATCTCGACCTGGCCTGGGCTGGCCACGGCCGGCGCCAAATACATCCTCTCTTCAAAGGCCGACGTCTCGATCCCCTTCCAACCAGTCGAGGACGGCGAGGAGATCGGGCTCGGAAACGTGGTCATCGAGGTGATGCACACGCCCGGCCACACGCCGGAGCACATCTGTCTGCTGGTAACGGACCGCACCCGCGCGAACGATCCTTGGTTCGTCGCGACCGGCCACACGCTGATGATCGGCGACGTCGGCCGGACCGAATTGGCAACGAGCGCCGAACAGGGTGCGAGGGACCTATTCCGAAGCATTCGGAACCTGAAGTCGTTGCCGGACCATCTGACGGTGCTTCCCGGGGCTTACGCGGGATCGGTCTGCGGACGAAGCCTGAGTGCCAATCCGGTGTCGACCCTCGGTTTCGAAAAGCGGTTCAACAAAGCGTTCCGCATCGACGACGAGGCCGAGTTCGTCGGCTTCATGCTGGAGGACATTCCGCCCCCGCCTCCACGGGCGGGGTGGCTGCGCGCAACTAATTCGGGGCGCCCTTTGGCCGCGGAGTTGCCATGACCAGCGCGCCCCACTCCGAAACAGGAACCAGGCTCGGTCTGAAGGAGAACTGGCAGCAGTTCTCGCTCCTGGTTCTGATCAACGCCTTCGTCGGCGGCATGGTGGGCATCGAGCGGACCGTGGTGCCCCTGATCGGCTCGGAGCAATTCCACATCGAGTCCACGACGCTGATCAGCTCGTTCATCATCAGCTTCGGAGTCGTCAAGGCCCTAGCGAACCTCGTGTCCGGACAGCTCGCCGACAGTTGGGGGCGAAAGAGCGTCCTCATCACCGGCTGGCTGCTAGGCCTTCCCGTTCCCCTGATGATCATCGCGGCACCGAGCTGGGGCTGGATCGTGGCGGCTAACGTGCTGCTCGGTCTGAGCCAAGGCTTCGCCTGGTCGATGACGGTCATCATGAAGGTGGACCTGGTCGGCCCCAAGGGGCGCGGCCTCGCAGTCGGCCTGAACGAGTTCGCCGGCTACTTCGCGGTCGGCGTGACGGCCTTCCTGACGGGCTATCTCGCCAGCAGCTACGGACTGCGACCGGTGCCGATCTATCTCGGGGTCTTCTACGCCATCGCGGGCCTGTCGCTTTCGATTCTGGCGGTACGGGACACGCGCCAGCACGTCCGTCTGGAGGCGAGCGGTCTGGCCAAGCCGCCATCTCAACTCTCGTTCCGCGAAGTGTTCGCACTCACTTCCTTCAAGGACCGCAATCTTTTCGCGGCTTCGCAGGCCGGTCTCATCAACAATCTCAACGACGGCATGAGCTGGGGCATCTTTCCGCTCTACTTCACCGCATTGGGACTCGGCGTCGAGCGCGTCGGCATCCTGAAGGCGGTCTATCCCATGGTGTGGGGCGTCGGACAGACGATCACGGGCCCCCTGAGCGATCGATGGGGCCGCAAGGGCCTCATCGTCGGCGGCATGTGGGTACAGGCCGCCGGCTTGGTGCTCACCGGACTGACGGGACAGTTCGCCTGGTGGTTCGTCGCGAGCGTCCTTCTCGGCCTCGGCACGGCGATGGTCTATCCGAGCCTCATCGCGGCGGTTTCCGACGCTTCTCATCCGAGTTGGCGCGCGCGCTCGCTGAGCGTCTATCGCTTCTGGCGCGACCTTGGCTATGCGATCGGCGCGCTGTCGGCCGGACTGATCGCCGATCGTTTCGGCTTCGCGGCCGCCATCCTCGCCATCGGAGCTCTGACTTTTCTATCAGGCGCGATCGTCGCAGTCGCAATGAAAGAACACCACTGATGTGGCGGCACCCGACCGGTGCAGAGGTCTATCGGACATGACGGGCATATATCTCGACTACAACGCAAGCACACCGATCGACCCCAGGGTGTCCGCGGTGATGCGTCCCCTGCTGGGGGACCTCTTCGGCAATCCTTCGAGCGAGCACTGGGCCTCGCACCGAGCAGCAGGAGTTCTTTTCCGGGCGAGAAAGCAGGTTGCGACCCTGATCGGCGCGAGTCCGAAGGAAATCGTCTTCACCAGTGGCGGAAGCGAAGCGAACAACCTGGCCATCAAGGGGACATTCTTCGCGCTCCGGGACAAAGGCAATCACATCATCACCCAAGCCACCGAGCATCCAGCCGTCCTCAAGCCCCTCGCCTTTCTCGAGCGCCTCGGCGCCGAAGTGACGTTTCTGCCCGTCGACGGGGCCGGTCGATTGGACCCTGATCTCGTTCGACGCGCCGTCAACTCGCGCACGATCTTGATCAGCATCATGCACGCAAACAACGAGACAGGAACCATCCAACCGATCGAAGAGATAGGCGCGATCGCGCGCGAATTCGACATACGCTTCCATACCGACGCGGCCCAATCGGTCGGAAAGATCGAGACCAACGTAGACAACCTCGGCGTCGATTTCCTTTCGGTGGCCGGACACAAGCTCTACGCTCCCAAGGGCGTCGGCGCCCTCTACGTCCGCAACGAAACGACGCTCGAGCCGCTGATCCATGGCGCCGGACACGAAGGAGGACGCCGCGCCGGCACCGAAAGCGTCCTTATGGCGGCCGCCCTGGGAGAGGCCTGCAAGTCTGCCATGGACTGGATCGGGATGCCGACGGTGCAGCGGTTGCGCGACATTTTCTGGTCCAGCCTACGGGAAACCTTCGGCAACCGTGTCGTCCTCAACGGACATAGCTCGGAGCGCTTGCCCAACACGTTGAACGTATCGTTTCCGGGCCGGACCGGTGCCGACATCCTCGCACGTTTGCCTGAGATCGCCGCATCGACGGGATCGGCCTGCCATGCCGGTCGAGTCACTCTGTCGCCGGTCCTCCAGGCCATGGGTGTCGCACCAGATGTCGGCATGGGTGCGATTCGCTTCAGCCTCGGGCGCGAGACGACGCCCGGACAAATCGACGGAGCGGTCGAAGGCCTTCGATCGGTCCTACTGAACGATCCTCACCGTCTCCAGTCGTAGATCGCGAGGAATGCCGCTTATGGTCCTACTGCAATTCCTCCACTCCGATCCCGTCGGAATTTCCTATTTGCTCGGCTGCTCCGTGCACCGCATCTGCGCGGTCGTGGATGCCGCCGACGACCCCGACGTCTATCTCCGGTTGGCGAAGGAAGCCGAGATGCGGATCGCCTTCGTGGTCGACACCCACGTTCATACCGATCACGTATCGTTCGGCAGCGCACTCGCCGAAGCCACGGGGGCCGCCTACGTACTTTCGTCCGTCGCCGATGTGATCGTGCCCTTTTTGGGCGTCGACGAGGGCGATGCTATTCTTGTCGGAGATGTCACCGCCAAGGTCCTGCATACGCCCGGCCACACGCCGGAGCACATTTGCCTCGTCGTCAGCGACCGAGCTCGCGGAGACGAACCATGGTTCGTGCTCACGGGCCACACGCTTCTGGTCGGCGGCGTCGGCACGCCTGAACTCGCCACAAGTGCCAAGGATGGAGCCCGCATTCTCTACCGAAGCATGCAAAAGCTTGCCGCACTTCCGGACTACGTGGAGGTGCTGCCCGGAGCAGGCGCCGGCTGGTCGGGCATCCCAGGCCTGAGCGGCAAACCCTGGTCGACTATCGGATTCGAGAAGCGGCACAACGCTGCGTTTCGCCTGCAGAGCGAGCGCGAGTTCGTCGACCATCTGCTTGCGACCGCGCCACCGACGCCGCTCGACGCGCAGATCATCAGAGCGGTCAACGCCAGCGGACCGTCGGATCATCAACTGACAGAAAGGCCGACTTGAGCGACGCGACAATGGAGGCAATCAAATGCCACGTTCCGTGGACCACCAACCCGACCAGCTTCTCTCGCAAGGCGCCGCCGATCTGGGCGCGCCCGCCTCTCATGAGTCCGGGCCCATCGTCTGCGCGGCGGTCGGCCATCGCAGTGCGACCGCCTGCGCTCGGGAAGGGCTCTGTCTGCTGAAGTTGTGGCGACAGCGGGTAAGCGATCGTCGTGAACTGTTCGAACTTACCGATGCGGAACTTCACGATTTCGGCGCGACGCGATGCGAAGTGATGCGCGAATACGGAAAACCGTTCTGGCGGGCGTGACCTTCGACGGTCGGCTAGATCATCAGTGCTAAGCGAGCTTGGACGCGCGGGCACCGTGTCAATTCAGGTCTCGCGAACGACGTCCTTTGCCGGCGCTTTCGCCCCCCGAAGTTCCCTCAAGCGTGCCAGGTCCGAGAGATATCCGGCGCCGGATCCGCGGATCGGCGCCGTTCGCGCCGGGATGTCTTCGCGGAGGGGCTCGCAAACGGTCAATGTCCGCAATGCCGTCTTCGTGACGAAGAACTTCCCCGCGATCTGCGAAATGGGAAGACGACCATCGCGTACCGCGGTCCGCAGGGAAGTCTCAGTCAAGGGACCTTCAGGCCAGTACAGGGCGGCCGCCTCGACGAGCGTCATCAACTCGTCGTCGCGCCACAGCGCGGGGTCCGGCCTCGCACGAACACGTTCGATTTTCGCATTCCTGGTCATAAAAGTCGCTCCGATCGAATTCTTCTCGATGCTCAAACATTGCTCGCGCCGCCCTGGGCACTTTCGGAAGCGGTGCGATGGGCACGATTCACGGCGGGCCGCCGGTTCGCGACGAGCCGACCGCCTCGGATCGCTTCAAGATCTCGGCCACTTCGAAACCGTCGATCCGCAGCCGCGAACGAAGCCGCAGCGCGACTTGCTCGAGGGCGGTGCGACGCGAGCCGAGAACGCGCTTGACCTCGTCGAATGCCGCAGCGAGTTCCTGGTGAACCGCGGCTCGCATATACGCACTGTCCAGGATCGCATCCGTGCGATGACGTTCGGCCACGAACAGCAGGGGGTGAGGGCCCGCATGGCCGAGGCTACCGACCAGCGCCGCCGCGATACGCGTGGCCATGGCCAGATCCGACTCGCGGGCGCCGCCGCTACCGGCACCGGCGGCACCGCAGAGAAGCTCCTCCGCCGCCCGTCCCGCCAACAGGGCTTGCAGAACCTTGCGATACTCCGCCAACGTCCCGGCTTCGGGCTGGCGGCCCTTGGCCGCGACGAAGCCCGCCGAGCCGGCTCGATTGGCGACGACGGCGTGGATGTCCTTCGGACCACCGTCGAGCACAGCGACGAGGATGTGGCCCGCTTCGTGCGCCGCCACCCTCGCAAGCAGTTCGTCCGACAGGACGTCATCGCCTCCTAGGACGGCGCGCCGGAGATCCGAGATCCTCAGGGCGCGTCCCTCCTGCCGGGCAAAGCGCCGGGCGTCCTTCACGACGCGTTCGATGTCGGCTCCGGACGACCCTTGCGCCAACAGGCAGAGTTCGCCGATCGCTTCGTGCTTGAGATCGCCGCGCAGCCGGACCCGCATGATCTTCTCGATGTCGTCCGGCGACGGCAAACCGATCCTGACGATCCGATTCAGTCGGCCCGCCCTGACGATCGCGGGATCGCAGCGCGAGACGTCGTTGGTCGCTCCGATGAATATCAGTCCGCGACGGCCCTGCAGTCCGTCGAGCTGCTCGATGAAGGCATTGATGACTTCGACGACATAGTCCTTGTGATTGTGCGTGATCGTGGCCCGGTCGGCGAACGAATCGAGTTCGTCGCAGAAGAAAACGGCTCCGGTCGACCTGGCGCGCGCGTCCTCGAAGTCCTTCCTCATCGCACGCAGGAGGTGTCCAAGATGACCCTCACCGCTGCCTTGCCACTTGGCCAGCGTCACGGCAACCAGCGGCAAACCGAAGAATTCCGCCGCCAGTTTGGCGAAAAGCGTCTTGCCGGTGCCGGGAGGACCGTCGAGGACGATTCCGGCATCGATCGCATCCCAGGAGATGTCATTCCGCTTCCACGCCTCGATATCCAGCTTGGTGCTCTTTGCCCACTCCACGGCTTCATCGAGGCCATGAAGCTGATCCAGCGAGAGATCGCGCGAGCCGGCCTTCGCGACCTTCGCTTCGACGGCGCGCAGAAGATTTGCGACGCATTCGTCGGCGGAACGATCGAACCTGACGGCCAGCAGCAGTTCGTGCATGCCGACCCGCGCGGCGGCGTCGGCCGGCAAAGCGACCGCGGCACGACGGCCAGTCACGATCCGGACGACGCGCTCGATGATGGTCGCGCTCATCTTCGGCAGAGTAAGCCGGTGCGTCGCAGCGTCGATGAGAACCTTCGAAAGATAGCCCTCGGCCGCCGGCACGATAGCGATGATCGGCAGCGCCAGTTGCACGGCAGTGAACGCGCGGTCATCGGCAGCTCGACGTTCCTTGGACTGGATCGGATCGGCGGACACGAATTCGATGGCGTCGCAATCTTCGCGTGACGTCAGGTCCGTCAAATCCTTCATCTTCTTGAAGCGCAGATAATCGAGGTCCAGAACGTCTTTCCATTGTCGTGCGATGCGCACGTGCATGGCTTCATCCGGCACCTCGACGATGATCACCGGCGCAGCCGACGCAAAGGCCGCGAGCACTCCGGGGTCGCGGTCGAACAATCCAGCCAGCATGAGCCTGGCGGCGATCCGGCCGGGAGTGGGCGCTTCGACCGCCCCATCCCCGACGGGCGCGTCTTCTTCGTCCTCTTCGTCACGCTGAAGCCGGCCGAGCGTGGAAAAGCCACCTTTCGGCCGATCAGATCCAAGCGTCGCCTCTCCCGCCTCGCGCCGTTCGTCGATCGGTTGAACGACCCCGTCGCCGCTTGCGCGCAATTCGGCTTGCGACGCGCGCGCCTTCGTTCGGCTCCGATAGATGTGAGCGGACCGCGAGTCGGTCCCGTAGACCGCGAGCTCAAGCGGCCCCACCGGATGCAGCGGTTCCGCCTCGGCCGCCGCTTTGATCTGCTCGGTCATCTCAGAGGTCTTCCTTGCTGTACGCGGCATCGCGGGGACCGAGCAGCGCCGGCCGGTCGGGCGCGCTTTCCAGATCGTACGGGACGCCGCTTGCGGACGGCGCGACTTCGGCGATCCGCGTGCGAAGGGTGGAAAAGTCGGTCAGCATGTTGGTCTTCTCGTCGGTGATGGGGATCATGATGGCGCCTGGGGAAAGGCGCGTTATGCTGGTGGCGGACGTGCCCGCTCATGCAGGGGCGGTTTGTGCCTGCCGCGTGTGAGGTCGACCTGACGCGTCATTCTCAGAGCCCGTTGTCGTGGTACATCTCGCCCAGGAGACGCCGACGGAGCTCCGAGGCATCCTGCGCGGCCATCCGGGCGTTGCGAGCGAGCCAAGAATTCGCCAGAACGTTCTTGTCCTGAGCGTCGAGCGGCATCCGGCGCAGAAGGTTGGCCAGCGTGAGCGCCGCGGCCGCACCGCCGTTGAGCGCGGCGTAGACCAGCAGCGTCATCCTCGCGTCCACCGGGTAGGAAATGTCGTCCGGGACCTGCATGCGCAGCGCGATGCGGACCGCGCACGTCTCGTCGCCGGCGATCGCCCGGCGCCACTCGACGTCGCCGGCGGCACAAGTAGCCAGATAGGCTCCGACGGCGTATTTCCGATGCTTGTCGAATTCCTCCGCCGGAATCAGCCGCCACAACTCGAAGGGGTACGGCCCGGCCGCGGCGATGGCCGCCGCCGACTCGCTGAGGGACTTCTGCTTCCTGCTCTTGCTCATGACATGCCTTCTCCGTTCGCGCCGAAGCGGGCGCGTTGACGTTCCTTCGCGGATGTGGATCGTGTGAGGTCGTTGGTGGTGAGTGGTCGTCCCGGACGGCTAAACCGTGCGCCAGGGTCCGAAGCCGCTCGGGCGGGCATTGAGAACCCGTCCGATGGCGTTCTCGCGAGCCTTGTCGTCCAGGGCCGGCGTATCCTGAACGACCGCGAAGTCGACACGGTCGGACCGTTTGCTCGTGGCTCGGGGCAGATTCGCCAGCGCCGGCATCATCAGGGCCTGAACCTCGTCGAGCAGCGCCCGGTTGAGCTCGGCGGTCATCGCATCGATCGTCTCGACCACCGGCACGCCGAAGTGTTCATCGAGCTCGTCGCGGGTCAGCTTCAATTCCTTGCTGAACCCCGAGCCACCGTAATAGTCGATGATCGCGCTCGTCACGGAGTTGATACCCTCCATACCGTGCTTCGACAGGAAGGATGCCAGCACCAGGCGAGAGGCACGCAGGCCAAGCTCGATGGGCCGGCGCCTTCCGGATTCGGTCGCTCCGTTGCCCCGCTTCACGTCGTACACCCCAGCCCGTCCGCTTTCCGTATCGACAACGATCAAATCGACCGTCACCATGCGGACCGTGTTCGAATCGGCCTTCAACTTGATCTTGGCCAGATCACGATCGGAATTCTGCGAGGTCAGCAGGTCGTTCGCGGCCTCCGTAATCGGCAGCGCCACTTCCGTCATAACCTCGAAGCGGCCGCTCGCCGCGAGCGCGTCGGCGAGACTCTTCTGGAGCAGCAAGCCATGGCGCTTGACCACGCTGTTGATGATCGAAAACGACTTCGACAATTCCGGTCCGATGACCGGGTCGATCGGAAAGTCGCCCGCCATGGCGTTGGAGATCACCGTGCGTGCCGCGCGGGCGATGGCGGCGGGCGAGACAAGCGGTGCAGTGTCGAGAGACGTGGTCATAAGATGCTCCTTGCTTCGAACGTAGAAGCATCATCGCACGACCTTCTAAATTTGTCACCAAGAGTGCCAATTCGTGGTTAACATCTTCCAAATCAGAGCTGCCCGAGCGTGGGTCGGCCTGTCTCAAGAACAGCTGGCCGACGAGGCCGGCATTGCCCGCCGGACGATGATTCGCCTCGAAAACTCGGACCAGCCGCGGTCGGAACGCATCATGGCGAAGCTGCGCGGCGCGCTGGAGAAACACGGAATCGAATTTCTGTTCGAAGGCCGGCAGGGCGTCGGACTCCGATATCGCGATCCGAAGAAATGATCGAACGCGCGAGCGGGCTTGGCGCTCCGAGGCACGATGATGAAGCGCTCGCGACGAAGTTCGTGCTACCGACGTCGAAGCTGGAGAGATGATCTCGTCGAATTGCGCGATGCCGATGTTGGCAGGCGCGGCAAGCGGGTGTAGCCACGTTCAAACGCCCGCGCTACTTTGAAGTGCGAACGAGAGAGGGTTTGGCTTGGCAGAGATACTCTCCCGGCTACACACGTTGTTACGCGAAGTGCGCGACGAGGCGGGAAATTCATTTTCAGGGGTCGGCCTTCTGGTGAGTTCTGCGCCCGACGACCTGCCCACCGTACCACTGAGGCAAACGCGCTTCCTGCCGGATCGACGGTCCACGCTCGACTGCCTCGTCGAAATATCCCATCAGACGAGCGAGCTCCATGACGGCTTCCACGTCCTGTCGCCCGAACTCGATCTCACGCGAGTGTCGCTGTATTTCTCTCCGCCCATCGTCGCGGGTCTCGGCGTCGACCCGATCCGTCGCGTCGGAGGCCGCTACGTGGCCGCACTCTTCGGGTCGACGCTGGCGGGCATCATCGCGACCGGAGTGGCCAGCCCCCGCTACGGCGTGGCCGTATTCCACCGCGGCAAGGAAATCAGCGCCGAACCATGACACCCGACGAAGACGCGGCCCAGAACAACAACTCGTTGGATTCGCCGCTTTCGGCTTCTTCGAGCGACGCGACGTTGCCCGACATATCCGGCGAGTGGACGATGGATATCCATTGGCATCGTGGGGAGCGCGCAGGAAAGGTAACGGCATCCGCGATAATCCGTCAGGATTTCGGTCGCATCAGTATGGAGGTCCATTCGAAGGGATCCGACTCCCATACGCTGCTGGCGCAGCTCGGTCGCGAAAAGTCCGGAAGCCCAGTGCTTCACTACCTCTACGAAGTCGATCCCAAAGCGATCGGGTCCGACGCCGAGGGCCCTTACAAAGGTGCCGCAATCCTCCGCTTCTATTCAGACTCTGAGGCGTTGAGAGGAAACTACTGGACCAGTCAATTGACCAAGGGACATTTCGAGCTCACGCGAAAGGCGAAAGCACGCAACGCGGCTCCCAAGACCTACGCCGTAGATGTCGTGCTGATCACGGCAATTCGGGAGGAATTCGACGCAGCGAAGTCGGCGTTCTCGGCAGCTTCCACCACCGGCGACGGCGTGCGGGAGTGGAACGATCAAAAGACGATTTCCAGCGCGCCGCATGAGGTCGGCGTCTTTTTCCGAAACAACGTTCCTCTCTTCGTCGTCGCCATCGCCAAGCCGACCAGAATGGGCGCCAATCGCACCGGACACGTCGCGACGGTGCTGGTCGAAAGGCTCCAACCGAAGTGCCTGGTGATGTGCGGCGTTTGCGCAGGCAATCCCGGCGACCTCGCGCTCGGTGACATCGTCGTATCGGAACTGGCCTATCAGTACGACGAAGGTAAGCTCGACGCCGATGGATTCGTCGGCGACCACCGTCAATCTCCGATATCCGCGAGATGGCTGAGAGCAGCGGAGACCCTGAAGCCGGAAGATCTACCGAGCTATGGTCGTCCCACCGCGCAGGATGCGCGCTATTGGCTGCTCGAACGCCTTCTCGGCGGCGACAATCCGCGGAACCATCCCGCCCGCAAACGCTACTTCGGCACAGGGGAGTGGCAGACGGCCATCGGCGAGCTGGAAAAGCAGGGCTTGTTGAGCATCGACGGATCGGCGCTCCGCTTGACCGCCGCAGGAAAGGCGGAGGTGGAGCGATCGATAGTGATGGACGTCGATCCACCGCTGACGCTTCCCCTCGCCATCAAGACCGGACCGATCGCAAGCGGCAATGTGGTCGTGAAGGATGGGCTGACCTGGAACAGGCTCAAGCGTATGGGCATGCGCACTATCCTGGGTCTGGAGATGGAAGCGGCGGCGATCGGCGAGGTCGCACGCGCGAGCGGCGTCGAGGAATGGATCGTGATCAAGGGCGTGATGGATCACGCCGATCCGAAAAAGGATGACCGCTTCAAGCCGTTCGCAGCCCGCGCCTCCGCCGAAGCCCTTCGCGCGTTTCTGGTCGATCGCTTCGGCGAGATCGCAGAGGGCGCGCGGTCCGGCGAGGGCTCTGATGCGTCGCAGGCGGCTCCCGCACCCTCGACCTGGCGGCCCCGCATCGTGGAAGGACGGTTCTACGACGACCTGAGCGCGGCGATCGAACGACATGCGCCGAGGTTCAATGGCTTGCTTCAATTGGCGCTCGAGAAGGCAAAGGAAGCGCGGAGTGCCGCCGAACAAGCATACGAAATGTCCGAGCAGGTCCGTGTCGCATTGGGCGGCGCGATCGCCAAGACCCATGCAGGACGGCTCAATGAGGGGGCCAAAATTCTGAGAGTCGAAAACGGCTCGAAAGGAACCGCAAGACCACTGATCGCCAAGATATGGAACAGCCACGACGAGTACACCGGAGAAGCCGCGGGCAACGAGGCCGACGGTCTCGGTGTCCTCCGACTCTATCTGTTTTCGGAGGAGATCACTCCCAGTCTTCGGTCCTCCTATGCGGGCATGCATGAAGCCGGTCGATATGGTCCGCTCGGAGTCTACACATTCCCCGATCAGCAGCAGTTTGCCGGACAATGGACAGGAGGACATCCGAGCCTCGGTTACCGCGAGTTCATCGGCGATCGCGGCAAGCTGCAGTGCGACTTTTATCTCGGCTACATGAATTCCACCTCCGACAAGTTTCAACCGCTTTGGCGTCCGCATGGAGAGGGGATCGCGGTGGACGCCAGCCTGCGTCGCGTACGCTGCGGCACTTTGGTGGACGGCGTCTTCGATCGCATCGCCACGGAGTTCAGCTTTTAGGGTCGGGCGTGACGCCGATCGAGGTTTCCGACGACGGCCTCTTCCATCCTGGTCGCCGCCCGCGGTCTAGTGATGAAACGACGGCTCCGGCCGGCGGTACGCCAGCATCTCGATGACCTTCGGATTGTTGCTCAACGACTGATAGCAACCGTCGGCCATGCCGAGCAGAGTTTGGCGGCGACTCGCCGTCGCGAGATCCAGCCCGAGGTCGGCCGTCTGTTCGTGCGACGGCTGCTCGTCGAACCTGACATACCGGTCGCCAAGCTGATGCTTCAGCATGAAGTCGACCAGTTGCTGCTGCGACGACAGGATGGTGGAAACCAGCCGGCCGTTTTCGAGCCAAAGCTTCTGCCCGAAGTCCCGGCCGAGCGAGCTCGGCAACGAGAACTTGCTCGTCGTGGTGCCGACGCTGAGGACGCTAATGTCCTCCATCTTCTGATCCAGGAAATGAACCGCTTCGTGGACGGCGCACATGTCCGGAGCGTTGGCGACCACGCCGCCGTCGATGAAATTGCTGTTCTCGACACGAGCCATCGGAAAGTACAACGGGGCCGCCGCGGTCGCCATCGCGACGTCCGCCGCCGACAGCTTGTAGTCGTTCATGTAATTCGGATGGTGCGCCGTCTTGAACATCTGGACGCTGCCCTTCGTCATGTTGACGGAGGGAATGAGAAGCCGCGTCCGGGCGTCGCCGAGCCGGGTGTCCTTGCCGACGACGGCCTCGATCCTGTCCCGCAGCACGGTGCCGTCGTATTTGGGACGACGCCATTGGGAGTAGAGAGCCCTGTACCTCTCCAGCCGCGACCGGGGCGGTTCACCCCGGGTGAAGATTTCCTCGCCGTGGTCGAGAAACATCGTCCGGATCGATCCGGCACTCTTGCCGAGGGCCAGGCCGAGGGCGATCACGCCGCCGATCGACGTGCCGGCAATCAAGTCGAAACATTCTGCGAGCGGCCTTCCCGCCTGCTCTTCGAGCTTCGTGAGGATCGCGCTTGTGAATAGGCCCCGGTAGCCGCCCCCGCTAAGGGCAAGTATCTGAAACGTCATCAAAATTCCCCAGAATGCAATATTCCACGACCTGCCGTTGAACCGGTGATCCCGGTTTCCCATATGGATGTTCGATTTATGTTCTGCAAGATTTTAGCGACTCAGGGTAGACTTCGTTAACCGCGCGGTTGTGCGACTTGGGCGACGCCCAGCTCAAATCCTCCCTCGGTTTCATTGAGGGAAAGGATTCGATGGCCAACATATCCCGACTGCTATACCGCCGCGGCGAAACGTCGTTCCTCAGCAATCTGCAGATCACCGAGGAGTGCCACGCCGAGTTGAGGGCGGCGCGGACGAAGATCCGACAATGCCTGCGAGGCGAGTTCGTCAAGGCCAGCAAGGCCGATGTCGGCTTCACGGTCCGGCCGCGTTTCTTCACCCAGGGCAGCTTCGCCTACAGGACGATCAACGATCCCGCCTGGACGCCTCCGCAGCAGATGGACCTGGACGACGGCACCTACCTGCCCATGACTTTCGTCCAGGGCGCCAAGCCGTCGGTCGCCGCAGCCGCCTTCTTCGCCATCGTCGACCGCGCGCTGCAGGCTCTGGCGAAAGCCGAGGGCTGGACCTTCGTCAGGAAGCCGACCTGTGCGCGGCTGGTCATATCGGAATACGCGCACATCGACATTCCGCTCTACGCGATCCCCGATGCCGAGTTCGAACGGCTGGAAAAGGCCGCGCAGGCCAGAACGTTCGACGGCGCTCTCGACGCGCGGGCGGACAGCATCGACCGCTGGGATGCCCTGCCGTCCGACTGCGTGCTGCTGGCTCATCGCGAGGAAGACTGGGTGGCTTCGGACCCACGCCAGATCAACGACTGGTTCCTCGAAGCCGTCGTCGTCTATGGCGAGAGGCTCCGCCGCATCTGCCGCTACCTGAAGGCCTGGCGCGACCACAACCAGCCTCGTCTCGACCGCGTTTCGTCGATCCTGCTCATGGTCTGCGCCTGGCGGGCGTTCGACGATTTCGGCCGGCCGAACGTCCCCGAGCGTGACGACGCGGCGCTGCTGCTGGTCGCCCGACGCCTTCCGGTGCTGCTGGCCGGCCCCGTCGAGAACCCTACGGATCCGGATGAGAAGATCGACTGCCGCCTCGGCGATGAGGACAGGCGCGTAGCGATCGAAGCGGCCGAAGGCCTCGCGGCCGAGCTAGGCTGGATCGTCGAGAAATGCTTCGACCCGCAGGACGCCGTCACCCGACTGAAGGGCCTGTTCGGCAAGCGTATCCCGAGCCGCCCGGACCTCGTCGACGTCACCAAGGCCGCCCATGCGGAAGTGAAATCGCATGAGCGCAGGATCTCGGCCGCTCCCGTCGTCGGCAAGTCCACAAGTGCCTGACAAGCGGACGCGGTCCGTTCGAGGCGTTCACGACGCGCTACGCCAACGCCGGTTCGTGCGGGATCACTCGGGTTCGGGTCTGCGCTACCGAGGCGTCCTAGACGAAACGGGATTGAGGATCCCGGTGGTGATCACCGTGACGGACCTCGATTTCGTGGCGCCGCCGGTCATCCGGCTCGTCGATCCCGAAGCCGGGTCCAAGGGTCAGATTCCGCATGTCCTTCGGTCGGATGGCACGTTTTGCTACCTGGACGGAAAAGCGATCGTGCTCGACAGGTACAGGCCCGCCGAAACGATCATCCAGTGCCTCGAACAGGCCGACAAGGTGCTGCGGGATGCCGTTCGGGGGCGCCTCGACGAAGATCTGATCGGCGAGTTCGGCGCCTATTGGGCCGACGGCACCGTGTTGATGGATCTGCCGCCGACATTCGAAGGCGACGCGAAGATCCAGATCCTGAGGTTCGACCGCCGTTCCGACCGCGAAACGATCTTGGTGTCCGACGGCGCCTCCCGCTTTCTCCGCCTGCACAAGTGGAATGGAGGCAAGGATCCCGAGGGAATCCTGTGTCCCGTCCTGCGCGTGCCGGCACTGTCGTTCGATCCGAAACAGTCCTGGCCACCCAAGAATCTCGCGGAATTGAATTCCTGGATGAACGGTGCAGCGCCTTCGGCGATCGGCGCGGTCGAGGAAGCGTTCGCCCGCTCGCAAGGGCATCGGCAGTGGATCTGCCTTTCGGCGCCGAACGGCCGCTTCTTCGTGTCGGCCGAGATCGCCCCCGCATACAGGACGCCGGAAATTCTGAAGAACCGGCGCGCCCATCTCCGCGAGACGCTGCAGTATATCCAGGGCGCCGTGAAGATCTCCGGCTATGTCGGCGTACCGGTCGACGAGGAATACGTCTTCTCGAGGAACATGGGTGCGATGAACAATCTGGCCGGCAGGAGGATACTGGTCGTCGGTTGCGGCGCGGTCGGAGGTTTCCTGGCGCAAAACCTCGCGCAAAGCGGCGCCGGCGCCGGCGGCGGGACACTCACCTTGGTCGACAACGACAAGCTGAAGGGCGCTAATCTGGGACGTCATCTGCTCGGAGCGCCGTATCTCGACCGGAACAAAGCCGACGGCTGCGCAGACCTGCTTCGCGAACAACTTCCCTATCTCGATATCACCAGCATTCCCCGTTCGATCATGGACGACACCAGCCTTCTTCGCAGGCAAGACCTGGTCATCGAGGCGACCGGCGAGGAATCGCTGTCGATCGCCATCAACGAACTCGCCGTGAACGGCCGTCCGAACTTCCCGCCGGTCCTGTTCGGCTGGTTGCAAGGAAACGGCGCCGCAGCCGTCGCCTTCCTTGCCGGCGATCCCGATCTCGCCTGCTTCAAATGCCTGAAAGTCGAACTGGCCGGCCCGCCGAGATTCCAGATCATGCGCAGCGACGTTCAGATCGAGACGGGACGCAATCTGGCATGCGGCGACGCCCACTACATTCCGTTTCCGGTCTCGCGAGCAACGATTGCGGCGGGTCTCATTTGCGATATGGCGCTCGATTGGGCGAACGGCGGCGCCGGCCCCAAGTGGCGGTCGATCACGCTCGACCGCCACCGCGCAAATCACGTCAAGGACGGAAGTCCGAAGCGTATCGAGACGTGCCCTGCATGCGGTAACGTCCGACAATGATCTTCCTTGCGGGCGGTCATCTAGTGATCTTCTCGGATGAAGTGGTCGGCAAGATGACGCGTTTCGTCGCGCCTCCCGAATCGAACCTGGAGGCGGGCGGTATATTGCTCGGATGCCATCGTGGTCCGCATGTCGAGATTCTGGACTGCACCGTACCCATGCGCCAAGATCGGCGTAGCCGCTTCGGTTTCGTCCGCCGCGACCCAGGCCACCAGCGCGCCGCCCTAGCGGCCTGGCAGACAAGCGGTCGAACCGTGAATTTCGTCGGCGAATGGCACACGCACCCCGAAGAAGTTCCGACCCCGTCAGGCGTCGATCGCAACACCTGGGCCAATGAGATGGCTCGGCGCAGGAGCGATCCGCTCGTTTTCGTGATCGCCGGAAGCGCGGCCGTCTATTGCGGCTTGGGTTACGAAGGTCGACTGACGAAGATGAACGTCGTGGCGACCACGCCCGGCGGCACTCCGCGGGCCCTGATCTCCGGATCCAAGGGGCCGCGCGCGACGACCGGCGCGGCGGCCGAGGGCCAGGAATAACGGAAGGGACATTTCGGATCACGCGTGACGCATCAGATCCGCCACCGTCTGCTCGCAACGACGGAATGCTTCAATACCCACCTCGCGCGCCGTCCGGCGCCCGGCCTCCTCCGCAGGCTGCCTTGTCGAGCCGGGTGCACCGCCCTCGAGCCAGAACAGCGTGTCGATCAACCTTGCCGCTCTTTCAGCCTGCAGACCGAGTCCTTCGAAGACTTCCGCGACCAGCGCGTGAAGAGGCAGAGCGAAAGTCCGGTAGCTCGCGGCGGCGATCAGGAAATTCCACTCGCCGGAGTCGGACGGCCGCCCGCCGAAATCGTCGATCATCGCATCGAACCTGACGGTGAGCCCGTTGCTGCACACGGCCGCAAGCACGCGAGAATCGTAGATGAAGCCGTGAAGGGGGAACCGATACCAGAGGAATTTGGACATCCCGCTGATCGGCCTCAGAGCGCGCTCGCCCTCCGCGGGAGCCGTCGCCATCCCCTTCGCGAGACTCCTGACCGACCGTACGAATCCGTCGAAACGCCGCTCGGCCGCCCCTTCGACAGGGACCACGCTTTCGATGATGCCGATCAAGGCCTGTCGGCGATCCTTCGGAAAATGCCGCGCGACGCGATAATAGGCGCCGGCGAGAACGATTCCTTCGCCGGTCACGCGCGGCACCATCCGCGCAAAGATCTCCCGCTCCTCGCGCTCCCAGGCCTCGAAGTGGTGCAGCGCCGCCATCGTCCAGCGACTCCGATCCAACAGGAAGTGACAGCCCATGGCGGTACCCGCCTCCTTCGTCTGCGAGCGGTCGGACCGGCCCGAGCTCACACCAGTTTCGCCTCGACGAGCACCCGTCGATAGAGGTCGATGAACTGGCTCACCAAGCCCCATTCCTTGCTCGACGGCGCGTTGCCGACGAGCACGCAGAGCGTCCACAGCAAGTCCCGGTAGGTTCTCCTGAACATCGGCATCAGGTCGGACAGCGTTTCGCCCATCGCGTGATGCCCTCCGTCTCCGGCGTACAGCAGCAGATTGCGAAACTCGGCCCGGGCAGTCACGAACTCGCGGACACTCATGCCGTTGTTCTCGCGGACCTCCTCTTCGAAGTCGCGATAGAGCTCCTCGGCGATCTCGTCATGATCGAGGTCCTCGCGGGACACCGATATGTTCAACGGATTGAGCGGGATCGACGCGTCGGCCGCGCCGGGTCGGCTCGAGGCCAGCCGCAAGACAAGTCGCCCATCGTCGATCGAAGGATCGATCTTCATCAGCAGCACCTGCTCGAACCCGGGAAACGTGATGCCGTGCCTGATCATGTCGCTCAGGACGGACCTGAACTGCGACAGCACCGGGTAGAAGGCCAGCTTCACGCGGTGGTTCTTGTACTTGCCGATGAAATCGCCATGCGCCGGCAGTCGGTCCGAGTTGAGCTTGAGCCATTCGAAGATCGCGACGACGAGCTCCTCCTCGCCCGCGATGCATCTTATGACTCCCATCTCGTCGTCGGTGCCGCCCAGCTTCTGCGCCTTGACGAAGTGGTCCATCGACTTGACGATTCTGGACACCACTTTGCGGGGCGCCCTATCGAAGAGGAACTCGATGAATTCGCGGCCGATCAGATCGGCGAACGGCCGAAGGACATCTTCGTCTTTCTCGGTATCGGTCAAATGAAGCTCGCGGCGATCGATCGGGCGGACAATCGATCCGGCATATCACGGTTTGTCCATCGTCGCTCCGCCGGCCTCGCGCGCCCGCGACGCGAATCCGCAGATGCGACTTGGGCGCAGCGCGGGCCACAAGGTCCCCGGCATGACGGTCGGACCGAATCGTGCCAGGCTTGCTTGAGGCGTTTCAAAACGAACGGTTCGAGCGATGATCGGCCTTCCCAACTATCGGCACTCGGCGCGAGAATCCTTGTCACGCGCCAAGGCCGAACTCGCGACCCTGGATGTCTACCGACTGCGCTACGCCGCGCTGGAACTGCGCGATGCCATGGAGGCGGTGACCTACGACCGGGCGCTTGCGTTCAAGGACGAAATTCCGCCGGAAGAATACAGGACGTGGCAGCCACGCAAGCTGATGGCCGTGCTGGTCGACATCGATCCGTCGATCGGAATGACATCGACCATCGCCGTCGGAATCGAGTCCGAATACGGAAAGCCGGCCGAGAACATGGAAACTCTCGGGACCGACCAGGTGCTCACCCTCAAGGACATCAAGACGCACTACGACGCGATCGGCTCGCATCTGCACATGCCCTCGCTGGAGCAACTCGAAACCGGCAAGATCGCCGATCCGGCGAAACTGCGGTCCAGGTGCGAGGCGGTCGTGGCGACGCTGGAAGCCGTGCTCAGCTCGCCGGTCCACAACGTCACGCTGGGCGATTTCGCCCTGCTCGCCGAATGCATGAACGAGGCCTGCCGACGGCCGGTCCGCAAACGCATTCCGCACGGCAAGACCGAAATCGAGGCCGAATGCTTCGAGTGCAAGGCGACCTACACGGTGGTCGCGCACCCCGGCGGCGTGGTCGAGTTCAAACCGAAGGTGACCCTGGTCGGATGTCCTTCCGAGGGCTGTTCCGAGAGATTTCCCCTTTGGCCGCACGAACTGAAATCGGGAACGCATTGGCGGTGCCGCTGCGGCTCTCACAACGGCATCGGACTGGCGGCCCACAAGATCGAGGAGGGGGCGGCGGACGAAGACGAACCCGGCTGAGCGCGGGCGGATCACCGGGATCGGGGGCTTCCTCGAGGCGACGAAAGATGGCAATCTGGCCCGATCGCGGTTCTACACTGCGGTTCTCCACCGACGAATCCGGTGGCTCTCGGCGCCCCTTGTTTTATAGGGTTTTTCGCACGTCGTAGTTAAGTGGCGGAGAGGGAGGGATTCGAACCCCCGATAGGCTTGCACCTATGCCGCATTT
>NZ_JANINM010000082.1 GCF_024509055.1 Mesorhizobium sp. | reverse complement strand
TCAACGCGCCCTTCACGCTCGAGCGCTTCCGCACCGGCCGTCTCATCGACGAAGCAGCGGCGGCGGCGGTGGCGCACTGATGATGGCCGAAGTAGCCGTCGCTGTGCCGCTGGTGCTGGCCGGCGAGCAGGGGCCGTTTCACATCCCCTCGGCACGCGAGGTGCGGATTCAGGCGATCAGCCGCGAGGATAACGAGACGGCCTGGCCGTTCTCGGTCGACGACGGCTTGCTCACCTGTGTGTGGAGCGGCGGCCGCAAGGTGGTGATGTTCTTCGAGAAAAGACCGAAGGACCTGGCCGAAAGCGAGCCCTTTCATCCACGCGGCGTCATCGTCACCACCGACCCGCTGCAGCTCACGCTCGGCAATATGGCGAACCGCGCGCTGTTCAAGCCGGCGGCCAGCGTCGAGGAACGTATGCGGCTCGTGGCGCCCTTCGCGGCGCTTGGCGAAAGACTTTGCGATCAACCGGCCGGCGCCCATGTCGGCCATGGCGAACTGTAGGACCGAAAATGCTTCTCATCCGCTGCCCCTATTGCGAGGAAGAGCGCCCGGAGCTCGAGTTCCGCAATGCCGGCGAGGCGCATATCGCGCGCTCGGGCAACATTGCGACCGAGAGCGACGACGATTTCGAGAAATTCTTCTTCATCCGTTCGAACACGAAGGGCGTGATCTATGAGCGCTGGCGGCATATCCACGGCTGCGCGCGCTTCTTCAACGCCGTGCGCGACACCGTCACCGACAAGTTCGTCATGACCTACAAGGCCGGCGAGCCGAAGCCCGCGAAGCTGCCTGGAGCCTCGAAATGAACGCCCCGTTCCGCATCTCGGGCGCTGGGCGCCTCAGCCAGGTCAGGACCGCGTCGTTCAGCTTCGACGGACAGTCCTACAGCGGCATCGAGGGCGACACGCTTGCCTCGGCGCTGCTTGCTAACGGCGTCCATCTGGTCGGCCGCTCCTTCAAATACCACCGTCCGCGCGGCTTTCTCTCGGCCGGCGCGGAGGAGCCTAATGCGCTTGTGCAGATCGTGCGCGACGATGCGCGCAAGACGCCCAATGTGCGGGCAACCGTGCAGGAACTCTATGACGGGCTCACCGCCAATTCACAGAACCGCTGGCCGTCGCTCGCCTTCGACGTCGGCGCGGTCAACGACATCGCCTCGCCGATGTTCTCGGCCGGCTTCTACTACAAGACCTTCATGTGGCCGAAATGGGCCTGGAAGGATCTTTACGAGCCCAAGATCCGCGCCGCGGCCGGCCTCGGCGTGTCTCCCGAAAAGCCGGATCCGGACCACTACGCCGCGCGCTACGCGCATTGCGAGGTGCTGGTGCTGGGCGGTGGCGCCGCCGGCATCGCCGCGGCGCTTGCGGCTGCTGAAACGGGCGTGCGGGTGATCCTCGCCGATGAGCAGGCCGATTTCGGCGGCAGCCTGCGTTTCGAGAGCGGCGCCAAGATCGACGGCCTCAGCGGCTTTGCCTGGGCGCAGGCGGCGATCGCCAAGCTGAAGGCGATGGACAATGTCCGCGTGCTCTCGCGCGCCACGGCGTTCGGCTACTATGCGCAGAACTTCGTCGGCCTGGTCGAGCGGGTCAGCGATCATCTGAAGAGCCCCGGCAAGGAACTGGCGCGCGAAAGGCTGTGGCAGATCCGCGCCAGCCGGGTCGTGATCGCGACAGGCGCCATCGAGCGCCACATGGTGTTCGCCAACAACGACCGGCCGGGCATCATGCTCGCTTCGGCCGCGCGCGCTTATCTCAATCACTATGGCGTCGCGGTGGGCAAGAATGTCGGCGTCTACACGGCCAACGATTCCGCCTATGCGGCCGCGATCGACCTCAAGAAGGCAGGCGTCAATATCGCAGCGATCGTCGACCTGCGCGACAACCCGTCCGGCCCTGTGATCGACGAGGCGAGGGCTCTCGGCATCGAGATCAATTTCGGCCGTGCGGTGGTCAGCGCCGGCGGCAAGCTGCGCGTTTCCTCGATGACCGTGCAGCCGAAGAATGGCGGCGGCGAGCGAACCATTCCTGTCGACGCCATCCTGATGTCGGCCGGCTGGACGCCGTCGGTGCATCTCTTCTCGCAATCGCGCGGGAAGGTCGCCTTCAACGAGGAGACGAAGCGCTTCGTGCCGGGCACCTATGCGCAGGACTGCGTGTCGGTCGGCGCGTGCAACGGCACCGACGGGCTGTCGGCAACCGTCGATGAGGCCTATGCGGCCGGCGCCAAGGCGGCGAAGGAGGCCGGCGGCAAGGATTCCAGTGCCAAGACGGGCAAGGGCGCCAAGCCGAAGGTCGATGCCGGCGAGAGCTGGTCGCGCGGCATGCTGGGCGCCGCCCCCGGCGCCGGGCCGGACACCACGGTCAAGGCCTTCGTCGATTTCCAGAACGACGTCACCGCCAAGGATATCCGCCAGGCGGTGCATGAGGGCATGCATTCGATCGAGCATGTCAAGCGCTTCACCACCAACGGCATGGCGACGGACCAGGGCAAGACGTCCAACATGCATGGCCTGGCGATCGCCGCCGAGACGCTCGGCAAACCGATCCCGCAGGTCGGCCTTACCACCTTCCGCGCGCCCTACACGCCGGTGACCTTCGGTTCCATCGTCGGCCACGCGCGCGGCGCTTTGTTCGATCCGACCCGGCGGACGGCCACACATGGCTGGGCCGCGTCGCACGGCGCGGTGTTCGAGGATGTCGGCCACTGGAAGCGCGCCTGGTATTTCCCGAAGGCCGGTGAGGACATGCACAAGGCGGTCGACCGCGAATGCGTCACCGTGCGCAAGGTCGGCGGCCTCTTCGACGCCTCGACACTCGGCAAGATCGAGGTGGTTGGGCCGGACGCGGCGAAGTTCATGGAGTTGCTCTACACCAACCCGTGGGAGAAGCTCGAGACCGGCCGCTGCCGCTACGGCATCATGCTGCGCGAGGACGGCTTCATCTATGACGACGGCGTCGTCGGCAGGCTGGCGCCGGACCGCTTCCATGTGACGACGACGACCGGCGGCGCGCCGCGCGTCATGAACCACATGGAGGATTACCTCCAGACGGAGTTCCCGCATCTCAATGTCTGGCTGACCTCGATCACCGAGCAGTGGGCGGTCATTGCCGTGCAGGGACCGAAGTCGCGCGACATCATCGCGCCGCTGGTCGAAGGCATCGACATGTCGGACGAGGCGATGCCGCATATGTCGGTGCGCGAGGGCAAGATCTGCGGCGTGCCGACGAGGCTGTTCCGCATGTCGTTCACCGGCGAGCGCGGCTTCGAGGTCAACGTGCCGGCCGACTATGGCGAAGCCGTGTGGGAGGCCCTGTGGGCCGAGGGCCAGAAGCATGGCGCGACGGCCTATGGCACCGAGGCGATGCACGTGCTGCGCGCTGAAAAGGGCTACATCATCGTCGGCCAGGATACCGACGGCACGGTGACGCCGAACGATGCCGGGCTCGATTGGGCGGTGGGCAAGAAGAAGACCGACTTCGTCGGCATTCGCGGCCTGACCCGGCCAGACCTCGTCGCCAAGGGGCGCAAGCAGCTCGTCGGCCTCAAGACCAAGGATCCGAAGGTCGTTCTGGAGGAGGGCGCGCAGATCGTCGACGATCCGAAGCAGCCGATCCCGATGAAGATGATCGGCCACGTCACCTCCAGCTACTGGTCGGAAAATTGCGGGCGTTCGATCGCGCTTGCACTGGTCGCCGGCGGCCGCGACCGGATGGGCCAGACGCTCTACGTGCCGATGCCGAACGGCACGATCGAGGTGGAGGTCACCGGCATGGTGTTCGTCGACGAGAAGGGAGAACGCCTCAATGGCTAAGGCTGCCGCCAAGACAACCCCCCCTGCTTCGCCCTCGGCCGAACGGCGCCCGGCACTTGCGGGCCGCACGCTGTCGGCGCCCGGGGTCAAGGTCGAAATGCTGCCGCCGGCCGAGCGCGTCTCGTTGCGCGCGCCGCGGGGGTCGCTCGCCGAGCTTTCCAAGGCGCTCGGCGTGACACTGCCGGAGAAGCCGAAAACCTCGGCCAGCAAGGGCGGACGCATAGCGATGTGGCTCGGACCGGATGAGTGGATGATCATCGACGAGGCTGGCAACGATCCGCTGGCGGATTGCGCCAAGGTCACGGTGCTGCATTCGGCCGTCGGCATCTCGCATCGCAATGTTGCGATCGCTGTCACGGGTCCGGCGGCTGCCGCGACGGTCAATTCGGGTTGCCCGCAGGATCTGTCGCAGGATGCATTCCCGGTCGGAGCAGCCTCGCGCACCATCCTCGGAAAGTCTGAAATCCTGCTGTTGCGCACCGCGGCAGACACCTTCCGGGTGGAATGCTGGCGTTCCTTCTCGGACTATGTCTTTACTTTGCTGTCGGAAGCGGCGGGCGACGCGGCGAACTGAGGCTGACTGCCGCCGCTGGCCAAAGGGAGCGGCAGGAACCATCGCTGGGTCTGTTCCGTTCCGCGACACGCAAGGGAGGATCCTGATGCCATCCAAGTCCGCGCCCAAGTCGCCGAAGAAGACGGCGGCCGTCCGCTCGCTGGAGCAGGAAAGGCATCACGAGGCCGAGGAGGAGGAACTCGAGGAAGGTCTCGAGGACACGTTCCCCGCCAGCGATCCGGTGTCGATCACCGGCACGGCCATTCCCGGCGCTCCCGCAAAGCCCGGCAAGGCCAAGACCGTGCCAGGCAGGAAGCCGCGCAAGAAATAGCGCGTCCGGCAGATTGCTTCGGACTATCGGAGTTCAATACAAACGAAAACGGGCGGCCTGAGCCGCCCGTTTTCGTCTTCAATTCCGCCGCGCTCAGAGCGCGCCGGGCACAAACCACGGGTTCACGTCGATGCCGAGCCGCGGGCCCTTGCCGTTGGTCGTCTGCGTCTTGTTGGCGTCCGCCTTTTCGAGCGAGCCGGTCGCGGTGCAGTCCACCGTCACATTGGCGTTGGTCTGGACGCATGCCGCCGGTGCGTGCTTCGCCGCCTGGTTCGCACCTGCAAAAGCGGCGCCCGAGAAAGCCAATACGGTTGCGATAGCGAGGATCGTCTTTTTCATCTTCCGTCTCCAATTCGTTTTCGTACATGTACGATACGGCGTACATATACGGTTAACGGATGCTGAACGCAAGAGGGATTTTGTACATGTACGACAATTTTTCTTGAACGCAGGAATTCGCCCCCGCGGCTCAATCGAACCAGCAAGCCGGCAGACGTTCGAGAACAGCTAGTCAGCAGTTAGTCGGTGTTTCGGTGAGCGGAGGAACGTCCCGCGCCGACAACGACGCCAGCGTGAAGTCGCACATGCGCTTCACATAGGCCTGGGGGTCGCCGAACGGATAAAAGGGGAAGGTGATCAGCAACGAGATCGTGCCGTGGCCGACGGTCCACAGCATGGTGGCGATGGCGCGCGGGTCGCCCT
>NZ_JANINM010000081.1 GCF_024509055.1 Mesorhizobium sp. | reverse complement strand
GATCCACAGGCTGTTGACCGGCCAGCCCATGGCGATGATCAGGCCGAGCAGGATGGAGATGATGCCGGCCACCAGCAGCCATCCCCAG
Organism: Mesorhizobium sp.; assembly: GCF_024509055.1. Taxonomy (GTDB): domain Bacteria; phylum Pseudomonadota; class Alphaproteobacteria; order Rhizobiales; family Rhizobiaceae; genus Mesorhizobium. Next base: position 5,330 of record NZ_JANINM010000081.1, on the reverse strand, counting down.
CCTTGCTCCGGCCGGTGGTTGAAGGCGACCCAGGACCTGAGCAACCCGGAAGCGACGAGCGCGATTGCGAGCAGCAGGGTCAGCACCGCCGTCGCGAGCAGCGGGTTGTCGAAGGCGAAGAAGCCGGCGACGGCATAGAGCAGGCCGCTGAGCAGCCAGTAGAAGAACCGGCCCCAGGTCTTGACCCCGAAGGCGTGGATGATCTCGATCACGCCGGCCATCAGCATCAGCCAGCCGACGACATAGACCGAGGCGACGGTGGCGATGAAGAGATTGCCGAAGGCGATGCCGCCGAAGATCAGAAGCAGGACCCCCAGCGCCACGAACCATCCCCATTTGTCGCGTGTCTGGCCGATCGCGTCTTTCAGGGTACCGCCTTGCAAGGTCATGATTTTCTCCCTCAAGAATTCGCCGCGCCGCATGCGGCGAATTGAAGGTAATCCTGTTGCCATCAACCGTCCAGCAAGCGCCGGCAGGCTGGTGCGCGGCCCATCCGTTCAGAGCCGCAGCAGGGTCTTGATCGCCCGGCGTTCATCCATCGCGCGATAGCCTTCCGCCACGTCGGCCAGCGGCACTTCGAGGTCGAAGACCTTGCCCGGATTGATGGTGCGGTCGAGCACGAGGTCCATGAGATGCGGCAGAAAGCGGCGCACCGGCGCGGGCCCGCCGAGAAGGCTCTTCTGCTGGAAGAACAGGGTCTGCCCATCGAACTGGACGCCGTGCGGCACGCCGACGAAGCCGATCTTGCCGCCCGGTCGGGCGCAGTTCATGGCCTGCTGCATGGATTGCTCGGTGCCGACGCATTCCAGCACGGAGTCGGCGCCGACGCCCTTGGTGAGTTCCTTGATGCGGGCCACGCCTTCGTCGCCGCGCTCGGAGATGATGTCGGTGGCGCCGAATTCGAGCGCGAGGTCCTGGCGCGACTTGTGGCGGCTCATGGCGATGATGCGGCCGGCGCCCATCTGCCTGGCGGCAAGCACGCCCATCAGGCCGACAGCGCCATCGCCGACGACGACGGCGGTCGAGCCTTCCTGGACCCCCGCCGCGTCGGCCGCGTACCAGCCGGTGCCGAGCACGTCCGACGTTGCCAGCAGGCTCGGGATCAGGTCGTCGGAAGGAAGCTCGTCGGTCGCCACCAGCGTGCCGTCCGCGAGCGGCACCCGCGCCAGCGGCGCCTGCGCGCCCTTCATGAATTCACGCTGTTCGCAGGACGACTGAAAGCCGAACCGGCAGTGAGGGCAGGTATTGTCGGACAGGCAGAACGAGCCGACGACGAACTGGCCGGGCCGCACGGTCCTCACCGCGCTGCCGACCTCGACGACGATGCCGCAATATTCGTGGCCCATGTGCTGCGGGCTCTCGATGTCTTGCAGGCCCCGATAAGGCCACAGGTCGGAACCGCAGATGCAGGACGCCGACAGCCTGACGATCGCGTCGGTCGGCTTCTCGATGGTGGGTTCGGCGATCTCTTCGCATCTGACGTCGCCGGGGCTGTAGAGCAGGGTTGCCAACATGGAGGATTTCCTTTCGTGCTTCTTGATTGGTTGGTTGCGCCAGGCGCCTTCCTTACCGGCGCGTCGCCAGCACGGCGCAGAGCACGGCGCCCGCGCCCATTGCTGCGATCACGGCACCCATTGGCCACGGGGTTCCGTCGGCAAACGCGTCCAGAAGCCCGGACCCGGCGATGCCGCCGCCGTAACCGATCGCGCCCACGAGCGCCGAGACGGCGCTGGCCTGCTCGGGATAATCGGCGAGCGCTGCCGCGATGGAATTGGCGATGATGAATCCCGACATGGATACGTAGAGCAGCAGCGGGACAAACAAACCCCACAATCCACCCCAGCCGGAATAGGCAGAGGCCGCGGCCAGGAGTGCTGCAAGCAACGCGCCGCCTGTTGCCGCCGGCAGCACGCTGTTGATGCCAAGCGAGACGATGACCCGCCGGTTGATCATGTTGGTGATGACGATGCCGAAGATGCCGGCTGCAAAGAGCAGCCCGTAGATCTCCGCCGGGACGTGATGGTAGGTGATGAATGCGAACGGTGTTCCGGCGATGTAGGCGTATAGGCCGGCATAGAAGAATGCGCCCGTGCCGGCATAGCCGAGTATCCGGGTCTGGCCGAGCAGGCCCGCGTAGCGGCCCAGGGCGCTTAGCAGGGAGTCCTGGCGTCGCTTTTTTGCGGAAAGCGTCTCGGGGATGGTGAACAAGGCCATCAGAGTCGCGGCGCCGACCGCGACAAGCGCCCAGAACACCGCGCGCCAGCCGGCGACCGCCGCAATCTGGCCGCCGACGATCGGACCGAGGATCGGCGCGATCGCCATGACGGCCATAAGCGTCGACAGCATCTGCGCCGCGCGCGGTCCTTCGTAGAGGTCGCGCACCATGGCGCGCGACAGTACCACGCCGGCACAGGCGCCGAGCGCCTGGACGACGCGCCAGGCGATGATCGCATCGATGCTTTGCGAGAGCGCGCATCCGGCCGAGCCGATGATGAACAGCACCAGGCCTATGGCGACGGGAACGCGCCGCCCGTATTTGTCGCTGATCGCGCCCCAGAACAATTGTCCGAGGCTGAAGCCGATGAGGAAGCCGGAGATCGTCAAAGCAACACGTCCGGCATCTGCATGCAGGGCTTCGCCCATGGCCGGCATCGCCGGCAGGTAGACGTCGGTCGATATCGAGGCGAAGCCCATCAGCGCGCTGAGGGTCGCAAGCAGGTGCCATGGCTGCGTGGCCGGAGAGGGCGCGGCGGCGACGCTGTCCGGCACCGCCATGGCCGGCGTCAGGGTTTGGGAGCTCATTTTTCGGGACTCGCTATGAGGGGGCTGCCGCCCGGCGCCATGTGCAGCGCCCGAGGGCGGGCCGTGTTTCTCTGCGGCGCAAGATAACGTTGACCGGTCCCGCCGATTAGATATTCAATCGCGCATGAACTTATGCTCTGGATTCATCAATGAAGCGCGATGAGCTCGGTGACCTCGCCGCGTTCCTCACGGTCGCCGAGGAGCGCAGCTTCACGCGGGCGGCCGCGCAACTCGGCACCTCCCAGTCGGCGCTGAGCCACACGGTGCGCCGTCTCGAGGAGCGGATGGGCGTCAGGCTCTTGACCAGGACGACGCGCAACGTGGTGCCGACGGACGCTGGCGAGCAGCTGATGGAGACCCTGCGCCCGGCTTTCGACGATATAAGGAGCCGGATGGATGCGTTGGGCGCCATGCGCCAGCGCCCGGCGGGCACGATCCGCATAACATCGGGCCTCTACGCCGCCGAGACGATCCTGATGCCGGTCGCGAAACGACTGATGGCGGACTATCCCGATATCAAGGTCGAGATCGCGATCGAGCAGCGCTTTGTCGATCTCGTCGCGGAGCGCTACGATGCCGGCGTGCGCCTGGGCGAGAGTCTCGAGAAGGACATGATCGCGGTCAGGATCGGGCCGGAGCTGCGCATGGTCGTGGCGGGCTCGCAGGACTATTTCCGGCGCCATCCGAAACCGACGACCCCGCACGAACTGACCCGCCACAATTGCATCAACCTGCGCCTGCCGACGCTGGGCGGCCTCTATGCCTGGGAGTTCGAACGCGGCGGCCGGCCGTTGAATGTCCGGGTCGAGGGGCAGTTCATCTCGAACGACGTGACCATGATCATCGATGCGGCGCTCAGCGGCGTCGGCCTCGTCTGCCTGCCGGACGACCATCTTGGGCCGCTGGTTCGCGACGGGAAGCTGGTTTCGGTGCTGGAAGACTGGAGCGCCCCGTTTCCGGGCTACCACCTCTATTATCCGACCCGCCGCCTTGCCTCGCCGGCTTTCGCTCTGCTGGTCGACGCGCTACGCTACCTGTGAACGTTCAACGACCGCAAAATCCTACGATCCGCCGATGCCGATATTTTCGGACTTTAAGTCAAATTTTACCGAAACGGCGTCATGGCTTTTGCGTTGCCGGGTGTTGCTGCCGGCCTGTTTGGCGTAAGGGGTGACGATGCGTATTGTCGGGACGATTCCGCTGCTTCTCGCCTCCGGCCTGATGGCCTCAACCGCCGCCCAGGCGGGAGAGGGGAGCTGGATTTCCGGCGACTGGTACCTGACGCTCGGCGCCACCGGCCTCATCGCCCCGAATTTCGAGGGTGGCAAGCGCTACATGCTCAGCGCCCAGCCCATCATCTCGCTCGGCAAGGCCGGGCCCGAGGCGCGCTTCATCTCGCGCAACGACAACATCTCGCTGGCGCTGATCGACGACGGCAGCGTGCGCGCCGGCCTGACCGGCAAGTTCCTGTTCTCGCGCGACAGCAAAGATGAGCTGCAAGGCCTCGACCCGGTGCGCTGGGGCGGCGAGGTCGGCGGCTTCTTCGAATTCTATCCTCTGGACTGGGTGCGGGCCCGCGCGGAGCTGCGCCACGGCATCCGCGCGCATAACGGCTTCGTCGCCGACATCGCGACCGATGCCTTCTATGATGTCACTCCCACGGTCCGCATCTCCGGTGGCCCGCGCGTCTCCTTCGCCTCGGCCGGTTATTTCGATGCCTACTATGGCGTCAACGCCCAGGAATCTGTGGCTTCGGGCCTGAGCCAGTACTACCCCGGCGGCGGCCTGAAATCGGTCGGTCTCGGCGGCGCCATCACCTGGAAGGTGACCGATCCGATGACGGCGAGCCTGTTCGGCGAATATTCGCGCCTTGAGGGCCCGGCGGCCGATTCCAGCCTCGTCAGGGAGCGCGGCGACCGCAACCAGTGGACCTTCGGCGTCTCGACCGCCTATCGCTTCAATTTCTCGATGTAAGGCGGCAAACCGGCGCCGGGGCCTGAAATCCGCGCTTTATTCCTGCCGCGGCATCCGCTAAAAGCCACGCCATGACGAGCTTTTCGCGCCTTCTCGCGATTGCGATACGAATTACGGGCCCGGTGTTCCGGGTGGCCTGAGCGCCGCTGGAGCCGCCGGGAGTTCTCGCGCGCCCCCTCGCGCCTTTTCAAAGAGATCAACGCATATCGCCCGAAAATTGGCTTCGGCCTGGGAAAACGATATGCACCGAACTGAAGACTTCAACGCCCGGGCCTTTCCGCTACCGGGCACCTGAGATGGCAGATCGATGACCGATACCCCTGTGACCGAACCGTCCGAGACGATCGACTATTCCAAGACGCTTTACCTGCCGCAGACAGATTTCCCGATGCGCGCCGGCCTGCCCGAGAAGGAGCCGGTGCTGGTCAAGCGCTGGCAGGATATGAACCTCTACCGCAAGCTGCGCGACGAAGCGGCCGGCCGCGAGAAGTTCGTGCTGCATGACGGGCCGCCCTATGCCAACGGCAACATCCATATCGGCCACGCGCTGAACA
>NZ_JANINM010000080.1 GCF_024509055.1 Mesorhizobium sp. | reverse complement strand
GATTTCGAGACCGAGACGCTGCCGGGCTCGCTGCCGCAGGGGCGCAACTCGCCGCAGCGGCCGGCCTACGGGCTCTATGCCGAGCAGCTTTCGGGTTCGCCCTTCACCGCCCCGCGAGGCACCAACGAGCGCTCCTGGCTCTATCGCATCCGCCCGAGCGTAAAGCACACCGGCCGCTTCAAGGGCGCGAGCTACCCGCTCTGGAAGACCGGGCCTAACATCGGCGACCATGAACTGGCGCTCGGTCAGTACCGGTGGAATCCGACGCCGGTGCCGAACGAGCCGACCGACTTCATTTCCGGCATGCGCACCTTCACCACGGCCGGCGACGCAGTTGGCCAGTCCGGCATGGCGGCGCATGTCTACGTCGCCAACCGCTCGATGGTCGACGACCATTTCTTCAACGCCGATGGCGAGTTGCTGGTCGTGCCGCAGGTCGGCGCGCTGCGCTTCGTCACCGAGATGGGCGTGATCGAGCTCCGCCCCGGCGAGATCGCCGTGTTGCCGCGCGGTCTCGTCTTCAAGGTCGAACTCGCCGACAAGGAGGCGCGCGGCTATGTCTGCGAGAACTACGGCGCCAAGTTCACCATGCCCGACCGCGGCCCGATCGGCGCCAATTGCCTGGCCAACCCGCGCGACTTCAAGACGCCCTGCGCCTGGTTCGAGGAGAAAGAGACGCCGTGCCGGCTTATCGTCAAATGGTGCGGCACTTTCCATGTCACCGAACTCGGCCACTCGCCTTTGGACGTCGTCGCGTGGCACGGCAACTACGCTCCCTATAAGTATGATCTGGCGACGTTTTCGCCCGTCGGCGCCATCCTGTTCGACCACCCCGATCCGTCGATCTTCACGGTGCTGACCGCGCCGAGCGGCGAGGAAGGCACGGCCAATGTCGACTTCGTCATCTTCCCGCCACGCTGGCTGGTGGCTGAAAACACGTTTCGGCCGCCCTGGTATCACCGCAACATCATGAGCGAGTTCATGGGCCTGATCCACGGCCAGTACGATGCCAAGGAGGAAGGTTTCGTTCCCGGCGGCATCAGCCTGCACAACCAGATGCTGGCGCATGGGCCGGACGCCTCCGGCTTCGAGAAGGCGACGCGTGCCGAGCTCAAGCCGGTCAAGCTCGACAACACCATGGCCTTCATGTTCGAGACGCGCTTTCCCCAGATGCTGACCCGCTATGCCGCCGAGCTCGGCACGCTGCAGGAGAATTACATCGACTGCTGGACGGACTTGAAGAAGCGTTTCAACGGCACGCCGGAGGGCGACTGGTCCTGAGAGGGAAAATCATTGTCAGGAAAACTCGCGCGGGCGGCTTGACGATCGCTCCCGCGCGCTTTGATGTGTGACAAAGCGGTGAAAAGCCGCACAGGAGAGGAAACCGCATGAAACTTGCCACATTGAAGAACGGGACGCGCGACGGAAAGCTGGTCGTGGTCTCGCGCGATCTCACGCGGTTCACCGACGCTTCCTTCCTGGTGCCGACGCTGCAGGCGGCGCTCGACGATTGGCGCCGCATTGCACCGCATCTGGCGGCGATGGCGGAATCGCTGGAGACCAACGCCGTTCCGTCGGCTCGCTTCCACGAGCATGACGCCCATTCGCCGCTGCCGCGCGCCTATCAATGGGCGGACGGCTCGGCCTATGTGAACCATGTCGAGCTGGTGCGGAAGGCGCGCGGCGTCGAGATGCCGGCAAGCTTCTGGACCGATCCGCTGATTTACCAGGGCGGCTCGGACTCCTTCATTGCCCCGCGCGACCCGATCCGCATGGCGGACGAGGCCTTCGGCATCGACCTGGAGGCCGAGGTTGCCGTCATCGTCGACGATGTGCCGATGGGCGCCGGGTTGGATGAGGCGAGGGAGGCGATCCGCCTCGTCATGCTCGTCAACGATGTCACGTTGCGCGCCATCACCGGACCGGAATTGGCAAAAGGTTTTGGCTTCTTCCAGTCCAAGCCCTCGTCGGCATTCTCCCCGGTCGCGGTCACGCCGGACGAATTGGGTGATGCCTGGGACGGTGGCAAGGTCAACCTCGCGCTGCTGGTCGACCTCAACGGTAAGCCCTTCGGTCGGGCGAATGCCGGCATCGACATGACCTTCGACTTCCCAGCGTTGATCGCGCACGCCGCCAAGACCCGGCCGCTCGCCGCCGGCACCATAATCGGCTCCGGCACCGTCTCCAACAAGCTGGACGGCGGTCCCGGCAAGCCGGTTTCGGCCGGTGGCTCGGGCTATTCCTGCATCGCCGAACCGCGCATGATCGAGACCATCGAGAGCGGCGAGCCGAAGACATCGTTCCTGCATTTCGGCGACACGGTTCGCATCGAGATGAAGGATAAGGCAGGCCATTCGATATTCGGCGCGATCGAGCAGAAGGTGGAGAAATACGAGGGGTAGACACAATGGCCGATCTGCCAGCGCTCGGCTTGGCCCTGATCCTTGTCGGAATTGTCTTCTGGACTATCGGCGGGATGATCAGTTTTAGAACCGACTACGATGTCCATAACCGACATATGCTTGGGAACAGTGTGCAACCCAACGATGTCTGGCGCGCATTCTTTAGCAATCCGAAATCAAGATGGTGGTGCGTGATTGGTCTTTCGTTACTCGGAGTCGGGGCTGGGTTGCTGCTGCTCTAGAGCAATAGTGTGAGTTTGGAGACAAGAGCTTGATAGAAGATATATTCTATCTTCCTGCCGGCTTCGCGCTTGTGGCAGCAGGCATCGACCTTACCAGCAGGGTGGCGCCATGACGCTGCTCGACCATCTGCGCCGCATGGCGCGCAACAATCTCTGGTCGAACGACCGGCTCTACCGCGCCGTGCTGGCGCTGCAGCCCGGCGAGTTCGAGGCGCCGCGCGTCAGCTTCTTCCCGTCGATCAACGAGACGCTCAACCACATCCTCGCGGTCGACTATCTCTATCTCGATTTCCTGACCGATGGTGGACTGGGCGCCTCGGCCTACGACGACTACGTGCCGTTCAACGATGCGGCAAGTCTGGCGGCCGCGCAGACCGATTTCGACCGCAGGCTGGTCGCCTTTTGCGACGGTCTGACGGACGCCGATCTCGATCGCCACGTCATCACCGACCGGCGCGAGGACGGCATGATCCCCGAACGGATCGGCGACATCCTCGCCCATGTCTTCCTGCACGACATCCATCATCGCGGCCAGGTGCATGCCATGCTTTCCGGCACGTCCGTTCCGCCGCCGCAATTGGACGAATTTCTGCTCGACTATGATCTGAAGCTCAGGAAAGAGGAGATTCAGAGGCTCGGACTAGGCGATCAGCCAGCGCGACGTCATAGGCTGAAAACTGCCGATCCGCTGTGACCAACGTCAGACCTTCAATTTGAGCTTGTGCGATGAGCAGGCGGTCGAAGGGATCGCGGTGGTGGGGCGGCAAATGTTCAAGCCTCGCCGCATGCAACTCATTCACGCTGAGGATTGGAATTCCGTTCGTTCGCAAGATGTCGACGATGTTCCCCGACAGCGTAATTTTGCCGAGCGATTTCTTGATGGCGATCTCGGCCACAGAGATCGCGCTGACGGTCACATCCTTTCCGGCAAGAAAGATGTCGCGATGGTGATCGGAAAGGCGTGAGTCCGCGTTGAGCACCCAAAGCAGGATATGCGTGTCGACCAGATATCTGGGACTCATTTAATGTATTCGTCCCACTCGGGGCCGAGTTCGTCAAAATCGTCCGATATCCAGATTTGGCCTTTCAGGGCCCCAAACAAGCCTTTGCTCCCGCCGGCTCGGACAGGCGCGCTCAAGGTTGCGACAACTTCCCCGTGCTTCGTCAGATGAATTTCTTCACCCGCCTGGGCGCGTTTCACCAGTTCGGAAAGCTGGGCCTTCGCTTTCGCCATCGGAATATTCATTCTCGTACCTCTTGTGACCATAATTTAGGTCATAAAAGGCCGAGAAGCAAATATGTTCGATGCTTACGCCGCCTTGCCGTCCAGCTTGATCACGCCGCGCTTGATCTGGTCCTGCTCGATCGACTCGAACAGGGCGCGGAAATTGCCCTCGCCGAAACCTTCGTCGCCCTTGCGCTGGATGAACTCGAAGAAGATCGGCCCGATGACGGTTTTCGAGAAGATCTGCAGCAGGATCTTGGTCATGCCGCCGTCGACCACGCCTTCGCCGTCGATCAGTATGCCGTGCTTCTTCATGCGCTCGATCGGCTCATCATGGCCGTTCACGCGCTCATGCGACATCTCGTAATAGGTGTCGGGCGGGCCGGGCATGAACTTCAGCCCGTTGGCGGCTAGCTTGTCGGTGGCCTCGTAGATCGCGTCGGTGCCGACCGCGATGTGCTGGATGCCCTCGCCATTGTACTTCTTCAGATACTCGGCGATCTGGCTGGTCTCGTCCTTGGACTCGTTCAGCGGGATGCGGATCTTGCCGCAGGGCGAGGTGATTGCCCGGCTGACCAGCCCGGTGATCCTGCCGTCGATGTCGAAGAAGTGGATCTGCTTGAAGCCGAACAGGTCGCGATAGAAGTCCCACCACTTGTCCATGTTGCCGCGATAGACATTGTGGGTCAGGTGGTCGAGGAAGTAGAAGCCGACGCCCTCGGGCTTCGGGTCGCGCTCGCCCAGCCATTCGAACTCGGCGTCATAGGCCGAACCCTTCTCGCCATAGGCTTCGATGAAATAGAGCAGCGAGCCTCCAATGCCGACGATGGCCGGCACATCGAGCGCCTTGTCGGTGCCCTCATAAGGCGTCGCGCCTTTCGACACGGCATGCTCGAAAGCATGCTTGGCATCGACCACGCGCCAGGCCATCGAGGCAGCGCAGGGGCCGTGCTTCTCGACGAATTTCATCGCATGGGAGCCGGGCTCGGCATTGACGACATAGTTGATGTCGCCCTGCCGCCAGACGGTGATGTCCTTCGTGCGGTGTTTCGCCACCGCGGCATAGCCCATGCGGGTGAAGAGCTCGGCGAGCTTCGCCGGCTCGGAATGCGCGAACTCGACGAATTCGAAACCGTCCGTGCCAGCCGGGTTTTGCTTGCTGATCCTGGCGGGCGGGGCGTCGTGCGGGAAGGGGCCCATGGCAGTCCTCCGAAAGCTGTTGCGGCCGGTCTTGGCCAACTTTCCGAATGATAGCGCGCAACCGCCGCACGGTGCTTGCATTCAACCGCTTGAAATGCTCACTATGCGCATGAATTGTGCATGATTGGAGGAAAGTCCATGGATGATGCGCGCCTTGATCAATTTGACCGCAAGATACTGGCGCTTTTGCAGGGTGATGCGCGGCTAACCAACAACGACCTTTCGGAGCGGGTGAACCTGTCGGCCTCGCAATGCTCGCGCCGCCGCCAGCGGCTGGAGGAGGACGGCTACATCAAGGGCTATCGCGCCGTGCTCGACCGCGACCGTCTCGGCTTTTCGCTGGTCAACGTCATCTC
>NZ_JANINM010000079.1 GCF_024509055.1 Mesorhizobium sp. | reverse complement strand
AACATGAAGCTCTGGACATATTCGCAGCCCATCTGGCGCAGCTCCAGCGCGTCGCTTTCGTCCGAGATACCCTCGGCAACCACCGACAGGCCGAGCTCATGCGCCATGTTGACCATGGACTTGAGCAGCACCGCCCGCTTCGGAGTCGCGTCGTCGATGAAGCTCTTATCGATCTTGATCGTGTCGAAGGGGAAGCGGGTCAGATAGGAGAGCGACGAGTAACCCGTGCCGAAATCGTCCAGCGACAGCCCGATGCCGAGCTGCTTGAGCTTGGTCAGCACATGGGACGTTTGCTCGGGATTGTCCATCACCAGCGATTCGGTGAGTTCCAGCCGGAAGCAGCGCGGCTTCAGATTGGCGCGCGCGATCACCGAGCGGACGTCGCTGACCAGGTCGCGGCGGATCAGCTGGCGGCTGGAGAGGTTCACCGAAACGGAGAGCGGTGCGTCGCCGATCTGCTTCTGCCAGGTCGCCAGGTCTTCCGCCGCCTGCTGCATGGCGAACAGGCCGAGCTGCACGATCAGCCCGCAATTTTCCGCTACCGGGATGAAGTCCGCCGGCGGGATCATGCCGCGTCGCGGATGGTCCCATCTGAGCAGCGCCTCGAAACCTGCGACGGAGCCGTCCTCCAGGCGCACGATCGGCTGATAGGCGAGCGTGAACTCGCGCCGTTCGATGGCGCGGCGAAGGTCGGATTCGAATTGCAGCCGGTCGGTGCCGACGGTGCGGAATGCCGGGCGGAAAGGCTCGATCCTGTCGCCGCCGAAGCGCTTTGCCTGGTGCATGGCGAGCTCGGCGTCCTTGACCATGTCTTCGGCCGAGGTTTGCGCCGTCGTCCAGGTGATCAGGCCGATCGAAGCGGTGAGCACGATCTCGCGCTTGGCGAAGGTGATGGGATTGTTGATGGCGTGCTTGATGGCGTCGGCCACGGCGGCGATACGGGCCGGATCCTGTTCCGACAGCAGCATCAGCGCGAACTGGTCGCCGGCGAAACGCGACAGCGAATCCTTGGGCTTCAGGAGCCGGTGCAGCCGGCGCGCGATGGTCAGCAGAATGGTGTCGCCGGCTGAGATGCCGAGGCCGTCATTGACCTGCTTGAAACGGTCGATGTCGATGACGAAGACGGTCGGGCGCACCTTGTCCTCGGTGCGGGCGATCGAGATGATCGCCTCGAGCCGGTTCATGAACAGCTCGCGATTCGGCAGGCCGGTTAGGTTGTCATGCACGGCATCGTGCAGCAGCCGTTCTTCCGACTTCTTCTGCTCGGTCACGTCGACCATGGTGCCGACACAGCGGATCACCTCGCCGTCCGACCCGATGACTGGCCGGGCACGCAGCGCAAACCAGTGATAATGCCCGTCGGCGCCGCGCAGGCGGAAGTTTTGCGCGACGCGGCCGCGTCGGTGTTCGAGCACCACGTCGAGCGTGGTGCGGAACGTGTCGCGATCGTCGGCATGCAGCACCGGCAGCCAGTTGCGGGCTGCCCCGCCAAGGCTGTTGGGGGCAAGGCCGAGCTGCAGGCTGACGTCGGGCTTGGTCACCACGCGGTCGCGCAGGACGTCCCAGTCCCACACGGTGTCGCCCGACCCGGCCACGGCCAGCGCCTGCCGTTCGAGGTCCGAGAACAGGCCCTGGTGCAGCGCGCCGCCCGCGAAGGCGTGCTGCATGACGGTGAAGCCGATCAGCAGGATGATCAGGATCAGGCCGCCGCCAAGCGCCGGCTGGGCGATGTCGTTGTCCAGCATGCCGGTGATCGCCATCCAGGAGCCGCATAGCCAAAGCAGCACCATCACCCAGCTGGGCACCAGCATGATCGCGCGGTCGTAACCACGAATGCCGAGGAAGACGATGAGGCCGAGCCCGGTTAGCGCGGTGGCGGCAAAGGAGATGCGCGCGATGCCCGCGGCGACTGCCGGATCGACAATGGCGACGCCGGCGATCAGCAGCAGTCCGAGGATCCAGACCAGCGCGCCATAGCTGAAATGGCCATGCCATCGGTTGAGGTTGAGATAGGCGAAGAGGAAGACGACGAAGGTGGCGGCCAGGGCCACTTCTGAGCCGGCCCGCCACATCTGCTCGTTGACGGGCGATATCTCGATGATCTTGTTGAGGAAACCGAAATCGACGCAGATATAGGCGAGCACCGCCCAGGCAAGGGCGGCGGTGGCAGGGAACATCGAGGTTCCCTTGACGACGAACAGGATCGTCAGGAACAGCGCCAGCAGGCCCGCGATGCCGATGACGATGCCGCGAAACAGCGTGTAGGAATTTACCGAGTCCTTGTAGGATTCCGGCTCCCACAGATAGACCTGCGGCAGCTTCGGCGAGGCAAGCTCGGCGATGAACGTCACCACCGTTCCAGGGTTCAGCGTCACTCGGAAGACGTCGGCGTCGGGACTGGTCTGGCGGTCGAGCGCAAAGCCTTCGCTGGGCGTGATCGCCGCGATGCGGGTAGAGCCGAGGTCCGGCCAGAAGATGCCGGAATTCACCAGGCGGAAATGCGGCGCCACGATCAGCCGGTCGAGCTGCTGGTCGGTCGAGTTGGCGAGCGCGAACACCGCCCAGTCGCCGGTCGAGCGCGCGTCATTGGCCTCGACCTCGATGCGCCGCACGATGCCATCCGGACCAGGTGCGGTCGAAACCTGGAAATGCTCGCCCTGGTTCCGGTAGATTTCCACGGCGCGGGAAAGGTCGAGCGCCTTGTCGTCGCGCGCGATCTTGATCGGCTCGACGGCAAGCGCGGGCGCCACCGCCGAAAGCGTGACGGCGGCCGTCAGGATAAGGGCGAACAGCGACGCGATTCGCGAAAAATTCGTCACAATCAGCCCTTCGTTCCATCGCCCGGCGGATCGTCCGCGATCCGGGCGTAGAGGTAGTGATCCTGCCAGATGCCATTGATCCTGAGATAGGATCGCAGAAGTCCTTCGCGCCGGAATCCGGCTTTTTCAAGCACGCGGATCGACCGGGCGTTTTCGGGAATACAGGCAGCTTCGATCCGGTGCAACCTCAGCGTATCGAAGGCAAAGCGCGATACCAGCTTGACCGCTTCCGTCATCAGTCCGCGCCCGCCGAAACGCTCGCCGATCCAGTAGCCGATGTGGCCGCTTTGCGCGACGCCATAGCGGATGTTGCCGAGCGTGATTCCACCGGCGAGCCTGCCGCTCGATTTCTCGAAGATGAAGAAAGCGATGGCCGTGCCTTGCGCGTAGTCCTCGCGGTAGCGGCTTATGCGCAGCCGCCAGGCGGCGCGGTCGAGTTCGTCGGGCTGCCAGCGCGGCTCCCAGGGCTCCAGGAACGCGCGGCTTTCGCCGCGAACCGTCGACCATTCGCGGTAGTCATTGGTCAGCGGGACGCGCAGCGTGACCTTTTCACCCTTCAGCGCCGGCAGATCGCGGCGAAAGAAAGGGAGCGCGAACACGGCGCGTGGTCTGGATCAGACGGCGAGCCTGCGGGCCGTCGTCTGCGGGCCTGCAAGCGATTCGAGGATCGCCTCGTAGGGCGCCAGCGTGCCCACGGGGCCGACCGCCGTCAGCGTCGGCTTGGTCGAGAACAGCCGCGACGAGAGGTCGGTCAGCCGGTCGACGGTCAGCGCCGCCAGCCGCTCCATCAATTCCTCCTTGGCAATCGGCCGCCCGAACAGAAGCAACTGCCTGGCGATCTGCGAGGCGCGGCTGGCCGGGCTTTCCGCCGACATGATGAGGCCGGCGCGATACTGCGCGCGTGCCCGGTCGAGCTCTTCCTGCAGGATGCTTTCGCCGGCCTTCTGCAATTCGTCGATGATCACCGGCACCAGCTCCGCGATGTCGCTCTGCCCGGTGGCGGCATGGACGCCGAATATGCCGGTGTCCGAGAAACCCCAGTGGAAGGCATAGACCGAATAGCAGAGGCCGCGCTTCTCGCGCACTTCCTGGAACAGCCGTGACGACATGCCGCCGCCGAGGATCATCGACAACACCTGCGAGGCGTAGAAGTCGCGCACATGGTAGGCGCGCCCCTCGAAGCCGAGCACGATCTGCGCGTCCATGAGGTCGCGGTTCTCACGGAAGTCGCCGCCGACATATTGCGCATATTGCGGGATGTTGCTCTCGGCCTTGGCGCGGAACCCGCCGAGCTGCTTTTCGACCTCGCGCACGAAATTGTCGTGCTTGATGTCGCCCGCGGCGACGATCACCATGCGCTCGGCGCCATATTGCCGTTCGATGAAGTCGTGCAGCTGTTTCGAGGTGAATGACTTGACCGTTTCCGGCGTACCGAGGATCGAGCGGCCGATGGTCTGATGGCGGAAAGCCGTTTCGGTGAAACGGTCGAAGACGATGTCATCCGGCGTGTCGTGCGCGGCGCCGATCTCCTGCAGGATCACATGCTGCTCGCGTTCCAGCTCGTCCGGATCGAACTCCGACTCCTGCAGGATGTCTGCCAGGATATCGACCGCCAGCGGCACGTCGGCCGAAAGCACCCTGGCGTAATAGGATGTCGTCTCCACGCTGGTGGCGGCGTTGATCTCGCCGCCGACATTCTCGATTTCCGAGGCAATCTCGAAGGCGCTGCGCCGCTTCGTCCCTTTGAACGCCATGTGCTCGAGCAGGTGGGCCATGCCATGCTCTTCGTCGCGTTCATTGCGGGCGCCTGACTTCACCCAGGCGCCTAGGGCAACGGATTCGATGCTTGGAAGGGTTTCGGTGGCGACTGTCAGGCCGTTCGACAGACGGCTTACCTCAACACCCATATGGCAAGTACTCCCTAACGCGCCGCCCGCGTGTGGCGGCTCACGTAATCTTCCACCATTTTCAAGTCGGATGGAAGTATCGTGTATTTTTCGTCGGCTGTCATCAAGCCGTCCAGCCACGCCGGCAGCGCCGGGGTGACGCCGCTCGCGGCCTCGACCGCCGCGGGGAACTTGGCCGGATGCGCGGTGCCGAGCACCACCATGGGCACGGCGCCGGAGGCATGCGCGGCCGCCACATGCACGGCGGCGGCCGTGTGCGGGTCGAGCAGGTAGCAGCTCTTCTCAAGCGTCGCACGGATGGTCGCGGCGACTTCGTCGACGGTCGCGCGGCCTGCGTCGAATTCGGCGCGGATGCGCGCCATTTCCGCAGCCTCGATGGTGAACGCGCCGGATTGCTTCAGCCCGTTCATGTAGCGTCGGACCGTCGCAGCGTCGCGGCCCGCCGCCTCGAACAGCAGGCGTTCGAAATTGGACGACACCTGGATGTCCATGGATGGCGAGGTCGTCGCGAACACGCCCTTGGTCCGGTATTCGCCGCTCGCAAGCGTGCGCGCCAGGATGTCGTTGTCGTTGGTGGCGATGATCAGCCGCTCGATCGGCAGGCCCATGCGCTTGGCCGCATAGCCCGCGAAGATATCGCCGAAATTGCCGGTCGGCACGGTGAAGGATACCGGCCGGTCGGGCGCGCCGAGCGACAGCGCCGAGGAGAAGTAATAGACGATCTGGGCCATGATGCGGGCCCAGTTGATCGAATTGACGCCCGA
>NZ_JANINM010000078.1 GCF_024509055.1 Mesorhizobium sp. | reverse complement strand
GGGCCAGGAAGGCCTCGATGCGAGCGTTCTTCGGCTTGCCGAAGAATTCGCGGGCGGGCCGATCGTCTACGATGGCACCGGCCTCCATGAAGACGACCCGGTCCGCCACATCGGCGGCAAAGCCAATTTCATGGGTGACGATCAACATGGTGCGGTTCTGCCCGCGCAACTGACGCATGACGGAAAGCACCTCGCCTACGAGTTCAGGATCGAGCGCCGAGGTCGGCTCATCGAACAGCAATATGTCGGGCTCCATGCAGAGCGCGCGCGCTATGCCCACGCGCTGTTGCTGTCCGCCCGACAGCCGAGCCGGATATTGGTCGATCTTGTCGCTCAGGCCGACCGTCTTGAGGGCGATGCGCGCGCGCTCGCACGCCATTTCCCTGGAGAGGCCGAGCACATGCACCGGCCCCTCGATGAGGTTCTGCAGGACCGTGCGGTGCTGGAACAATGCAAAGCGCTGGAACACCATGCCGGTCGAGCGACGCAGGCGGCTTATGTTGGCGTCGGTATCCGGTTGGAGCCGGCCTCCGCGCTCGACATAGCCCATGAGCCTGCCATTGAGCAGGATCTTTCCGCTGTCGTAGGGCGTCAGGAAATTGACGCTGCGCAGCAGCGTCGTCTTTCCCGAACCGCTAGGCCCGATAATGGCGACCGTCTCTCCGCGGTGAACCGTCAAGTTCACATTGGAGAGGACGGGCGTTCCCTTGAAAGATTTGCCAAGCGCCTCGATCCGCAGGACCTCGGGATAGCGGACGTCATCTGCGACCATAGCGCTACCCGATCACTCCGGCACGTTCGCGACGTTGCCGAACCATTTCATGGAAATCTCCTTCAAGCTGCCGTCGGCCTTCATCTTGTCAATCGCCCGGTCGATCTCAGCGAGCGCCTTGTCCCCCTTGCGTAGCGCGACGCCGTTTAGGGTGACTTCCTGAGTAATAGGCTTGTCAACGACGACAAGCTTGCCCTTGAACTGGCTCTCGACCAGATAGCTTCCGTTGACGCTCTCGACCACGACGGCATCGATGCGGCCGAGCAACAGATCGTTATAGGCGTCGATAACGGTATTGTAGGTCGTTGGCGATACGCCCGGCATCGCCGCGAGCGCATTCGACGCCGACGTGCCGGTCATGACACCGACCTTCAGCTTGGCAAGATCGTCCGCGCCGACCGACTGGTTCGGCGAGCCGGCCTTCACTACCGCGACGATGGACTGCCTCATGATCGGCTTGGAGAAATCGACGACCTGCTTGCGGGCGTCGGTAATGGCCATGTTGGTGATCGCATTGATCTTGCCGGCCTGGAGAGCCGGAATGATGCCGTCCCAGGCCATGCCCTGGTAATCGACCGGCACGCCGAGGTGCTTGCCGAGAGCCTGCGCGAAATCGACGTCGTAGCCTTGCAGGGCGCCGTCTGGTCCCATGAAGGAAATCGGCCGGAAATCCGGATCGGCGCCTACCGACAACTTGGTGAGCGCCTCATCGGCGAGCACCGGCGAGGCCGCGGAGCCGGCCAGAAAAACCATCGCGGCAAACGCGCCGCGAAGCAGGAAGGAAGGGGATTTCTTGAACATCGGGTTCTCCATCTGAAGGGTTCTTATGTGTCGAGCGTGATCGCCAACGCTCGTGTTCGGGGAATAACCTCGACCACGTCTCCGGGACCGATCACTGTCACGGAATCGAGTTGTTCGATGATGAGCGGACCACTCTGCGTCCAGCCGTCGGGCAGGTCGTTTCGGGAAAACACCCGGCATGCCGTCGGCGCCTCCGGCGAAAACCACACATCACGAGTGGCCTGAGCGGAGGGAGCGACAGTGGGACCCGCTGGTGGATGATGATCTTCGGCGTGCTCGCCGCGTACGGTGGTCGTCAGGCGAAAGTTGATGATCTCCACCGCGTCGGTCGGCGATGCGTGACCATAGCGCGCCATGTGCTCGCGCAGGAATTCCTGCCTGCTCGCCTCGAGGCCCTCCGCAGAGAACGCGGCCAGTTCCACGGCGATGGCGTAGGATTGCCCGATGTAGCGCATCTCGAGCATCCACACATGGCGAAGCTCGGGAACGCCGGGGTGGTCCCCGCATGCCCGCGCCTCCAGCTGCGCCTTCATCTCTTCGGTGACGGATCGAAGATCCGCCATCGTCACCGTTTCCAGCGGCTTTCGCCAAGTGCGCTGGGTGTCGTAGCTCGCTTCGACGGACAGGATCCCGAAAGCGGAAAAGACGCCGCAATAGAAGGGCACCATGACGCGGGGGATCTCCAGCCGCCTGGCAACGTCAACCGCATGCAGGGCTCCGGCGCCTCCGAAGGCAAGCAGGCAGGAGGTCCTGGGATCGATGCCACGCTCTATGGACATCATCCTGACCGCTCGGGCCATGTTGGCGTTCGCCAGTTCCAATATGCCATGCGCGGCGCGCTGCCACGTGACGTTCAACGGCGTGGCGATTTCGGTTTCGATCGAGGCGATGGCGGCGGCCCGGTCGAGGACGAACTCGCCCTTCAGCATGCTCCTTTCGCCGAGGCGGTGCAGCGCCAGATGGGCGTCGGTGACCGTCGGCTGGCTGCCGCCGAGGCTATAGCCGACCGGGCCCGGCATCGAGCCGGCGCTTTCGGGACCGACCCTCAGACGCCCGGCGCGGTCCACGCTCGCCAACGAGCCGCCGCCGGCGCCGATCGTCTCGATTTCGGCCGAGGGCACGGCCACGGGATAGCCTCCGATGACGCGCTCGTTCGTGCTGGGAATCCTCCCCTCGCGCAGCATGGCGATATCCGTGCTGGTGCCGCCCACATCCAGCGTCAGCACGCTTTGCAGGCCATGGAACCTCGCGAAGGCCTGCGCGCCCACCGCGCCGCCCGCGGGACCGGACATGGCGCATTTGATCGGGAAGCGGCGCGCCTCGGAAAAGGTCATCGATCCGCCCGCGGAACTCATCACGAACGTGCGGGCTCCCCCTTGCGCCTCGATGCGCGCCAACCCGTCAAGGAAGCCGCCCATCACCGGATTGGTCGCTGCGTTGAGCGCAGTCGCGACCGTGCGCTCATATTCGCGAAATACCGGCAGGACTTCGGACGACACCGATACCGGCACGCCGAGCCCCGACAGTGCGTCCGCTATGGCGTGCTCATGCGAAGGGTCGAGGAAGGAATAGAGCAGCGAAACAGCGACCGCGTCAACTTGCTGCGCCTTGATCTCGACGACCAGGTCCTGCAGCTGTGCACGGTCAAGCGCAGTCAGCACGTTGCCGTGATGGTCGAGACGTTCGTCGATCTCGTGCCGAAGCTCCCGTTCTATGACCACGCTCGAGCGACGCTTGTGGAGATCGTAGGCGGACGGCCGGTGCATCCGGGCGATCTCCATCACATCGCGGAAACCTTTGGTGGTCACCAATGCGGTGCGCGCGAGTTTTGCCTCCAGCAGGGCGTTCGTCACCACGGTCGTGCCGACGACAAGGGTTTCTACCGCCTCGATGCCATGGCCCATCTCGGCGACCAGGGCCGTTATGGCGCGCACGATATCCGGACCCTGATTGCCTTTGCGATGCAGGACCTTGGCGATGCGGGTCGCCCCGTTCCGGAAGTCGGCGACCACAACGTCGATGAACGTCCCGCCGACATCGGCGCTTGCGACGAGGCGGCTCATGCCAGCACCTCCCGGGCCCGAGGCGTAAATCCGTATCCGCGCCGCGCGTCGTCCCTCTGGGCCTGCCCGTCGCGCTCTTCGGCATCGCCATACCCGCCGCCGCCGGCGGTCTCGATAGTGATGAGCGTGCCGCTGTCGACGGTGATTTCCGAAAAGCGGTCGATCCGACGCGTCGTTCCGGACGGATTGGTGACGGCGATTTCCGTCCGGCGGCCGCGCTGCCCCCCGGCCAGGCCGATCGGTCCGTGGGTCGGCATGCTGACCTGGAAGGAGCAGCGAACGTCGGTCAACATGCGAAAGGCGCGCCGCAGCCCGAAGCCGCCGCGGAACTTGCCTGCGCCGCCGGAATCCTCGACCAGCTCATAGCGCTCAATCCTGACCGGCAGGCTCATTTCGAGCGCCTCGACCGGTGTGTCATGAAGATTGGCAATGGGCGGGATCATGCCGCTCTCACCATCCGCCGAGACACTTGCGCCCGATCCGCCGCCGAGCGCCTCGCCATAGGCGAAGAGACGGCCCGTTTCCGGATTGGTGCCGCCGAACGAAAACACACCGCCGCCACCGCTGCCGGCAATGACCTGGTTGGGATAGAGCGCCGCAAATGCCGCCATCAGCGCCTCGAACGTATGGTAGGACACCTGGGCGGCGGCCGAGATCGCAGCTGGAAAATCCGGATTGAGGATGGTGCCGGCCGGCAGCTTCACCTCGATTGCCCGATAGAGGCCGGCATTGACCGCGAGGCCTTCCGCAACGGTGATGCGAACCGCCATGAAGACACAGGCGAGCGTTGCCGCCACGCTGGAATTGAAGGGGCTGGAGGTTTGCGCGCCGGTGTCGGAAAAATCGATCACCAGCGTATCGTCCCGCGGTTCGATCGCGACGCAGACCGGGATCGACGTGCCGCCGAAATCCGCCAGCGAGGCTCCCTCGAACCGCTGGCGCGGTAGCGCGCCAATGACGCCGCGCAGCGCCGCTTCGGATCGGTCCAGAACGTCGCTCATCGTCGCGGCGATCTCGCCGGCGCCATAGAGCGCGCCCATTTCCTGAAGCCGCTTCTGAGCGACCGCGACGGTCGCCACCTGCGCCATCAGATCGGCCCGGCGCTCTTCCGGCAAACGCGAATTGGTGACGATGATGCGCTCGACCGCCTCGTTCAGGACACCATCATCGACCAGCTTGATCGGTGGTATTCTCAGACCCTCCTGGAAAATCTCCGTTGCGTTCGCCGGCATGCTGCGCGGAGACATGCCGCCGACATCGGTATGGTGCGCCATGCTGGCGGCAAAACCGACAATAGTGCCTTCGACGAACAGAGGGCCGACAATGATGAAGTCCGGAAGGTGATTGGCTCCGTAATAGGGATCGTTGACCATATAGACGTCGCCCTCACGCATATTCCGAGGGCTGAAATCTTCCAGGATGAACCGCAGGGCACCGGCCATCACGCCAAGGTGGATCGGAATATGCTCGGCCTGCGCCACGATCTCGCCCTTGGCGGTATAGACGCAGCAGGAGCAGTCGCGCCGCTCCTTGATGTTCGGAGAACGGCTCGACCTGACAAGCGCATCGGCCATTTCCTCACAGATCCCGCCGAGGGAATTCATGATGAGTTCCATGGAAATGGGGTCCGGCCGGTCGCTCGTGCCCGCGCTGCCCGCCCTTGATCTGCCGTCTGCCATCAGGTCCTTCAGAAGTTACGTCGATCGTAGATTTGACTTGAATGTCGCTTGCCGGTGCTATTAGGAACAGGTTGCACTCCGTTCAACAATCGGAAAGTCATTCACGTATATGAACAGCGTCGTGAAGAGCGCGGCACGCATACTGGACGTCCTGGAGCTGTTGGGCAGGGCGAAGGG
>NZ_JANINM010000077.1 GCF_024509055.1 Mesorhizobium sp. | reverse complement strand
ACCCTGGTTTCCACCAGCCGCTGGCGCAGCTTGCCGCCCGGCGTGATCAGGCAGATGCCGGAATAGACACGGTGCGAGCGGCCGGAAAGCAGGCCGAGGCAGTTCACGGCGTCGTCGATCGTCTCCGCCTTGGGCAGGATGCGGCGCCCCACGGCCACCACCGTGTCGGCGGCAAGGATGAAGGCGGGTGCATAGTCCTCCTCGCCTTTCAGCGAGGCGAGCGCCTTCTCGGCCTTGTCCTTGGAAAGCCGCTTGGCCAGCGAGCGCGGATGCTCGGCACGTATCGGCGTTTCGTCGACATCGGCGGGCAGCACGCGGTCGGGCTCGATGCCGGCCTGCTGCAAGAGTTCGATGCGGCGCGGCGAACCCGAGGCAAGCACCAGCTTCTGCAAAAGGCTCATCGCGCTTCCCGGCCGAATTGCTCTGGCGGTCTTACTTGAAACGATAGGTGATGCGGCCCTTGGTCAGGTCGTAGGGCGTCATCTCGACCAGGACCTTGTCGCCGGTCAGCACGCGGATGCGGTTCTTGCGCATGCGGCCGGCCGTGTGGGCGATGATTTCGTGTTCGTTTTCGAGCTTCACGCGGAACATTGCATTGGGCAGCAGTTCGGTGACCACACCTGGAAACTCGAGGACTTCTTCCTTCGGCATTCGATACCTTTGCTTGGATGGGCAGTTCCGGCCGCCGGCCGGAATTTGCGGCGGAACCTATATGATAATCGTCCGCTTGTGAACATGCTTAATCGGCGGCGCTTTTTGCTTCCGGAGGCGAAAAACGTCGGCTTATGCGTGCTTTCAGCCGCTCGCGCAGGTCCCGGTAGGCGGCCATGATCTGCTCGCGCGTGCCGCTGGTGTCGGTCGGGTCCGGCATCGGCCAGTATTCGACCTCGACCGCCAGCGAGCGGGTAAGCTCCAGCGCGGCGTGGTGCGCCTCCGGCGCCATCGTCACAATCAGGTCGAAATAATCGTCTTCCAGCTCTTCCAGGGTCCGCGGCTGGCGCTCGCCGAGCGATAGGCCCTCCTCGGCGAGCACGGCGTCGACGAAAGGGTCGCGTTCGCCGCCGCGCACCCCAGCCGAGGCGACGAAGGTGGTGGCCGGCAGCACCCGCCGCGCCAGCTGCTCCGCCATGGGCGAGCGCACGGCATTCATCCCGCAGACAAACAGGATCGAATGAGGCAAGGCGGCCAGGATCAGCCCCGCCAATGCAGCACGCAGACCAGCGTGAACAGCCGGCGCGCCGTATCGAAGTCGATGTCGATCTTGCCGGAGAGGCGGTCCATCAGCGTCTGCGAGCCTTCATTGTGCAGGCCGCGCCGGCCCATGTCGATCGCCTCGATATGGCTGGGCGTCGAGGAGCGGATGGCGTCGTAGTAGCTTTCGCAGATTAGGTAGTAGTCCTTGACGATGCGCCTGAGCGGCGTCAGCGACAGGATGTGAGTGACCACATCGGCGCCATCCTCGCGGCTGACGGCAAAGACCAGGCGCGACTCGGCCAGCGACAGTTTGAGCCTGTACGGCCCAGCGCCGCCGTCGTTGACCGGCCGGAAGCTGTTTTCCTCGATGAGGTCGAATATGGCCACGGCCCGCTCGTGCTCGACGTCGGGCGTCGAACGGCCGATCGATTCGTCGAGCTCGACGTCGATCAGCCTGTCGCGGGTTTGCTGGTGGCCGGACATCGCTACATGTTCAACCTGATCGCCACCGAACGTCCATGCGCGTCGAGCCCTTCCGCCTGGGCGAGCGCGATGGCCGCCGGCGCCAGCGCCTTGAGCTGCTCGGGCCCGAGCTTCAGGATCGAGGTGCGCTTGACGAAATCGAGCACGGACAGGCCCGACGAGAAACGCGCCGAGCGCGCCGTAGGCAGCACGTGGTTGGAGCCGCCCACATAGTCGCCGATCGCTTCCGGCGTATGCCGGCCGACAAAGACCGCGCCGGCATTGCGCATCTTTGACAGGAACGCCTCGGCGTCATCGAAGGCCAGCTCGACATGCTCGGCCGCGATGCGGTCGACCAGCGGCAGCGAGGCTTCGATCGTCGGCACCAGGATCACTGCGCCGAAATCACGCCAGCTTGCCGCCGCGGTCTCGGCGCGCGGCAGGGTCTTCAACTGCCGCTGCACGGCTTCTTCGACCGCCTTGCCGAACGCCGCATTGTCGGTGATGAGGATCGACTGCGCGGACACGTCGTGCTCCGCCTGGGCAAGCAGGTCCGCGGCGACCCAGTCCGGATCGTTTTGCGCATCGGCCACGACCAGCACCTCGGACGGTCCGGCGATCATGTCTATGCCGACGGTGCCGAACACCTGGCGCTTGGCCGCCGCGACATAGGCGTTGCCCGGCCCGACGATCTTGGCGACCGGCCTGATCGTCTCGGTGCCGTAGGCAAGCGCGGCAACCGCCTGCGCGCCGCCGACACGGTAGATTTCGGAAACACCCGCAAGGTCCGCCGCCACCAGCACCAGCGGATTGATGACGCCGCCGGACGCCGGCACGACGATAACGATGCGTTCGACACCCGCGACCTTCGCCGGCACGGCGTTCATCAGCACCGAGCTTGGATAGCTGGCCGTGCCGCCGGGCACGTAGAGCCCGACGGCCTCGACCGCCGTCCAACGCGAGCCGAGCTCGACGCCCGCCGCATCGGTATAACGGTCGTCATGCGGCTTCTGCCGCTCATGATGCGAACGGATGCGGTCGCGCGCGAAGGTGAGCGCCTCGACCGTCGCCGGGTCGGCCTTGGCATAGGCGTTGGCAATGTCGTCCTTCGAAACGGCGATGCCGAGCTTGCTGAGATCGGCCCTGTCGAATTTCAGCGTGTAGTCGGCCAACGCCTTGTCGCCGTCCGCGCGCACGCGGGCAATGATGTCGCGCACCACCGCCTCGACATCGGCCGACACCTCGCGCTTGGTGGTGAGGAACGCTGAAAAACGCTGCTCGAAATCGGCGTCTGTCTGGTTGAGGGTGATAGCCATTATCCGCGCTCAGGTCCTGTGAACCGGGCGCGAGGTGGCTTCCCATGCGCCACCGATATCGGCGAGCCGGGCCTCGATGCATTCCACGTCGAGCATGATGGTGCCGCCGGCCGAGAAGACCAGTTCGATGATGCCGGCCGGCTTGCTTATCGCTACGAAGCTGATCGCCAGCAGCGACAGCACCTCGGCCGGCTTGTCGCGCGGGATGCCGCTGGTCTTGGCGCCAAGTACGCGGTCGAAATGCAGGACGCTCTGCCGCCGTTCATTATGCTGGCGGAACAGGCCGGACTTCGCCTCCCAGACGAAACGGTTCATGGTCAGCACGAAGCGCTTGGCCGCCGGCAGGTATTCGAGGTCCGAAACCTTCATCACGGCGTCCTGGACATGCGCCGAGACGATGCTCAGATCCTGGTCGTCGAGCGCGATGAGCTTGAGAGCCATGCGGGATAGGCACCTGAACGTTGACAATTCAATGTTCTGTTAGAGCATGATCCCGAAAAGTGGAAACCGGTTTTTCGGCAAAGATCATGCCCAGACAAAAAACTAGAGCGTGTTGAGCCCGATCAATTCGGGTTCAACACGCTCTAGGAGGTCTTTGCCGTCGGTGCAACCGCTCGGCAAGATTGCCGCGCAGCGTCAGCCAGAAATCCGCTCGATCACCGCGCCGCAGCCGGAGAGCTTCTCTTCCAGCCGCTCGAAGCCGCGGTCGAGATGGTAGACGCGGTTGACCGTGGTTTCACCTTCTGCGGCAAGGCCGGCGATGACCAGCGACACCGAAGCGCGCAGATCGGTCGCCATCACCGGCGCGCCCTTCAATTTGGCGACACCGTCGACGATCGCCGTCTGGCCGGAAAGCGTGATGTGGGCGCCGAGGCGGGCAAGCTCCTGCACATGCATGAAGCGGTTCTCGAAGATCGTCTCGGTGATGCGCGACTTGCCATTGGCCATCGTCATCAGGCCCATGAACTGCGCCTGCAGGTCGGTCGGGAAGGCGGGGAAGGGCGCCGTCGTCACGTCGACCGGCGAAATGCCGGCGCCGTTACGCTTGACGCGGATGCCCTCATTGGTAGGCGTGATCTCGGCGCCGGTCTCGACGATGATGTCGAGGGCGCTCTGCAGCAGGTCGGGCCGCGCGCCTTCGAGCACCACGTCGCCGCCGGTCATAGCCACCGCCATGGCATAGGTGCCGGTCTCGATGCGGTCCGGAATGACGCGGACGCGGGCGCCGGACAGCGCTTCGACGCCCTGGATGGTGATGGTGGGGGTGCCGGCGCCATGGATCTTGGCGCCCATGGCGTTGAGGCATTCGGCAAGGTTGACGATCTCGGGCTCACGGGCTGCGTTTTCGAGCACGGTCTCGCCCTTGGCGAGCGATGCCGCCATCATCAGCACGTGGGTTGCGCCGACCGAGACTTTCGGGAACACGTAACGATTGCCGACGAGACGGCCGTTCTTGGTCTTGGCCACCACATAGCCGGTGTCGACGTCGAGCTCGGCGCCCAGCACCTGCAGGCCCTCGAGGAACAGGTCGACCGGGCGCGTGCCGATGGCGCAGCCGCCCGGCAGCGAAACCTTGGCCTCGCCCATGCGCGCCAGCAGCGGCCCGATCACCCAGAACGAGGCCCGCATCTTCGAGACCAGCTCGTAAGGGGCCGTGGTGTCGACGATGTTGCGCGCGGAGAAGTTGATGGTGCGAGAATAGCCTTCCTGCTGCTTTTCGCGGCGGCCGTTCACCGAATAGTCGACGCCATGATTGCCGAGGATACGGATCAGTTGCTCGACATCGGCAAGATGCGGCACATTTTCGAGCGTCAGCGTGTCGTCGGTGAGCAGCGAGGCGATCATCAGCGGCAGCGCCGCGTTTTTTGCGCCCGAGATCGGAATGGTACCGGCCAGCTCGTTGCCGCCGACAATTCTGATGCGATCCATGAAAAGCGTCCCCTCGGCCCGAACGGGCCGGTTCAATCGGTTGAGTATGCCGGCTTAGACCATCGGCCGGCGCGGTTCAAGAAATAGGATTTCCCCAACTGTGATCCAACTGTCGTCGGCCAGTGTGGCTGATTTGGGTTAGTCTTTTTGCATTTTTCCAGCAGATGCCAGTCCCTCCGGCCGCTTGTCCGCATCGCAGGCGCGCTGCTTGTCAGCGTCGCCGGCGCGCCGCGACCGTGTCTGCGCCTTGCGCTTCTGCAAATTGGCGCGCAACGCCTCGGCAAGTCGGTCCTTGCGCTCGCCGTCGCCCTTCTTGGGTGGATTTTCTCGGCCGCTCATCGTCCCGCCTCCGCCGGCGGACAGCCAGCTAGGCCTCAGGCATAGCCAACATTGTGGCGCTGCCGTGTCATGGACGCCCGCGCGGAACGGCCATTCACAGCCATGTCGTCGTGCTGCATGTTCATTGCGGTTTTTAGGCTTTTCTTGGCCTTGCGCTTGCCGGTTCGATATGGCAGAAGCGCCGCCATCGTAGGCTGCGGTAGCTCAGTGGTAGAGCACTCCCTTGGTAAGGGAGAGGTCGAGAGTTCAATCCTCTCTCGCAGCACCA
>NZ_JANINM010000076.1 GCF_024509055.1 Mesorhizobium sp. | reverse complement strand
AGGAGAAGTCCAGCGGCCGTTGGATCCAGAGCGCAACCATCAGGATCAGCACCGATAGCGCGATCGAAAAGGCAAGGCCGATGTCGATGAGGAAGGCCGGGATCGGCAGGAACAGCACCGCCAGGATGACGATGATGCCGAGGGCGAAGAAGACGTCGCGGCCGTTCTTGGCCACAAGGCCGGACGGGATTGTTTCGCTGATCGCCATGTCGTCCTCAAATCCAGAGCCGCCCGGCAACAGGGCAGGCCCTCGACCGTAACCGGCCAAGCTTGCGCGAAGGTGGGAGAGTGGCTAGAGCATGATACCGAAAAGTGTGAAGCGGTTTTCGGGCGACATCATGCTCTATCTCCTTGATTTAGAGCCGGATTCAGATTTCGGATCGACCAGATCCGAAATCATCCGACTCTATGGGACCTCGTCCCTATCGGACGAAAGGATGAACGCATGCTGCTGATCATCGGCACGGTTCGGCTGCCAGCCGACAAGCTCGAACAGGCGAAGCCGGCCATGGAGCGGATGATCTCGGCGAGCCGCGCCGAACCCGGCTGCCTTGCTTATTCCTATGCGCAGGATGTGCTCGATGCCGGGTTGATCCATGTCTCCGAGGCGTGGCTGGATCGCCCCTCGCTCGAAGCGCACTTCAAGTCGGCGCATATCGCCGCGTGGCGTGCCAACTGGGCGGAGCTCGGCATCGGCGACCGCAACCTCATGCTCTACGAAACCTGTGAGGGCGCTCCGACCTGAGGCATCCTAAGGATGCGCCGCATCGGCGGTCGCCACACCGACCAGCCAGCGGCGGACGGCGCGTTCTTCTGTGGCGGACAGGCCCCCGGTCAGTTCCCTTTCGAGCTTATGTACACGCTCGCGACACTTCTTGAGCAAGGCGCGGCCGCCTTCGCTGAGGTCGAGATGCTGGATGCGTCCGTGGACGGCATGCGGCTTGCGCACCAGGGAACCGGCCTTTTCCAGATTGGCGACGATCACGCTCACCGTCTGCGGCGTGAGCATCGCCAGCCTTGCGAGGTCGGCATTGGAGATACCGGGATAGGCCGACAGCATGGTGAGCGTCGCGAACTGCGGCTGGGTCACGCCGAATTCGCCCAACGCGCGCTCCACCCGTAGCCGGTAGGCGCCGGCCGCCTGGCGCAGGAGATAGCCGAGATAGCCTTCCTCGCCGCGCTTGCCCTCCCCGGGAGCGGGGATTGCCAGCGGTGGATTCTGCTTGCGCATAATGTAAGAGCTCTTATATGTTGTTCGAATTCTGATATTACCGCAACAAGGAGCTGAAGACGATGGGCTATCGCATATTTCTTGCCGGCGGCTCCGGCGCGATCGGCCGGCGCTTGATCCCGCAACTGGCGGACGCCGGCCATCAGGTGACGGCCACCACGCGCCAGAGCACAAAGGCCGAGGCGTTGCGTGCTCTGGGCGCCGATCCGGTGGTGGTCGATGTGTTCGACCTGAACGGCTTGGGTGCCGCTGTCGTGGCGGCGAAGCCGGAAATCGTCATTCATCAACTCACTGATCTACCGCCAGGGCTTGATCCCGCCAGGATGGGCGAGGCGGCCGCGAGAAACGCCCGCATTCGCGACGAGGGAACCCGTAACCTGGTCGAGGCCGCGAAGGCGGCGGGAGCCAGGCGCCTGATCGCGCAGAGCATCTCCTGGGCCTATGCGCCAGGGTCTGAACCGCATGGCGAAACCGACCCGCTCGATAGCGCCGCCGAAGGCGGTCGGGGCATCAGTGTCCGCGGCGTCATCGCGCTCGAACGGCAGGTGCTCACGGCCGCGCCGCTGACTGGCGTCGTTCTGCGCTATGGTCATCTCTATGGGCCGGGCAGCGGCGCGGAGACCGCCGCCGACCCGGCTGTGCATGTCGATGCGGCAGCCCATGCGGCGCTGCTTGCCGTGGAGCGGGGTGAGTCCGGCGCCTTCAACGTCGCTGAGCCGAATGGCCATGTCACGACAGGCAAGGCGGTCAGCGAGTTGGGCTGGCGCGCGGACTTCCGCATGGCTCGCTGAATTTCCGCTTCGGAGCTGCCGCCATGATCGAAGCCGCCTCTTCTCGAAATCTTGCACTTCTCGGGGTCGCCGCCATCGCTTCCGCGCTGCTCGCGGCGGCGGTAATGCTCGCTAACGGGATAATCAGGGTGACCGGGGAGCCGGAGGCGCATCTGCAGATGATGGGAGCGGATGCCGGCGAGGGCGCCGGCGCACGCCCGGCCACCACGGTCAGGCCGTTGTCCTGCGAAAAGCTCCCGAACGTTCCGGGACATTCGATCACCACGGCGCTGGTCGAGTTCCCGCCGAACGGCTACACCCCCCGGCATCGGCATCCCGGTTCGGTGACCGCCTTCGTGTTGAAGGGCACGCTGCGTTCGCAAATGGAAGGCGGGTCGGTCGGCACCTTCGCCAAAGGACAGACCTGGTTCGAACCGCCAGGGGCCGTGCATTTGTTCGCGGAGAATGCGAGCGCGACCGAGCCGGCGGAACTCCTGGCAATCTTCGTCGCCGAGGATGATTGCGGGCCGCTGACCATTGCGGACTGACCGTCCTGCGATCCGTTTGTCCGTAACCCGTAGACCTCGCTCCCGCCTAATCGACAGAGCGCCAAAATCGCGCCACAAGCAGTCGGCATTGCGGTTGCCACGCAATGCGGCCGGGCGTATCAGCACGGCAGCTTCCACCCATGGAATATCGGCGAGCCGCTCCGTTGCCTGCCAGAAACGAACCGCAAGTCTATGCCCGCCGGCTTCGCGCGGTGCTGATCAAATCGATCCCCGTGCTCGAGGCGCGCGGGATCGTGATTGTGCTGATGGCGGGGCTGGTCGGGGTCATAGCAGGCGCGCTGGCCACCGGCATGAGCGCGATAGTGCAAGGCATGCACTGGCTGCTCTTCGACGTGCAGCCGGGAGGCCGGCTGTCGGCGATGTTTTCGCTGACCAATCCGGTGCAGGCGATGTTTCCAGCGATTGGCGGGCTCGTACTCGGCCTTTCGATAATCTGGCTAAAGAAGCGAAAGTTCCGCACGCCGGTGGACCCGATCGAGGCCAATGCGCTCTATGGCGGACGCATGTCGCTCACCGATACGTTCATCATCGTCGCCCAGACGATGATCTCCAGCGGCTTCGGCGCTTCGGTCGGTTTGGAAGCCGGCTACACGCAGATCGGGTCCGGCTTCGCCTCGCGGCTGGCGCGCGCCTTCCGGCTGCGTCGCAACGATGTCCGAATTCTAGTCGGTTGCGGCGCGGCCGGCGCGATCGCGGCCGCTTTCGACGCGCCGCTGACCGGCGCCTTCTACGGTTTCGAGCTGGTGATCGGCATCTACTCCGTCGCCAACCTCGCCCCGGTGATGACGGCGGCGATCTCCGCCTCGCTGACCGCCGAGTTTTTCGGCGGCGTGCCGTTTCCTCTGGAACTCTCCGGCCTGCCGGCGCTGACCGCCAGCGAATATGTGCCGTTCCTGTTGCTGGGGCTTCTCGGCGGGGCGGCTTCCATCGCGATCATGCATCTGGTGAGCATCATCGAGCAGCTCTTCGTGCGGCTGAAGATCGATGCTTCGGTCAGGCCCTTTCTGGGCGGTATCCTGGTCGGGCTGCTGGGCTTGGTCACGCCGCAGGTGCTGTCCAGCGGCCATGGCGCGCTACATCGCGAGTTCGCCATGAACTACGCGCTTCCGGTGGTGGCGAGCGTCTTCGTGATGAAGCTCGCGGCTTCGGCCATCTCGCTCGGCTCCGGCTTCCGCGGCGGCCTGTTCTTTGCCTCGCTGTTCCTGGGAGCCCTTCTCGGCAAGGTCTTTGCCGGCGTCATGGCGCTGACCGCGCCCTCGGTGGGCATCGACCCGGCGGTCGCGGCCGTCGTCGGCATGACCTCGCTCGCTGTCGGCGTCGTCGGTGGCCCGCTGACCATGACCTTCCTGGCGCTGGAATCAACCCGAGACCTGACGCTGACCGGCGTGGTGCTGGCGGCATCGATCATGTCGGCGATCCTGGTGCGCGAGACCTTCGGCTACTCTTTCTCGACCTGGCGCTTCCACCTGCGCGGCGAGACGATCCGCAGCGCCCACGATGTCGGCTGGATGCGTAGCCTCAATGTCGGATCGATGATGCGCAAGAATGTCCAGACCATCGATGCATCGACGACGCTGGCCGAGTTCCGCAAGGAGGTGCCGCTCGGCTCAGGGCAGCGTGTGATCGCCGTCGAACAAGGCATGCACTATGTCGGCATGCTGCTCGTGCCTGAACTGCACAGCGATGTATCCGACGGCGAGACGCCGGTGCGAGCGCTGGCCCAGTTCAAGGACGCGGTGCTGGTGCCGTCGATGAACGTCCAGACCGCAGCCGGGACGTTCCAGCGCGCCGGGGCGGAAGAACTGGCGGTTGTCGAGGATTTCGACGACCGTATCGTTCTGGGCCTTGTCACCGAAAGCCACCTGATGCGCCGCTACGCGGAGGAACTCGACAAGGCGCGCCGGGACCTGGCCGGCGAGGGCTGACCGGACCTTCTCGACCATAGCACTCAAAGGCCATTCTGGCTGGCCCATCTGGTGATGGGCCAGGAACTGCTTCTTGTCGCTTGCCATGTGTACAGTGCCACTGTACAAACTGTGCAGTGAAGGGGAACAGGATGCCAAAGGCTTCAGACAACGGCCAGGCTCCGGCAGCAAACGGCGCCAGCTCGGCCGCGACCCATGCCCATCAGGTGTTGGGCATGCGGCTCAAGAGCCTTCGTCTCGCACGAAGGCTGTCCTTGCGGGACCTCGCCGATGCGACTGGGACGAGCGCCAGTTTCATCAGCCAGCTCGAGCGCGGCCTGACCGGCGCCAGCACCGCCTCGCTCAACCAGATTGCCTCGGCGCTCGGGGTCAGCGTCGCGATGCTGTTCGAGGAAAGCGCCGCGCAGAACCACGGGGTTCTCAGGCGCAACGAGCGGCCGAGCCTGCCGCCCAGCGACGGTTGCCGCAAGATGCTGCTCTCGCGCCCGCCCTTGAGCGACATGGAAGTCTATGTCGGCGAGTTCGATATCGGCGGCTCGACCGGATCCGACCAATACACGCATGGCGACGCGCACGAGATGCTCGTCGTGCTTCGCGGGATCGTCGAGGTCTCCCTCGGTGACGCGCGTCATGTCCTCGAAGAGGGCGACAGCATCGAATACACGACCTCGACGCCACATCGCAGCGAGAACATCGGCAGCGGCCGGGCCGAGGTGATGTGGATCATCGCGCCGCCAACCTCGGTGCGCGCCGAGCTCGACCAATACACGACCTGGAAACCGCTCGCGCCCAGGTAGCCGTTTTCGAGAACGCGGGCCTCAATGGGAGAATATCGATCATGCTGAAATCGAAATATGCAGGGCTTGGCGCCATCCTGGCGCTCGGTGTCCTGGCGACAGCGGCCCTGGCGCAGGACAAGCCGGTCGCGGGCGAGGTGAAGGATGGGTCGCTCAAGGGCAAGACCCTGACCTTCGTCTCCTATGGCGGGATCTACCAGGACGGCCAGGCCGCGGCGCTGAAGGAATTCGTCGACAAGTCCGGCGTCAAGCTGCTTAGTGACGGCCCGACCGAGATCGCCAAGCTGCAGGCGCAGGTC